>JAYSVT010000020.1:0-8470 GCA_043718455.1 Hyphomicrobium sp.
TATCCAAGCCACGCTTGATCAGCGCGGCTGGCACCTCAGCCATCTTTTTGTGACCCATCACCATATCGACCACACGGGCGGGGTTGCAGCCTTGAAAGCCAAATATGGCTGCCGGGTCTTTGGGCCCGAAGGCGAAGCTGATCGCATTCCCCACATAGATCAGGCCGTTTCAGAGAAAACCGCGCTGGTGTTTGCGGATATGGGCGTGCGCGTGATCGAAACGCCTGGACACACACTTGGCCACATCGCGTATGTCATCCCAGAGGCGAAAGTTGCATTCACCGGCGACACGTTGTTTTCGCTCGGTTGCGGCCGTATTTTCGAAGGCGATGCTGAGAGCATGTGGGGCGCATTGCAAAAGCTCATGGCGCTACCTGCAGACACTCAAATCTATTGCGGTCACGAATACACGGCGACCAATGGCCGCTTCGCGTTGTCGGTAGAACCAGAAAACGAAGCCCTGCAGGCGCGCGTCCGAGAAGTCGAAGCGCTGAGAATCCAGGGCAAGCCGACGCTCCCAACGACGTTGGGCGCCGAGCTAGCAACCAATCCTTTTTTGCGAGCCAATTCATCCGCCATCCGCGCGCGGCTTGGACTGCAGTACGCCCCAGATTGGCAAGTTTTTGCGCGTTTGCGCGAGTTGAAGAATAAGGCCTGAAGCCGTGCGCTAATCTTTGCGCCAAGCGGCGCGCAAGACTTCCGCAGCGGCCAATTGGCAACACGCAACGATCATCCATGCCCGGTGTTCGCATCGTCCCCGCAATTCAACTGGGCGGGATTTTCTTGAGTGGCGAGAACGCCTTCATGGCGGAGCATAATTCTCTTCTCCCCAAAGCAACTTGATCGCATCTCTTGCCGCTCCCGGGCGACTCATGAACAGTACGGGCGAATCAGTATTCCGGCGAGCAAAGCCGGCTAACGGGGGTTGCCGTCGATGAAGCGCGAGTCCTCAGGACCTATTCTGACTACGGTGTTTGTCGATTACGACAACATCTACTTGTCTCTGAAACGTAAAAATGACGACGCTGCGAAGCGCTTCGCCAAAGACAGCAGTCTTTGGTTAGAGGGCATTCTGTCGGGTGAACTCATCACCCCGGCAACTGGTTACTCGCTGCCAAGCGAACGCCGGATTGTGATGAACCGCTGCTATGGCAATCCGGTTCCGCGGCGCAATTCGCACGACAATTCGACGGACATGAACTCCTTCCCGTTTATCCGCCACAACTTCTTGAAATCGGGCTTCGAAGTTATCGACTGCCCGCCGCTAACGGCTCAGCTCAAGAACTCTGCGGATATTCGTATCGTCATGGATATTCGCGATATCCTGACCCACGACACCTACTTCGATGAATTCATCATCATGTCGGGTGACGCCGATTTCACGCCTGTTCTGCATCGTCTCAGGGCGCACGCACGCCGCACGGTCGTCTACGCGAACGATCACACGGCAGCGCCCTACACGGCGATCAGCGATGGCGAGATACGCGAGAGCAATCTTCTGTCGTTGCTGCTCAACGGGCGCCACACAAGCGAAATCAGCACGACGACAACACGCGAAATTTCCGCTCCACGCACCGCAGCCCAGGTCATTGACGTCGATGCAGCGCGCCGCGCTATTCTGACCGAAGTTGTCGGCCACGTTCGTGTTGCGCCTCAGCCCGTTCCTCTCGAAACATTGGCAGACCGCGCAGTGCGGATGGTTGGCCACGAAAAAACGGTTGGAACGCAGTGGGGCGGATATGGATCGTTCCGCGAGCTGCTGCTCGCCGGACTTCCCGATGACATCCACTTAAGCGATACCGCTCCCTATACTGTGTTCGACGCATCCCGGCACATTTCTGCAACCGGGCTGATTTCTGCGCAGATCCCGGCGCCACAGGCGGCTGCAACACCGCAGCCCATGAGTGTGCCGCAGACGACGAGCGCACCGCTAGTGCGAGAAGAACAGGCCCGGCCTGAACCGGCGATCGATCAGTCGGCACAGCGGTACTTCCAACCGGCACCTGCAGCGCGCTTCATTCAGCCCACCACTCAGCCAGTTCAGCAACAACCGATGCAGCGCCACGCCGAAATGGCTCCGCGTTCGGCTCCTCAGGCGCCGCAAATGCAGATGGAGCAACGCCGCGAGGCGCCACGCGTCAGCATTCCTGTTGCGCCGCCGGTAGCGCCCGCTCCGCCCCAGCGCTCAGCCGAACAAGCCACCGCCATCCAACAGTCGATCGCGCGCATCCATGAGGCTTGCCAAGCCCCGGCCTTGGCACCGGCCGAGTATCGCGTCATGTTCGACGTGATGGCTCAGGAAATTTCTGCCAACGGGCTGCAGGGCGCCCAAACGCTCGGCAACATCACGCAGCGCGCCCGGGAGTTCGGGCTTGATCTCAAGCGCGATGATCTCCGCTTCATCCTCGAAGTGGTGAGTGAGAGCGATCCTTGGTTCGAACAAGGAGCGTCCGCTAATCTGTTCGCCGGCCGCTTCCGCAACTTCGTCGTTGCGCGTTGCCGCAGCCAGGGACTGGCACTCTCCGCCGATGAACTCGATCTCGTCGAAGCTTGGTTCTCGTCGCAGCCAGCGCAGCAGGCGCGTCCTGCCTATGGCCGTATAGCGCCGCCTGCACAGCAGCAGTCACAACAGCAGCCGGACGCACAGGCGCCAACTCAGGCCGCAACTCACGCGCCCGCACAGGCCCCCGTCAGCGAGCGCTGGTGGAGTTTGGAAGAGGGGCGCCAGCACATTGCCGAACAGCGCGCTCAAAGCGGCTTTAACGCCATGGAGGCAGAAGAAGAGTTTCCGCGCATCGTCAGAACGCGGCTGAGAGGCTGATCTCGACGTAATCACAAATGAAAAGCGCCCTATTCCGGGGCGCTTTTTTGTGCGTGCTTACGAGCAGAACAGTATCCCGCCCTTCAATGTCCAAACGCCCCGCGCATGAGATCTCCTGCCGTTACCCGTTGCGCCCGTGGTCCGCCATAGGATCGCTCCGGCCTTGGCTTTGCAAAGAAGACAACCCTTGTCACACCCATCGCAGGCGACAAGCGCCTGTTGAACTGGGCCGGAGAAGCTAATGACTTTGCGGCCCGGTTTGACCGGACAACGGTTTTGCCCGGTCCCTCGAGACGCACCTTCTTCAATTCTTGCGTGTCAACGGCCGCTAGGTGATCGCCACCCTTGTCGATCTCGTCCCACTTGTTTTCGAGTGCTAGCGCAATCCTCTCCTCGTGCCCGTAGGGATCGCCGAGATACTCAGCCTGTCCGTCGTCAGCGGCCCAGACGGTAAAGTAACCGAGATGAATTGGAATTGGGTTTTCAAGCGTGACTTGATTGTTACCAGGTCCGTCTTCGACAGCTTTTTTCACATCCAAGGGGTCATCGCCCTTTGCGATATCGATGAGGCGTTGCGCAAATGCCAATGGGTTTCTCAGTCTAACGCAGCCGTGACTGAAGAGACGCTCGGATGAGTCAAAGAGTGATTTTTTGGGCGTGTCGTGCAGGTAAACAGAGTGCTTGTTTGGAAATAGAAATTTCACTTTGCCGAGTGCGTTGCCTTCGCCCGATGGCTGGAAAAACGTGTAGGCGGTCAAGTCCGCCTTCGACCAATCGACTTTCCAGCTTTCAACGATCTTTTGTCCCTTCTTGATGACGTACCCTTCGTCCTCGATCGAACTGCCGCGCCGCTGCGCATCAATCAGCTTCTCAACCTTTATCGATTCAGGCAGCTGCCAAGAGGGCTTAAGAACGACGGACGTCAGGTTGCGAGAAAATACCGGCGTCTGCGTTGTGCTTTTGCCAACAACGACGCGTTCTTCAAATGTAACGGCGCCGTCTTGGACGAGCTTGATTGTGAACGCCGGTAGATTGACAAATAAATGCGTCTTGCCGAGATCATCCGGCATCCAGCGCCATTGTTCCATGTTGGCTAATATGGATTGGAGCTTGTCCTCGACACCGGCATTCAATGCTTTGCGGGTCTTGAGGCCAACAATGCCGTCCGCGGCGAGCGATTCGGCTTCTTGAAAGTTTCTGACGGCCTGCTCAAGCGCGTCATCATATAGTTCAAGATCATCGCTTTGGGCCGCAACAGAGAGGCGCCGGCGTAGCGCTGGAATATCAGAATGCCTCTGTCCGGGCAAAAGCACTGGGCCCTTCCCTGGCACACGACCCGCGCCTTCAGCCGATTTTTTCTGAACGCGCAACTTCGCGTAAAGTGCTTGAAGCTTGTGGAATTGTTCGTGCCGCGGATGGAACGATCGCAACACGCCGTCTGGCTCAGACGCCGCCGTGGTTTGCGCTAGCACGTCGGCCGGGGCCAGCATGATGGGGCGCCGGTCCAGATATGACGATAGAGTGCGTGCTGGCTCTGCGATGCGCCCGCCTCGAGCTTGGCGAGCATACGATAAAATTGCCGCTGAAATCTCGTATTCTGCCGCGGCCGCTTCGGCGCTCGTCCACCGGCCCTGCTGAAGCGGCACAAATACGGATTTGAGTTTGAGGCCATTGATATTAAGGCCCCAGTCGTCCGCGCGTTCCAATCCGGCAATGGCGCTCCGTGCAGCGCGCGTTGGACCCAGTTCATCTACCCACACGGGCCGGTACTGGCGGCCGGCGTAAAACGACTTCAAGGCATCGCGATCTGCGAGCGGATTGATTTCGTCCGGCAAGCTGTTGATCTGGTCTTGCAGACTGTCTTCAAGCGTGCCGGCCGAATTTTGCGCTAGAGCAGGCGCAGGTGGCGCAATGACGCAAGCGGCTAAGCAGAACATCATCGAGCCAGCAGCCAATCTACGCTTCGACATTGCGACCCACCTACCAACGCACACAAAAGGATACGACTTCAACCCTCAATGACGCACTCGCGAACTATGTTGCTGGCACAAATTTCCCCACAAAGCTGCGATACGAAATTTCTGCCGGAGTCTCCCTGAAGCGCCGCAACGCGATTTGCTTTTCAGATAGCATACGTGATTGGGTCGCGACCTTACTTATGCCCGCCATCTTCTGCAGTTTCAAAGCGGCATTTATGGTGTGCTGTTGCACTCTCTTGACCGGCCGCGCAGAGGCCAGAAGCGGTTTAAAATTGCTCCGAAGTTTCACAATCGGTTTTGAGTATGCAGATTGACATGGCAGCGCTTGGCAAGACGGCACACGAACGCGGCGGTGAACCGGACGTGCGCGAAGTGCATCCGCCGGCCCGGATTGCGGGGAAGTCTGCGGCGTGACTTGATTGTGTTCTGCGTTATCGATTGCCGCCGCCAACACGAGTGCATGTGCAATATCGTGTTCTGGAGCTGAAGCCATCATTCCAGAATTAGCATCGCCTGTCGTCCGGACTGCGGCAGTCGCCGTTGGCTTTTTAAGATTGTCGATGGACTGCCGCTTCAGCCAGCCTTCAACGCGAGAATAACTAGGCTGTCCTTTGACACCTACTACCTGCGGCGCCAAAACGATGATCGAGGCCGTGGCTGTAAAGAGTGAATGGCAAACCGCGCACGTTCCCGCGACAAAGGACGTATAGACTAAAAACAGACTAGCTACGCGCGGCGTGTACATGGACCAACCAAAAAGAACAAAAGACGGAAGTGACGACCGGATTCGCTACAATCCGAGTATAGCGGTATGTTCGAAACAACGTCGGCAGACTAACATGATCTTTGCACGGCGGCAACGACGCTGCCACTTTAGATATGAAGGTGTGCCAAGCGGAATTCGCATGAATGGCGTTCACAAAACGATTAGGGCCGATTGTTCACTTCGACAACAACTCAAGCGACTAGAATTACACGCTGCAGTGAAAATCACTTTCGTGTGCCGACATTACGCCTACGGCCAAGCGTGAAGCCCACATCGCGCTTGGCGATGTGTATTGGCTTGTCTAATCCGGCCAAAGAACAATTAAGCAATTCGGTTAATTGGCGGGCCACACGGCACGCCATAAATGAGCGAGCGTTGGCACAGCCAGTTTTACTGCGCCGCTTTCGGGGCCGGCGTGACGGGAGCTGGTGCGGCGGCTGGCTGCGCAACGGGTGCGGGCGTCGCAACTGGTGCTGTAGCGGTTGGCTCCGGCGATTGTTTTTCCTTCATCTGCGCACTAACGCGTTCCCATGGATCCATTGTCGGATCGTCACTGGCGCTGCGCGGTTTCGTCGGTGTCATGAAACCTGGTGTTGAACCCGAGCACCCGGCAAGAAGTTCCATTGCCAAGACCGCTAAAAGACTACCGATGATTTTTTTCATGCCAACTTCGCTCCCACACCTGCTTTGCCGTTAGGCTGGCCGCACGGCTCTTGTGTGGCTCATCTAACATCAGGCGGCAACTGCTCAAGAAAATACCGCAGCGAATGATACCGCTGCGGTTCTCGTAAAGCACGGGGCTTTTGGTGCGAACAATTGAGAAAAACTCACCTAACGCAACGTTTAAGCGGCGTCTTGGCCGCCGTTCGCCGCGATCGTCGAGCTGATGCTGGATGCGGCCTTATCAGATGCAAGAAACAACTTGCGCGTCTGCGCTGGCCTAATCGAGGCGCCCGTTAGAAGCTGCGTGCGACACGAAAGTAGCAAGATGCCAAAAACTTCTGCGTCAGTACGGTAGCGGACGATGTGTTGACAACTGGTGGTGATGGTAAAGGGTCGAACGATGGAACCTAATCATCGAGCTCGAAGTCCGGCTCCTTAGCTTCGCTGATTGCGCGTTTCTCTAGAGGCCAAATGTCCTGATTGTGAGAGTAAAGGGAAACGGCGACATGGCACTCAACACTGAAGAAACGACAGCCCGATACACTAGCCCCAGTTTTCTTAATCAATTAGACGAACCCGTACTCTACCAAATGCTGGGTGAAGCGTGGTATGCGCAATTACGTCCCGAGCTTGGTTCGTGCTATTTTCTCGAGCCGTCGGCAGATGTTGGAAGGCGCGAATATCACGCTCTTCTTCCAAAGCTGCGCGAGAGTTTTGCCCGGCCCCGGCAACTCAGTGTTGTCGGCTATGTGACGGGCGCTATCCAACAGTCAGCAAAGTGGCGCATGCCCGCCACAGTCGTCGCCGCTTTGGCAATCAAGCGGGGCTTGGCACCGGCCTGAACCTCTGGAACCTTTGACCTGTGAACGCGTTAATCGTCTTTCGGCAGGCGAGGGCCTTGCCGGATGACGACCGGCACGGGAGCGGGGTAATCTATCCGTGCCGGTCACCTTCTCTGGTATTCTCTTCAGCTTGACCGCACGTCGCAATATTGCGTAGCTGACGGTCATGCCACAAATCAACTCGCTAGATACTGACCGCCGTTCGCCGTGATCGTCGAGCCTGTGATAAAACCGGCGTCGTCGGAGGCGAGAAACACGACCGCGCGTGCGATCTCAGACGGTTCGCCCAAACGGCCGACCGGAATCTGCGGAAGAATGTTCTTCTCAAGAACGTCCTGAGCAATCGCCTTCACCATTTCGGTCGCAATATAACCGGGGCAGATAACGTTCACAGTAATGCCAGCGCGCGCGCCTTCTTGTGCGAGAGCTTTACTGAAACCGATGTCCCCGGCTTTAGAAGCAGAATAATTTACCTGACCCATCTGGCCTTTTTGGCCATTTATCGATGAGATATTGATGACGCGGCCGAATTTGCGCGCGCGCATGCCCTCCCAAACCTGGCGAGTCACATTGAACAATCCGTTCAAGTTGGTGCCGATGACCGCATCCCACTGCTCTTTAGTCATCTTGTGGAACATGGTGTCTTTGGTGATGCCGGCATTGTTGACCAACACGTCGATGGGCCCAACGTCTTTCTCTATTTGCTTCACGGCCTTTTCGCTCGCTTCAAAGTTCGAGACGTCGAACTTGTAGACGGGGATACCGGTTTCGATTTGGAATGCCTGGGCGGCGGCATCGTTGCCAGCGTAGCTTGCGGCAACGCGATAGCCTGCGCTCTTCAATGCGATCGAAATGGCGTGACCAATTCCGCGTGTACCGCCGGTAACGAGGGCAACTCGTGCCATAGTGTTTCTCTCCCTGAGATTCTTAATTTTGGAATTTTTGATGTGAAACAGGGGTCAGACCCTCACATGAATTTCCCGAGTGATACCCCGGACCACGCATGTGTGAGGTCTGACCACAACGCTACTAGTCGCGAGCGACGCAGAGTGCGACACCCATGCCGCCGCCGATGCACAGTGTGGCAAGGCCCTTTTTGGCGTCGCGGCGCTGCATTTCGTGCAGAAGCGTATTGAGAATGCGGCAACCGGAAGCGCCAATCGGATGACCTATGGCGATAGCGCCGCCATTGACGTTGACCTTGTCCGTATCCCAGCCGATGCCTTTATTGACGGCAATCGCTTGAGCAGCGAAGGCTTCGTTGGCTTCGATGAGGTCAAGGTCGGCATGCGTCCAACCGGCCTTTTCAAGTGCCTTCTTCGATGCCGAGATCGGGCCCGTACCCATGATCGAAGGATCGACGCCCGTCGTGGCCCACGAAACGATACGCGCGAGCGGT
>JAYSVT010000191.1:0-1767 GCA_043718455.1 Hyphomicrobium sp.
TCGGCCGCCACGTCACTGACGAGGGCTTGCGCTTCGGCGTCGAAGCTATCCCAAAGCTCACGTTTCAGGGACACGGCAAATGTGCTTCCTCGACGATAGAATCCGGGCAAAAACGCTGTCGTTGCGCTTTGTGCAACGCCCGTTTCGAGCGCCTCGATGAGATGAGCCACTTCGATGGCGTCAGCCTTTCCGCTGGCCATAGCGGCGCCTGCGGCGTTCATATCGATATCGGAAATCACCGCGCCCAATCCTTTGAGGACGTCGCCGGCTAGTCCTTGAGCAACAATTGTCTTGCCCGTGAGGGCCGGTAAATCGCTTTTTGCCCACAGTCCACCGCCGATCGCGGTATGTGCGATCATAAGCGACTTCTTTCCGAACGGCGCCGAGCACGCGTCCCAGAGCGCTTGCCCGCTGCCGCTTGTCAGCCAATCGCTGAACGTTCCGGCGTTCAATCCCATGTGCCCGGGCAGACCGGCGAAATAGCCAAATGCCGCGTAGTGCGGAACATTTTCGTGTTCAAATCCGATGTGGAGGTCAGCGCCGCCAAGGCCAAGTGCGTCGATACTAGCGCCCGGTCTCGTTTCTAGGTGGCACTTGATTCCGCCGCCAAACGCCTGCTCCAGGCGCCGCGTGAATCCAAATGCCAAATCCGAGAACCCGCTTGCACTTTGGGGCCACGGGCTTGCGACGATGAAGTCTCTGGTTTTCTTCAACACTGCGGGTGCCGCACGCGCCGGTGCAGCGGCACTTCCCGTTCCGAGCGCCGTTATTGCAAGCGCTGACGTTCGCAAGAAATCGCGGCGACGCATATGGGTTTGCTCCGGTCACATTCGTTCCAAACTCGGTGGAACCTATCAGAGCGGATTGCCTGAGTTAAGACAATTGGGTGGCAAGCGTTGTTTCAGCCCTCGCGCCGCCACTTGGCCTCAAGGCGCGCTGGAAATCAAATGATTGATGGAATGGAAGAAATACTCAGGCCCCACGTAGCCCGGTATGCGGCCAACTTCTTTATGGTCCTTGAGCACGACAAAAGTTGGGACAATATCAACGGGTGAATTGAGGCCCAGTTCTTCCGGGCTCGCGTCATTGATATCGAGAAAGCGGATCGGCACATCCTTGGCACGTTCGGACGCCTGATAGGATGGGAGTACGTCACGCCGGAAAATGTCGCAGTACGTGCAACCCGGGGCTTCCATGACGATCAGTTCGAGATTGCTGGCATTGGGGAGCGGGGCTTCGACGTCGAGTCCGGCCTTGCTGACCGACACTGAGATGCCAACGAACGCGGCGACGGCCAAAAAGAGCAGGTGATGACGCATGAACTTCTGTTCCTTGGAGATCCAACTGCGGAGCCGGATAGGAACTTAGCGGAGAGTGAGTGTGACGTGGGCCAAGATCTGAAGAGCTGGTTAAGACGTGTTTCAATTTGAGACAGCGCTCAGAATAAGTTGCGCACTATAGGGGGGCGGATCCCCTGAGTGACGCCATAAAGAACGCGGCGCCCAAGAGAAAAACCAGCGCCGCACCGGCAAATCCGGCGGCGATGTGAATGCGTTGCGCCCAGAGACTGCCGTTGCCCGACATGCGTTCAGCGAAATCGCGCGAATAAACGGCCAGCGCCGCGAGTATGGAAACCGTAATCGCAGTGCCGAGCGCCATGGCAAACGTCCCGAGTATTCCGGCCCAAAGAAGCCCCTGGCTCATGGCGAAGATCAAGAGCAGCAGCGCCCCCGTGCACGGGCGAATGCCGACCGACATGGCAAGCGG
>JAYSVT010000192.1:0-1761 GCA_043718455.1 Hyphomicrobium sp.
TATATCGCCGGTGGCGGTGCGCGCCGGGATCAGCCAATAGTCGCCCGTCTGGTAGCGTTCCGCAGGCGCGAAACTGATTTCGATGCCGTCCTCGAGCTGAAGCCAGACCTCATTCCCTGCCGCGCCCGCCTTCACTACAAGCGCGCCTTCGACGATATCCGCCCCGTTAGAAGTACGGCCGGCGCGATGATCCCAGCGCCGCAGCAACGGAGGGGTGCTCTGATTGGCGCCGACGCCGGCAGCGACCGTCCCCTCTAGAGTGACCGTCATCTCATCGCGGTCTATCTCGGCCACCCTCAAAAGCGGCTTCGCATCGTTGCGCATTACATAGTCGTGGTCGATCAGTTCGACCCAGTCGTCCTTCGACAAATCAAACTTTTTGTCTCGCCCGAATTCCTCCAAGGTTATGACTGTGGTCCCCCCGGCGCTAAGTGGTGGGTCGTTAACGACAGCGAAAACAACGGAACCGTTTTCTCTCGACCATTTGAACGTCGCGGCAAAAGCCAGGTCAGCCGCGCTGTTACCGTTCCACGCGGGGCCGGGCCGGTGAATCTCCACGCGATAAAGCTGGTTTTCGACGCCCCGATAACGATTGTCCGAGGGAACGACACACGCGTCTGTCGTTTCGGCGTTCGGCGGAACCCGTGCCGCCAACTGGCCGTCACTCGGTTGAATTTTGTTGGTGGCCAAGAATTCGATAAATTTATCGTACCTCTTTTTAAAGCCTTCCTCGATATCCGTCGCGGCGGTTACGTTATCTGAATCTAAAGCCAGAAGCTTGACCTGCCACTCCACGCGCGTTCGGGTCCCCGTGTCGATTCCGCCCAAGGCGGACTCGCGAATGGCAGGTTCCTCGTGGTAGGTCACGTGACGTTCCCATACGTCCAGATAGGCGAGATAGGTTGCAATGCTATTTCCCGCGATTTCGGGCAGTGCCGGGTCAATGTTGTAGCCTCGCTGCAACTTATATTCAAAGTCGTTCGCGTTCTCACAGAGAATGCCATCGACGTAATAGTTTCCGAGGCTCAGCCCGAAGTCGAACTTGATAGGCTTCCCATTTTCAAGGCGCTCTCGGATCATAAAACCGCTACCGCCGTGCGGCCCTATCAAATCCGCGGCAAGCGCTCTCAGGTAGTGCAGCGTGATGGCCGCTTGCTCGTTCCAGTCGGAATCGAGTTGCACTCTGCCCTGTTGCATCAGCACGCGGCTGAAGTGCCGGGTGGGGTCGAAGGTGTCGCGGGTAAAGTCGCCTTTCATTTCGTTCTCCTAAAGAAATGCTGAACAATGCCTGTCGATTGCAATCAAATGATTCCAGCCCGCTTGAACCTTAGAATCAAGAGCGCTTGCTGAGTGGTGAGTGCAAGAAAAGCAACCAAGACGCAGAACCTTTCGTCAACTGGCAAGGATGATCGCTGCGTCCATGGCTGCAGGCGCATATTCATCGAGGCGCGTACGCAAGTTCGCGTCGCGCTGGGGCTCGAAGAGATTATGAAACGCGCCCATTGCAGATTCATCGTCGGCTCCGCGTTTGATTTCTTCGGCACAATGATTGGCTAACTGGCAGTAAGCCGGCGTGCCGTAGCGCTGGCTGTTGAATTGCGGCCGAACGCGCCGCGCTTCCCATTGCTTCTCGAGCGCGCGCTTGTCGGGCGGTATCGGCGGCATTGCTTCATCAACTGCCGCGATGGCGAGATCGGGCTCACTGTGGTAGCGCCGCGGCGTGCGCGACCCGGGCGTGACGTAGCAGAAGCGGACGCAGCC
>JAYSVT010000193.1:0-16649 GCA_043718455.1 Hyphomicrobium sp.
CAATTCGGGCCGCCACTCGCGAAGCGGCAGGTCGCGGTCCGATAGATAAGGTCCTGGAGGCAACGGTTTGGCTCCTACAAGTCCGTCGTGGGTCTGACCGCAACCGGCCGCGATCAAGCTCGCGACGAAAACGGCGGCGATCCCAAGTTTGTCCCCCGGATTCGGCATTCTTCCCCCATGTCAAACGTCCGGCTATGCCGGTGCGCAGC
Source organism: Hyphomicrobium sp. (assembly GCA_043718455.1). GTDB lineage: Bacteria > Pseudomonadota > Alphaproteobacteria > Rhizobiales > Hyphomicrobiaceae > Hyphomicrobium_B. The sequence goes on from JAYSVT010000193.1 coordinate 210, forward strand.
CCCCGCTCCGCATCAAAGGTATTTGGTGATCGACTTCAACTCCTCCACAAGGCTCCGGGCCCCATTCGAAGTAGAGCTTCCTATGCAATGATCGATGTGATCCCGAATGAACTCGGTCTTGGCATTACCGATGGCCTGTTCGACCGCACGCAGCTGTGGCGCGACTTCAGTGCATGCTCTGCCCGCCTCGATCATCGCGATAACGCTGCGAAGGTGACCTTCGGCACGGCGCAACCGCTTGATGATACCCGGATGGCTCTCGTGCGGGTGAGCGTGGGCGTGATTTTTCTTGTGATTCCCGGGAATTTCTTGCTTCATGCGCGAATCCTTCGTATCCCCCATGGGGGGTTAGCTAATCGTGGCTGATAGTGTTGTCAACACGTTATGCACAGGGGAAGCCCTGCTGTGCCGCAACCGCAACTTCAGGGCCGGGCACGCAAATTCCAAAAGTGTTGATCGCATGGCAGCGTGATGAGAAAGAATGCTCAATCATTTCGCCGCCGAGCTTGCACCAAGCAAAGGCAGCATTCTTGCGACAACCATCAGCGCATAAACTAGCCGCTAACTGCTGAGATTGTGACATGCTGCAGGTATTTGCCAACCGTACTTATCGCCATCTGTTTCTGGCCCAAGTGATCGCACTCGTCGGCACCGGGCTAGCCACTGTTGCGCTTGGGCTTCTCGCGTACGACATTGCGGGCGCCGAGGCTGGCGCAGTGCTCGGAACCGCACTTGCGATCAAGATGATTGCTTACGTCGGTGTCGCGCCGGTAGCCGCTGCATTTGCCGATCGGTTGCCACGGCGGACAATGCTGGTTGCGCTCGATCTCGTGCGCGCGGCGGTGGCGGGGCGCACGTCATTGATTAATCCTTCTGCACGTGGGTCGGGTCCATCCAGAACGGCTCCCAGGTATGCCCGTCAAGGTCTTCGAACGTGCGCTGTAACATGAAGCCGTAGTCCACCTTCGGACTCGGCTCCTTGCCGCCGGCCTTGACGGCCTTGGCCGCCATCTCGTCGACCTCGGTCTTGCTGTCGAGCGACATGGCAACCATAACGCCGGTCGTCTTGTGAGCATCCGGGATCGGCTTCGTCGCGAAACTTTTGAACTTCTCGTGCGTGAGCAGCATGGCGTAGTTGTGCTCGGAGATCACCATGCAGGCAGCCGTGTCATCGGTGAACTGCGGGTTGAACGTGAAGCCGAGTGCCTTGTAGAAGGCCATCGATTTTTTCAGGTCTTTGACGGGGAGATTAACGAACAGTTTCGTACTCATGTTGTGCTCCTCTCTCGTGCAATACTGGGCGTGAATCCAACGTGATCAGGCCGCCGCTGGCACCATGATCATCCACGACACACCGAATTTGTCGGCGACGGCGCCGAAGCGCGGCGAGAAGAACGCCGTGCCGAGCGGCATCTGCTCGGTTCCGTCCTTGGCGAGCGCATTGAACAGACGGTCAGCCTCGGCCTCGTTCGTAACGGCAAGCGACAACGACATCGCACGACAATGCGCCATGCTCTCGCCAGACGGCGCTTCGTCGGCACGGGGACGACGAACAGATCTGTGTAGGACATTTCCATATCCTTCGAGCGGTTGTGGTTTGGCTCTATCGTTAACTGCCGAGAGGCAAGTTGAGTTCCGTTAGCCACTGACTTTGATCGCTGGTCGTCTCGGGTCCGGACGAGCTCGCGTAGCCCGTACCTGCAAAACGAAGAAACGTAGGGTGCCATTAGTCGAGGCCGCTCTTCACTCGGCCTCGGCGTAATGCACCAAGCCTCGCGCGCGAAACGCGCCACATGCACCAAATCACATACGCCGGCTTGCCTCCATGCGGCGCATTACGTCTCGCACAAGCCCGCGTAGCTCGCAATGGCTCACGTGGCACGGATCAAACAAAGCGAAGAAACGTAGGGCGGAATAGCGGCGCACTGCACTCGTCGCGTATTCCGCCGGACCTCGGCAAAGAAAATTCCAGCACCCCACCCGCTGCCGTCGGGTTACGGCACGAGTGAAGGGCCCGCTAACCCGCCAGCTCCGTCGGCGCAGCGCATTTCGACCTTCGCCAGACAACACTGCGGAATGTCGTTGAGCAGGCGCCGCCACTCACCCGCTTTCCCGGAAGCCGCGTCCCGGCGCGAAGCGCAGGCGCGGCTATCCGGGACCTTTCCCCGGCGCATTGGGGCACGCCAGCAACCGCGAAAGATCCCGGCTCTGCGTGATAGCTTCGCATCACTCCGGCCGGGAACGCGGGTGGATAATGATTCCACCTTCATGCCTAACGCCACTTGCCGGTTGCCGCATCCAAATCCCCATCAACCAAACCTCTCGGTTCGCATTCCCCGCGCACGCAAAATGAGCGATAATCACTCCCATCCGCTCTGCAAAAGGGGACGTCCGGGGCGCCGGACGCCGCCAGAGCGGAGGTGACGGACTGCACGGCCCGCTACGCACGGGCTGTGCTAATAGCACCCGCCGCCTGCGTGAGGTGAGACGCTCACGTGGAGAGCAGCCTCCTATCCAAGTGGCGGCGCTAAGACTTGACACTCCGTTCGCCCGCGGACCGGTTTAAAAGGGACGCATTTCCTTTTTTGGAATTCCAAACGCGGCCCTCGCGGCTCGCCGCGCTAAAGCTCTGGCGCAGCGGGCTGGTCCGCTCCTTCTTCAAAAAACGCTCCGCTCCGGCGCCGCATAAGGATAGATAAGTTGTATCAACGCGTCCCATCCACACGTTATCCCAGCTCGCCCACAGGCCCCTTGTGCTCGCGTTGGGAGGACGAGCGAATCAGTGCACTCTCGCCCTTCGAGTCACCACGAAGTTTGCGGGAACTATACCAATGACCAAGACAGCGCCCATGGCGCCGCTGCCTGTTTATATGCTGGCCGATCATCTCGACGGTGTTCTGGCCGCTGGCGAAGATCTCATCACGTGCGGCGCCGACTGGCGCAGCCTGGCGGAATATCCGGGAGAGCCCGAAGTCTTCGCCAGCAGCCAGCGCGCCATCGCTGAAGATGTGCGCGGCTACGAATTGATCCTCATCGCCCACGCCATCAAGGCGCGCGAACACGCCCGCACCTTGAGCCAAACCGACAAACGCTTTGCGCCCATCGCCGATCTCTTCGTTGGCGGCACGGCCATTCTGATGGACGCCGTCTCCGAATGCGGCGACGCCACGGACGACGATTTCGACACCGGCGACGGTCTCGTCGCTTATGTGCGCAGCCGCGGACTCATTGCGCCGGATGCGCCCAATGTGACGAACGCGGCGCAGCTCACAATCGACGATAGCTTCCTGGTGGCCAAGCGCTTGGCTCTTGGGCCGCTGCTCGATATGGCCGGCGCGTTCCTGGATGCGCTCGACACGCAGTATGATTTGTTCGTCGCGGATGACGATAGTGAGGACGACGCGGAGCAGCCGTCCGCTGGCGCGCGCAAGAAGGAATTCGGCCGCCGCGACCGGATGCCGGTTAACTGATCGATCTGGCAACTAATCAATCTGAATTCTGCAAACGGTTATCAACGCGAAAGGCCTCCCCGGCGATAAACCGGAGAGGCCTTTGTTATTTCGCAAACACTGTGTTATATCGCAAACACTGCGTTATTTCGCAAACACGAGCGCGTCGCAGCCTTACAGCGGTGCGCGAATGCGCTCGTAGAGTGCTTCAGCCGTCAGCGTTGATGGGGCCACGCGGCGGATTTCACGATCAAGACCAAAGGTGCGCCGGGCAGCAGCCCTCAGACCATCGGCGGGTGTTTCGCCGCCAAGCGTAAACTCGGCGTTTTGACCGCGCAGCATATCGGCGTTGGCGAACCTGGCGCCGCTCAAGGCAGTCGTTGGGGCAATAGAGGCGCCCGGCAACTTGCTGACAACGGACGCAAACGTCTCGGTCTTGCCGCCCGCCATCGCCAGCATCATACCGCCAGCAGCAGACTCAAGCGACGCGAACGTTCCAAGTGCACCTGGCAGAGCGTCGTAGCGGCGGTTCTTCTTGTAGCGCGCTTCAGCCTTACTCGGCGCCGAGATCACGCGCACAGCAAGTTTCGCCACGCCGCGTTTCTTGAAGCCGAGCTTCTCGGCCGTTGCGCGCGACACGTCAATCTTGCGCTTACCCCAATAAGGCCCGGCATTGTTAATGCGCACGACGGCAGCCTTGCCGTTCTTTTCATTCCACAACAGCACGACCGTGCCATCTGGATAGATTGGGCTCGCGGCGTTGTCGGCGTCGTTGGGGCGGAATTTCTCACCCGATGAGGTCAGGCCGCACGGATTGTATCTATCGAATTTACAGTCGTCGTAGTATGATGAGGTGAGTGTTTCATCCCGGCCAATAAGGGCCGCCGTTTCGACAAGGGTTTTAACCTGGAGGCAGGTGCTTTTGTAGCAGTAGGTCTTGCCGGGTGTCTTGGCTTCGGCTTGGTTTGCCATGAAGACTGGCAGGGCGGGAACCGCAAAAACTGCAATCAACGCAGAAAATGAAAACGCGCGGATCCTGATCCGCGAAATCCCTCGAAACATATGACGCTCCTTTATTCTCTTCAGCCATGCGCGTGCCGAGCGCATTGTCTTCCTCCATGGGTTCGGGCCGGGCGTTGCTATCTCAAACAGAGCCAGCCGAACGGGCTCAGCATATGCATTAACCAATCAAGTGCACCGTGGCGGATCGCCGCCATGTTGCGCCGCACAATGTTGTTATATTTCAAAGAAATAACACAAGTATACTCGTGTCGGCACAGAACTTAGCCGGCCACAATTGACAAACCCAGCTTCTCTCTAAGTTCGCGCAACGCTGCCTGAAGCCGGGACGCATCGGTGCCGCGCAACACAAGATCCGTCGCCGGGCGGCCATCGCGCATGCAGGGATAGCTCCCCATCGCGATATCGGGATAGAGCGCCTGATGCGCCGCAAAGAGACTGGCAATCTGGCTCTCAGGCTTATCCAGCGCGATCGATTCAGACATCACGCGCGCGCCGGTCTGAAGCCTTGGTGTCACGGCGTCCAGCATAACCCGCATGATGTCTGGGATACCGGCCATGACGATGACGTTTCCGAGCATGAAGCCCGGCGCGATGGACATCGAGTTCTCAACGAGTTCGGAGCCATCTGGCAGGCGCGCCATTCTGAGCCGCGCTTCGGTCAACTCCACGCCGCGCGCGTCGCAGGCGGCTTGCATAAGAGCGCGGGCTCTAGGGTCGATGTCGATCGCAACACCAAATGCCATGGCGATACTATCGGCTGTGATATCATCGTGTGTCGGACCGATGCCGCCGGTTGTGAAAACATAGGTGTAGCGGGCGCGCAGAGCGTTCACAGCCGCTACAATCTCGGCTTCATCGTCCGCCACCACGCGCACTTCTTTCAAGCGGATGCCGATATCGGTCATGCGTTCCGCAATGACGGCGATGTTTTTATCCTTGGTGCGCCCCGACAGGATCTCGTCACCGATCACGAGCACTGCAGCCGTAATGTCCTTGGGTGCGCCCACGATTGCCCGGTTCCTTTGTTAGCCCTTTGATCGCCTACCGCCTTGATGCATACCACCGGCCATCAAATCACGCTATTGCGCTGAGAATAGGTGGGATTTGCGTTGCAGCCGGTGAGCGCGGGTCGCTATGTATGCCCCATGAAATTCCCCTCGCCCCTCCTCAAAGGCACCCTCACCCAGCGCTACAAGCGCTTTCTAGCGGACGTTATCCTTGAGGATGGCCGCGCTGTAACCGCAACATGCCCCAATACCGGATCAATGCTCGGTCTCGCTACGCCCGGTTCAGCCGTTTGGCTTTCGACAAGCGATAGCCCGACGCGCAAATACCGCCACACCTTGGAGATGATCGAAGCCGGGCCGGAAAAGTCACCCACGCTCGTTGGCATTAACACCAACCACCCCAACGCCATCGTGAGCGAGGCCATCGCCGCACAACAGGTGGGCGAGCTGCTTGGCTACAAGGACTTGCGCCGCGAAGTGAAATACGGCGAGAACAGCCGCATCGACATCTTTCTCGACGATCCGTCGAAGGGATGTTGCTACGTCGAAATCAAGAATGTGCACCTCATGCGCAAGGCGGGCCTTGCGGAATTCCCCGACAGCAAGACCGAGCGCGGAGTCAAACATCTGGTAGAACTTGGCAACATGGTCGCGGCCGGTCACCGGGCGGTCATGGTGTTCCTGATCCAGCGCGGCGACGCCAAACTGTTCGATGTGGCGGGTGACATCGACCCCGCCTACGCCGCAGCGTTCGTTAAGGCAGCCAGCGCCGGGGTTCAAATGCTGGCCTACCGCTGCAAGCTCACCGAGCTTGAAATTAAGCTCGATAAACAAGTTGAGATTGCCGCCCGGTCATGAAACCCACGCAGTCGTGATCGATTCCATAGCCCCCATTTACGAAACGCTGGCCTAGTTTCGCGCGTATCTGATTGTGAAACCGATTCTTGGCCGGATGACGCGACTCAACTCAATTAACGGCAAAACCCAATTAATGGAATGAGGACTGGAACATGTTTACGCGACGCGACTTTACAAGGGTTGGGTTTGGTGCTGGGCTCGCCCTCGCCGCCGCCCTGCCTTTGCGCAACACATCCGCCTTCGCGGCCGGAGAGACCAAGACGGAGTTCGAAGTGACCAAGACAGAAGCCGAGTGGAAGAAGATCTTGACGCCTGAGCAGTTCCAGGTCCTGCGCAAACACGGCACCGAGCGCGCTGGTACGTCGCCATTGGATACGATCTACGCTGCAGGCGCTTACAACTGCGCTGGCTGTGACCTCCCGCTCTTTATCTCTGAAACCAAGTTTGACAGCGGCACGGGCTGGCCGAGTTTCTTCAAGCCGATCGATAACGCTATTGGCACGTCGGACGACAGCAGCTTCTTCGCGACGCGCACAGAAGTTCATTGCCGCCGCTGCGGCGGACACCTCGGTCACGTTTTTGAAGACGGCCCAAAGCCAACCGGCTTGCGCTACTGCATGAACGGTGTCTCGATGAAATTCGTGCCAAAGGCAGGCAGCTAAATTCACCCGCCACCCGATCACCGCAACCAATTATCCGATAGAGGTACGCCCATGCGCGCGCTGACCGCTTTTTTGCTTGTTTTAACATTAGCGTCGGCCACGGCCCGCGCCGCAGACACCAAGACCGCCGTCGCGACCTTTGCGGCAGGGTGCTATTGGTGCGTTGAAAGCGATTTCGATAAGGTTGCAGGCGTGCTCGACACTGAATCCGGCTTCATGGGCGGCCACACCAAGAACCCGACCTACGAACAAGTCGGCACTGGAGAAACAGGCCACACGGAAGTCGTGCGTCTCACCTACGATCCAGCCGTTGTCAGCTATGAGAAGTTGCTCGCTCACTATTGGCGCAACGTCGATCCGCACGACGCCACGGGGCAATTCTGCGATCGCGGCAGCCAGTACCGCCCGGCCATATTTGTCTATAACGACGAGCAGAAGCGCTTATCGGCTGAGAGCAAGGCGGCGCTTGAAAAGGGCGGAAAACTGAAACAGCCCATCGTCGTTGAGATCTTGGACGCTGGCGACTTCACGCCCGCAAAGGATCAAAATTTCTACAAAACCAACGCAACGCGCTACAAATTTTATCGCGCCGGTTGCGGGCGCGACGCTCGTCTCACACAGATTTGGGGCCCTGTTGATAACTACTAATAATCACGAGCCTACATCGGTTCTGATGTCATGATCCAGAAGTAAGAAGGTGAACTTCTTTCAGCAAGTTATTGCACCGCACTCACAATCGGTGTTCTTATAAATTTTCTTCGCACCTGCGAGTTACCCTTGTGGATAACCTCGTTTCTGTGTCATACTATAGTGGCATTGCCGGCATAAATTGCTGATGCTGGTGACGTTGGCGTAGTCGTTTTTCAGTCACTTCAGAATTATTTTTGTGTGCTGGAGGGCAGCAATGAAAACTATACGGGCCGAATTACTCGGCAAGGTCGTCATTTTGTTGAATGGCGCTAGAGCGGAAAGGAAGACGGGTAAGGCCGTCGATGTTCAAGCTCCAGAAAAACTACTCGAAGCTGCACGTAGGAATCCGGACGCTGTCGCGTTCGGTTTCGTCTCAGGCTGCTGGGTCGCCGCCGCATAGCGGAAAGGCGACCTTCCAGCCGAGCGCCGAAGAAGGGCGACTCACCCCCGTTCGCCCTTCGCGCTAGGTTTAGCAACAGCCAAAGGCCGGTGTGGGCGTGTCACACAGTCAGCCTCGGGGCTGGTCGCCTAACGGCCTGGGAACACGGACCTGAGATCATTCCAGCCGGCTGGCTGGAAAACGAAAGGCGGCTCATTCGAGTCGCCTTTCGCGTTTCAAGCGCGTTTCATGGCAGGCGCGAAGTTTATGCCGCTGCCTGTTTCTGGGCAGCTAACACCTGATCCTTCAGGCGCCCCGTGAGCTCCGACAGATGATCGAATTTGGCGGTGTAAGACCCGACACCTGCCGTTGCCGACCTCAGATCAATGATGAGGTTGTCCATTTCAGAGGCCGGAATGTGCGCCTGAATAAGGTCCCATCCCGGCCAACCGGTCCGCCCGTCGAAGCCAAGTATCTGGCCACGCCGCTGCGAAATGATGCCGTTGATGCGTGAGTTGGATTCGGACGGCACCGCGATTTCAACCGCCATAACCGGCTCAAGCAGCACGGGATTGCAATTTGGCATGCCTTCTGACATGGCGAGCCGCCCAGCTTGACGAAACGCCATGTCTGAGCTGTCGACCGTGTGATACGAGCCGTCTGTAAGCGTAACTCCGACATCGACGACAGGAAAGCCGAGCGGGCCTTCTTCGAGGTAATCGCGCACGCCAATTTCCACAGACGGTATGTAGTTCTTCGGCACGGCGCCGCCGGTAATTTTCTCTCCAAAGAGAATGCCGGAGCCACGCGGCAAAGGCCTGATTTCGATTTTGACGTCACCGAACTGCCCGTGACCGCCTGACTGCTTCTTGTGGCGCCCGCGGATTTCCGTCGAGCCTTTAATGGTCTCCTTGTAAGCGATGCGCCGCGGTTCACGCACGACCTCGATCCCGTACTTGCGCGATAACCGCTCAAGCGCCACGCGCAAATGCATCTCGCCTTGCCCATGCAGCACGATCTGATGTGTGTCGGTGGCGTGTTCGACGCGCAGTGAGGTGTCTTCTTCACAAAGCTTGGCAACTGCTGCCGACAACTTCACTTCGTCCTTCCGGTCCTTGAGCCCAAGACCGATGGCCTGCACAGCTTCAGGCGCGGCCGGCGCCTTGATCTGCATGACGCCGGCCTTTTCAGTGGTCAGCGTCTCGCCAGCGCATATGCTCTCTAACCGGCCAAGCGCAATGGTATCGCCAGCTTTCGCAGATGTGCGTTTCTGCGTCTCCTCACCTTTAATAGTGAAGAGTCCAGCCGCACGTTCTTCCTTGCCATCCTTGCCGATCAAAATGGCACTATCGGGAATTTCGCCCGACAGAACGCGCGCGAAGGAAAGTTTCCCGCCAGACTTCGTGTGCACATTCTTGAACACGTAGGCCGCGCACTTGGCATTTTCGAGTTTGTGCCGCCGCGCTGTTTCGGCCACAAACGGGACTTCGTGGCGCAGCGCCTTCAAGAGCCGCAGAATGCCGTTTCCATGCTCGGCCGAACCAAGCAGAACCGGCACAATCAACCGGTCCCGCAGTTCTTGCGTCAGGTCGTTGAAGACCTTGTCGTTCGGCGGGGGAATATCGGAAAGCAACTGCTCCATCAGCTCGTCGTCGTAGTCGGCGAGTTTTTCGAGCATTTCAAAACGCGCTTCTTTTTCGCGCGCCGCGATAGCACTTGGTAGTTCGATGATTTTGCTTTCGGCGTGCTCGCGATACACGTAAGCGCGCTCGGACGCGAGATCCACGAAACCAGTCGCAATGCCGTTTTCCCAGATTGGGATCTGGCGCAGTACAAGCGGCTTTGAGCTGGCTGGTTGCAGGCTTGGAATAATGTCCCTGACTGGTGTTGAGAAGCTGTCGATTTTGTTCAGGAACAAGATGTGTGGCAGAGCCAGCTCATCGAGACGATTGAGGACCATTTGAAGAGCGGGCACGCGTTTGGGGTCTGGCTCGCAAACGACAATCGCAGCATCACAGCCGGCCAGCGCCAGTGCGCCTTCATGCAGAAATTCGACGGAACCGGGACAATCTATGAAAGTAAACGTGTCGCCGAGGAATGTTGCATCCGCCACATTGAGCTGAACGCTCATGGCATGTTCGCGCGCTTCAGGACTCGCGTCCCCCACGGTGCTCTTGGCTGCAATCGAGCCGGGTCTTGAGATGGCTCCGGTACGAGCAAGGATCGCTTCGAGAAGCGAGGTCTTGCCGCTTGCGAAGGGTCCGACAAGCGCGATGCAGCGCGCGCCGCGGACCCCGCTTCTACCGCCTTCAGTGCCTTTTCCGCCCCTAGGGGCTTCAGAACTGCCCATAATTGCCTCCACTCGCGAGGCGCGCGCCAACACTGGGCCGCACCCCGCGCCTCCGGAGAGAGCGGCGAAAGCATCGTCACTCAAGCAGCGGCTGCGCGCAACAACAGACCGCAACCTTGCTCGAGAAAAGATTCGTGACAGTTCTATTGCAGTGCGAAGTAAAGCCTGCCCGTCCGTGATTCAAATATTGCGTCGCAACAGACTCTGACGCGTGTTCATCAATCAATTTTCAAGATGAGTAAAAAAATAACTTGATTGGGTGCACACTAGACTCAATAGTAACGGGGTCGTGTTGCGGCTGATAAAGGGCACACAATCGCGTCACGGCGTGGGCCAGAGGGAAAATGGCCTGGAAAAGTACGAGGCGACGTAAAATGCGTATCGACACACTAATGACCGCTGTAGATGCAGCGGGTTATGTAATGGTTGCCGAAGACGACCTCCCAGAGGCGTTCGGCAACGAGACCACCCCCAACACGTTTGAGGCTGCGCCTTCGACTGCGTTGACCGTCTGGCAGCCTGTAATGGCTGCTGCCGATCTTCGTCAGCCGCTGCACTTGCACGCCGCGAATGCCTGGTCGTGGGTGATGGGCCGGTTCGCGAGCGGCGCGCCGGCTTGATCGTTTTTGAGTTCAAGATCTCCGGCCTTATCCGAAGGCTGAGTGTGAGGGCGCGCAATTATGTGCGCTCTTTTTGTTTGGGGGTGGGCGAGATCTACACTTCAGCATCCGATCAGAGAACCCTGGCATAGCGCTCGGGCTATCGTCATTGACCGAGCCCTCTGTACGGCGACATCAATACTAGGCCCGGCGTCAAATAAGGCAAACATTCAGAACGCTGGTTGCAAACGCCTTTCGTCATGCACGGAGCCTGGTTAGCTAGGGCAGTTCCATTTTGCCTTTGTATCTGCCGCCTAAGAGGGTGTCGGTCAGGTTTTCGTACATGTAAGTTCCGCCGCCAGTCGCGCCCTTATATTTGCCAGTGCCGCCCGTCATCTTGTATGGGTATTCCTTGAGGTGCGAACCCTCCTCCCAGGTATCGTATTTCTTGTCACCACTTTTGAAACTGATAGTGCAGGTTCCGGCGCTCTTCCAGCTCCCGTCGGGCATGTACTCGTATTTTCCAACGCAGTCCTCTGAGTATTTCGGCTCAGAAGGATCGTCGGGGACGCCAACACATCGGAAAACACCGTCGGCCAGCTTGTGGCCCTTTTCCATCTCCTTCTCGTCCCACTTGTCGGTCACGCATACCAGCGCGCCGGCTTCGGTCACGGACTTGCCAGCGATAGCCGCACCTGAACCGAAGATATAGAGAACTGCGGAGACGGCGACGAACAGCTGCTTGGAATTCATGACGATGTCCTTCTTTTGACCTGATTATTTATTGCCTCTTTTGAGCCATCGAAATGGATGGTACGCAGCTGTGCCTTGGACCTGCCTGATGTGCAGCTACTTGACCTGGGGCTTGGATCGCTGCGCTCCCTGAGGAGTTACGACGAAGCACGGTGTGTAGTCCTTGGGTGCCTTTGTGCAGGGCTTGGACTGTGCTTGCACTGGGCTGGCGATGCCGGTCATCAACAATGTGCCGATGGCAAACGCCGTGATTAGAGTTTTGATCATCGTTGTTACTCCCGAGTTTGAAATTTCTTAAGTTCGGCAAGCACAAAGCCGTGCCTTAGTCAGGATGATCGGTGGCAAGGGCACAATCCGCATCGAGCAAACTGGCTCACCTCGTCATGATCGCCCGGGGTTGAAGCGTGACAGGCGGGGTGCGTTGGGCCTAGTATGTTACGGTATGCAACGACGCCCTTGTGCCGGTGCAGCGGGTGCTGGCCCGGCACGCACGGAGTTCATTCGTGACGGAAATTCCGCTCAATTCCTGGAGCGAATCCGGCCAGAAGGCCGTTCGCGAGCAACTGGACCGCATCCTAAAGAGCGGCCCGTTGCACCAGTCACAGAGGCGGCAGCGGTTTTTGGAATATGTGGTCAGCGAAACCCTCGCCGGGCGCGGTGACCGGCTCAAGGGTTACGCGATAGCTTTGGCGGTGTTTGATCGTCCCGAGTCCTTCGACCCTGTGGTCGATCCGCTCGTGCGTATTGAGGCCGGACGTCTGCGTGAGAAGCTGCGCGAGTATTACGAAGGCGCCGGACGAAGCGATCCAATTCACATCGACTTGCCTAAGGGCGGGTATGCAGCGCACATCGAGTTCCGGCAGCCGGTAGCAGTTGCGCCCGCGCAGGAACGGCCAGATGCGGCAACTCCGGATCGGCCCATGGATCCCATGCAGGCGCCGACGGCACATGCGGACGAGCAGGAGGTCAAGTACATCTCGATGCCGATCCGCGGCGACCGCGTCGGCGCCGAGTTCGGACCAATTTCGTTGGCCTCTGCGCTTCCCAAGATCGACCGGAAGCAGCTGGGGCTGTTGGCCGCCGCTGTGTTGCTGATCATCGCGGCAAGTTTCTGGGGAATGAAGGGCCGGAACGCCGGTCCGTCGCTGGCCGATAAATCGTCTATTGCGGTTTTGCCCTTCGACAATATTGGCGACGATCCCAAATGGCAGCGGTTTGCGGATGGGATCACCGAGGACATCATTACCGATCTCGCACACTCCAAGGACCTTATCGTCATCGCTCGCAATTCCACCGAGGTCTATAAGGGCAAGCCGATCGACATCCGCCAAATAGGTCGCGACCTCGGCGTGAAATATGTTCTCGAGGGCTCCATCCAGTCGATGGGCGAGCGGGTTCGCGTGACCACTCAGCTCATCGAAGCGCAATCCGGTAGCCACGTCTGGTCTGAGCGCTACGACCGGCCTGTCGATGACCTGTTCGCGGTGCAAAACGAAGTCACGGGAAAAATTGCCGCCACGCTCATTGGCTACGAGGGGGCGGTTGCGGAGGCCGAGCGTAGTCTTCTCAGACGTAAGACACCCGCAAACCTGACCGCCTTCGACACCTACTTGCTGGCCATGGAGGCGAAACACAAGGTCACGAAAGAAGGCTTGATCGAAGCAGAGAGATTATTTCGCAAAGCTCTCGAACTCGATCCGCAGTTGGCACGAGCCTATTGCGGGCTGGCTACTGTCCAATTCTATTTGATCGACCTCGGCTTGGCGCCCTCCGTAGAGGAGGCGGTGGCAAAGATGATGGATGCGGCCGAGAAGGCGGTGAAGCTCGATCCCAACGATGGCCTGACGCACCAGGTTCTCAGCATGGCGTACGGATTTCAAGCGAAGCCGGAGCAATCTCTCGCCGAGTTGAACAGGGCTGAAACTCTTGCACCCTCTGATGCAGATTTGCTTCTCATCATCGGGTGGTCTCTTCCCCCGTTTGGTGAATCGGCACGGGCCGTGAGCCTGGCGGAACGCTCGCTGAAGCTGAACCCTCATTATCCCGACTGGTACAATCAAGGGCTCAGTCTCATCTACTTTTTTGGCGAGCAATACGACAAGGCTGCGCAATACAGGTTGCTCGTCAAGGAACCCCTTGCCCTCGATTACGCCTTCCTGGCCATGGCCTATGCCTATTTGGGTCGCACGAGCGATGCAGAGAAAGCTGCCGCAAGCGTCGCAAAGCTCGATCCGGCCTGGACCGCAGAAAAATATCTGAGCGAAGCAGGCGGCTATGCCGATAAGGAAGCCGAGTTGTTCGTCGATGGCGCGCGCAAGGCCGGCCTATCGGCCTGCGTATCGGCCGGCAAGCTGAAGGACATCCTCAAACTGATCCGCGTCAAGTCGTGCGAGGCGCAACGCGCCAAGACATCTGGGTGACCTAGTCCGCTCTCCGACTATCGCCGATCGGACGCGCATTTGCGTCGAGCCGGCCCACTGCGCACTTCATCACTTCAAGTTCCCGCAAAACCGCTGAATGCGCGTGCAGGCTTCTTTGAGTGACTCGGTTGACGCCGCGTACGACACTCGGAACGAGGGCGAGCCCGCAAACGCCGCGCCGTGGACCACCGCAACGCCCTCGTCTTCCAGGAGCGCCGTGACGAAATCCTCATCCGTCTTAATCGTCGTGCCCGCTTTGCTCGTCTTGCCGATCAACTTCTTGATGCTCGGGTAAACGTAGAACGCGCCCTGAGGCTTCGGGCAGACAATGCCGTTGGCCTGATTGAGCATCGACACCACGAGATCGCGGCGCTCGACAAATACGGCATTGTTCTTGGCAATGAAGTCTTGCGGGCCGTTCAAGGCTTCGACGCCTGCCCACTGCACGATGGAGGTTGGGTTCGAGGTGGACTGCGATTGCAGTTTGCACATGGCCTTGATCAAGTTTTCAGGCCCTGCTGCGTAGCCGAGCCGCAAGCCGGTCATGCAATAGGCCTTCGATAAGCCGTTCATCGTCAGCGTGCGATCGTAAAGCTTGGGCTCAACTTCAACGATCGTCGCGAACTTCAGCCCGTCATAGAGCAGGTGCTCGTACATATCGTCGGTCAGCACCCAAATTTGGGGATGCTTCAAGAGCACGTCCGTCAGCTTCTTGAGATCGGCGGCTGAATAAGCGGTCCCCGTAGGATTTGACGGAGAATTGAACACGAACCACTTTGTCTTCGGAGTGATCGCCTTCTCCAGTGCTTCGGGCCGGAGCTTGTAGCCGTCTTCCAGTGTCGTCTCGGCAAACACCGGTTTGCCGCCGCCAAGCAGCACGATGTCCGCATACGACACCCAGCACGGCGCCGGCATAATGACTTCGTCGCCCGGATTGAGGGTCGCGAGCAGCGCATTGTAGAGCACTTGCTTGCCGCCCGTGCCGACGGACACTTGGGCCGGCTTATAGTCGAGATTGTTCTCGCGTTTGAATTTGGCGCAGATCGCAGCCTTCAGTTCCGGGATGCCGTCGACATCGGTGTACTTGGTCTTGCCCTGATCGAGCGCGCGCTTCGCCGCGTCCTTGATATTCTGCGGTGTGTCGAAATCGGGTTCCCCCGCCGAGAGTGAGACGATATCGCGTCCTTGCGCTTTCAATTGGCGCGCCTTTGTCGAGACCGCGATCGTGGCGGAGGGTTGAATGCGATTTAAGCTGTCGGCGATGAAGCCCATGTCGGCGTGCCCAATGATTAGAGTTCGGAAAGGTGCTGCGGTTCTATTTCGCGGTTGCGAAATGAGCGGCGCGGAAGCTACGCCCAACGCTCCTGGACTTCAATAAGGCCTTTCGACAGATTCCAGCAAAGGCTGCTGATAGGACCAAGTCCTGGACAGCGCCTAACGATTTGGCAAGCAGTGGGCGGCGATACCTCCAGGCAACACGCGGCCAGAAGATGAGACGATCTGTCAAATGCACAGCAATGGCCACATTCTCGGCCCATCCTGGCCAAGATAGCAGGCTCAACTCGAAGCCTAAGAGCTTCGAGTCGCTTTCGAATTTTCTACGGAGGGCAAGTTGATGACGGTTTCTGAGGCCATGCGCGCACCACGGTCCAACACTGCGGCGCGCAATAATGACGACAACTCCAGCGCCAACCGGCCGAAGCTCCGTTATGCCTTTCTACGGCCTGCCGTTGATGCCTGCGCTGCCTTTGGACTGTTCGTACTCATGACCCTCGCGCTGTCCAGCGGGCCCTCGTCCGCAAGCCCTCACGACTTCTTGAGTGCTCCGGTGGCGATGGGCAAGAACACAAGTCCAGCGCTTGCAGCGTCTGGAGAGGGCAAGATATTTCAAGTCACATCCAAGTCTTCGTCTGCAACAAACGGGGCGGTATACCGCCAAACCGATACGGCTTCGGCTTGGCTATTGTTATCCCTTGCTTTTTCGGTACTCGCCGCTTTTAATATGGCGCTGATCCGGCATTTGCGGCAAGCCTATGCCAGTCCGCGCAGCCGCAACTAATTACCGCGCCTAGTCGTTTAAGTGGCGGTAGACCTCAAACCTAACACATAGTTCCCGCGTACTTAGAGAAACGGTCTCTTAAGGAAACTTACGACGAGCTGGCCGACGACGCTGTGAAACCCCATATACTCCCGCTGAAACAGGAGAATTAGGTCATGTGGAAGCGATTGATCCGGTCCTCTACGAATAGC
>JAYSVT010000194.1:0-1751 GCA_043718455.1 Hyphomicrobium sp.
GCCATTCTGGCCAACCTCAAAGAACGCGAGCATCTGCTCATCAAGCCGTAGCCGATCAGACGGAGTTTGGCGTAAGCGTATGGTTCGCCTCAAAGACGATAAGCTGAACCTGACGCGCCGCGGCGATAGCTCGGTGCGCATTGGGCGCGTGCGCGTCATCGTGCCGTTCCTCTTGCTTCTCTGCCTTGGCCTCATGCTCTTGAGCCGGTTGAATCATACAGCACTTGCCCAGTCCCGCTGGCGCATCGCCGAGTGGCTAAGCCCAATCTTGCAGGCCGCTATGGTGCCGTTGGAACCTGTGCGTCACGTTGGCCGCCAGATTGCCGCTCAGGTCGACATCACGGAAGAACTGCAGCGGCTTAAAAGCGAAAATCAAACACTCAGCAGCTGGGAATGGCGCGCCAAAGAGCTTGAGCGAAAACTTGCCGATCTCGAAGCGCTTTCAAAAGTCGTCGATGAGCCGAAAATAAACTTCGTAACGAGCCGCGTAATCGCCGATTCAAGCGGCGCGTTCGTGCGCAGCGTCATGATCAACGCCGGCCACGAACAAAACATCAAGACCGGCTTTCCCGTCATCAGTGCCGACGGCCTCGTCGGGCGCGTTGTCGAAACAGGCCAGTCATCCGCCCGCGTGCTTCTATCAACAGATCTCAACAGCCGCATCCCAGTTGTTGTTGGCGAAAAGGGGGTGCGCGGTGTGCTCGCTGGCGACAACGGATCCGTGCCGAGGCTTGTCTTCTTGCCGCCCGACGCAAAAATCTCCATTGGCGACGACGTGGCAACGTCTGGAACGGGTGGCTTTTTTCCCCGCGGCTTGAGGATCGGCAAAGTTACCGGCGATCTCGCGGCGCCGCGCGTCAAGCTTCGCGCCAGGCTGGACGAACTTGAGTACCTGAGCGTGTTGTTCTTCGACAATCCGGCTTTCGACGTCATGGGCGAGCAGAGCTTGCCCGCGCCACGCGTCCAGTCGTCGAAGGCATCGCAGAGGAACCCAGACGCGAAAACCGGAACGCGATGACTGAACGCGTCACACGAATCTATAGCAACGGCGACGGGGGGCAACGATGCCAGCATTGAGATATATCGTCCCGCTATCGTCGATCATCCTGTTGACGCTTATTGCGGCGCTACCCTGGGGCTTGCCTTCTGAAGATCGCTTTTTTCTGCCCTTCCTTCCGGTCGTTGCCATTCACTATTGGGGCCTGCGCCGGCCCGAAGTCGTTCCGGAATGGTTCGTATTCATGGCCGGTCTCGGTCTTGACACGCTGACACACGGGCCGCTCGGATATTGGGCCCTGGTTTATCTCGCCACTTATGCGTTCGGCGTCTTGAGCCAGCCTTTCGGCAACAATGGCTTTATGGTCAGGACCGGTGTTTTCGTCATATCTCTCCTCTGCGTCTCCTTCACTGCTTGGGCAGCCGCATCGCTGTACTTTGTCGAGTTTGCCGATTGGACGGCATTTGCCCGTGGAGCAGGATTAGCTGGCGCTGCCGCCATCCTGATTTTGCCGTTGCTCTATGTGCTCGACGGCCGCAAAGCCGCGCCGGGAAACCCAAGCCTCATGCGTAGAAGCTAACCATGTTCGATCACGACAGCGAGGAGCGGGAAGCCAAGCGCAAATTTTCGCGCCGCGCGCTTCTTGTTGGCGGCGGGCAAATGTTCGGCTTCAGTGCTCTCGCATGGCGCCTCTTCCAACTCCAAGTGCTCGACGAAGGGCGTTACAGTCCACTTGCCGACGAAAACCGCACGA
>JAYSVT010000195.1:0-16550 GCA_043718455.1 Hyphomicrobium sp.
CAGAGGCGGCTGGAAAAAGAAGTGCCCGGACTTCTCGAAGCCGACGAGCGCTTTCTGTTCGTGCGTGTAGCGCTTCATGTAGGAATGGCCAGTCTTCCAGTAGAGCGTCTTGGCGCCGTTGGCTTTCAGCACAGGGTCGGTGAGGAAGAGCCCCGTCGATTTGACATCGACGACGAACTTCGCATTTTTGTGAATGGCCGAGAGGTCGCGCGCCAGCATGACGCCGACCTTGTCGGCGAAGATTTCGTGCCCGTCGTTGGCAACGACGCCGCAGCGGTCTCCGTCGCCGTCGAAGGCGAGGCCAACGTCGGCACGGGTCTCTAAAACCTTGGCCGACACGGCTTTCAGCATCTTCATGTCTTCAGGGTTTGGGTTGTGATGGGGGAAATTGTAATCGAGATCGGTGTGAAGCGGCACGACTTCGCAGCCGGCGGCTTCGAGAACTTGGGTTGCGAAGGCGCCTGCCGTTCCATTGCCGCAGGCGGCAACGACTTTGAGTTTGCGCTTGAGCTTTGGCCGGTCGGCAAGAGATGCGATGTAGCGCTCTGCCATGCCGGGAACAAAGACATAGCGTCCTCCGGCCTTGGTTTCGAACGCGCCCCCGAGCACAATCTCTTTGAGTTCCGTCATGTCGCCAGGCCCGAATGTTAACGGACGCGAGAGACCCATCTTGATGCCGGTCCAACCGTTGTCGTTGTGGCTCGCCGTCACCATCGCGACGCCTTCGACGTCGAGCGCGAATTGGGCGTAGTAGGCCATAGGTGAAAGCGCGAGGCCGATGTCGTGCACTTCGCAACCACCCGCTAGTAAGCCCATCATTAGGGCCTGTTTCACCTGAGCCGAGTAGGATCTGTAGTCGTGACCGACGACGATGCGCTTTGGAACGCCGCGCCGCGCGAAAAGTGTCGCCACGCCCATGCCAACTGCATTGAGCCCCATGAGGTTGATTTCTTCAGGAAACAGCCAGCGCGCGTCGTATTCGCGAAAGCCCGTCGGTTTGACCAAGGGGAAGCGCTCGAAATCGGCGGTGTTCGGCTTCAAGTCCGCGCGCGGCTTGGGAATCATGGAAGGCCCCTCGTTGAATTAATTGGCAGAATGTAGCGGGTTGTCGGGCGGTATGGAATGTCCACGCAGGACAAATGTTCCATAACCTGTGCAGCCTTCAAGGCCTAAGATGGCAGGCGTGTGGCTCTTTATTCGTGCAAGACGAGAGAGTTGGCGCGCATTTCGACGCGGGAGAGCCGCCCGAGAAACGACATACCGAGCAGCGTCTTATGGAGCTTGCCTTGTTCGGCAACCGCACCCTTCACGTTGCGTACGGTGATATCTCCAATAGTGATGCTGGACAAGGTAACGGGCGCAACCTTTGCCGTGCCATTGGCGGTGCGCACGCCCTGGGTAAAGTCTGACGTCTTCAAGTATAACCCCGCGCGTTCTGCATCTTCATAGGTGAGCGCGACCAGCGTTGCGCCAGTATCGACCATGACGTCGATTTCATTGCCGTTCACTTCGGCTGCGGTCTCGAAGTGGCCGCCGCTATTTGCAGTCAATTCCACGTCGCCGCCGGAGTTTGAGGTGCCGGAATCAGAGGCGTTTTCAGCGTTGGCTAACGTTTGCTCGGGCAATTTTATGGCAGTGGCTTCGGCCGCGCGTTCAGCGGCGTGCGTGGCGAACTCGGAAAGTGCTCCGCGGTTGTTGATGGCATAGACCGAGCCCAACATGACCGCGATAAGGATGCCGATCGACGAAAAGAGACTTTTTGAGCCCGACGATGATGACATAACTATTACCCGCTCGAAGACTATTGGGCCTGGATCGGGCCCTGTTACTCGCGGAGCGTCATAAAATCTCCGGACAGTTCATAAGACCGCAAACGTCTTAAGAAACTAATACCAAGCAAGCTTTCGTTAAGACTTCCGGGAGCCGCAACAAGTGCTTCTAATCCGTCAAGTTGGATCGGTCCAACGGACAGAGTGCGGACGCGGACTGGGGCGGCATACGCAGTGCCATTTGCCGTTTCGACCGGGACGCTGAATGTCAACGCTGATATGTCGATGCCGGCCTTTTCGGCGTCCGTCTGGCGCAACAGCACGACCGCCGCACCGGTATCGACGAGGAACTCGGCAGCACTGTGATTGATATTACCTCGTGCCACATAGCGACCATCGGGATTGCGCCGGATGCGAACGGCCTTTGGTCCGTTGCCGCTTTCAAATGCATTCTCCTGGGATTTGTGGGCGGTTGCCGCCATAAAGCGTTGAAGGGGCGCACCGTCGTTGATGTTGTAGACGAGGGCGCAGAGGAGCAGTGCACCAAGGGCAGCGGGTAGAATAAGCTTACGCATCGCGATTTCGATGCGCGCGCTGCCAATCGCGGTCGCGACATAAACAACAATGAGAAGTGCGACAGCGCCGCCAGCAAGGACAAATTCTGGCGGAATTTTCGCAACCGGCGGCGTGCCAAGAAAAAGAACTGCAAGACCACCGAAGAAAGCCAAAATCAAAGTCAGCCAAAAAATCATGAGCGACGTTCCGGTGCTACGATTGTACCGGCGGTGACGAGCGAGAGGTCAATTCCGCCATGATGCGCCGGCGCTCTAAGTCCGGCATCGACGACCATCGGGCAATCTCGTCAATAGTTCGTTTGCATCCCGAACATTGCTGCGTTTTTTGGTCGATGACGCAGATTTTGATACAGGGCGTTTCCACAGCACGGTTCCATTGGCTCGACAAGTTTCCGGTTAGAAAACTGGTTTGTCATGGCCGTCCCATAGGGCGCTCTCCGTATCCAGGCAACGCGTCACATGCGCTGGCCAGCGCCCGCCGCGCGGTAGGGTTGGTCGGACCCATAAGGCGAGGCTGCCTTTAAGCGCGGTTGGCGTGTTGACCGCGGGAGCGTGAGATCTGCGCCCTTGTGGCGTTCCTGGCCAAGCGGTTGCAAGGGTGCGACGGCGTCGAGAACGCGCTGCTTCGGCAGCGTCACTGTTACCTCGGTGCCTTTACGGAGTTCCGATTTTAGAGTGAACGTGCCACCGTGGAGCTGAATGAGATTTTGAACGATCGGCAATCCGAGGCCAGTGCCGCCTTCGGCGGTTTCGTGCGCAAGAGAGCCTTGGCCGAACGCCTGCATGACGCGGGGAATTTCGTCTTTCGGAATGCCGGGTCCAGTGTCTTTGACCGACATGCGCAATCCGCCATCGGCAATGCGCGCAACTGTCAAAGTGACCCTGCCACCCTTCGGCGTGAATTTGAGAGCGTTCGAGAGCAGGTTGAGGCAGATTTGGCGCATGGCGCGCGGATCGGCCCAAACCTGCGGGATATCCGCTTCGAATTCTTCGATGAGTTGCAGCCCCTTGGCATCGGCCTTGAGTTGGACGAGGCGCTCGCAGTCTTCGGCAATGTCGGTGAGCCGGATCGTCTCTTCGTGCAGTTCGTAGCGGCCGGCTTCAATGCGCGACAGATCGAGAATCTCGTTGATGATGTGCAAGAGATGGCTACCGCTCGCATAGATATTGCGAGAATAATCGCGGTAGGTCTCGTTGCCGATGGGTCCCAGAATCTCTTTTTCCATGACTTCGGAAAAGCCCATGATGGCGTTCAAGGGCGTTCTGAGTTCGTGGCTCATGGTTGCCAGAAAGCGCGACTTGGCTTTGTTGCCGGCTTCGGCGCGGCGCCTTGCTTCGTCCGAAATGGCCGTTGCTTCTTCAAGTTCGGCAATGAGACCGTCTTTTTCAGAACGGAACTCGATCATGGAGAGTGCTGTCGCATGTAGTCCACGCGTCAGGTAAATGAAGAACAAATGGATGCCGATCGCCATCAAGGCAAGGGCGAAATAGAAGTAATCGTGTAGCCATAACAGCCGTCCCGAAACCGCAAGAGTCATGGGAACCGTGCCGACGAGGAACAGCCCCCGCACCGTCGACGCAAAGGTCAATCGTATCGCGAGCACGACCATCAGCGTCGCGAAAATAAAGACGTGCGACGAGAAGTTTGCTTCGGTCTGCATGCCGCCGGCAATGCCAAATCCGATCAAGGCGAATCCAGCCAGCACCATGCCATTGACGAATTCCAGAAGCAGGAATCGGCGGCGTTTATCCGCGACGATAACTTCAGTCCGCGGCAGTGTCAGCAGCTTCTTGCATTGGACGTACATCAGCCCCTTGGTCAGAATGACCGCAGTAATCCAAAGAACGGACTCGGTCGTGGTTGCCCAGTACCGCGAAGCGATGAAAAAGATGATGCAAAGCGCCAGCATTGCGAATGGGGCATTGATTTCGTTGCGGGCGAACATAGCCAGGAGTTCGTATTCGTATTCTGGCTTAATGTCGCTGCCTTGAGTCAGCCGTTCGCGATAAACCCTGAGATCATCGGATTTCTTGGCGCGGGTTGGGCGCTGGGGACGGCGCTCCGTCATGTCGGCGGTATCGACATTCTCGTTCATTGCTGTAGCCGCTATCCCAATTATACCCACCACGCCGGTCATGGCATGGTTCCGCTCGGTTAATTTGAGGGTAATTCACTAACTTAGCGTTTAATAACGCTTCAAGTTTTACATAGAGGGAGTAGATGCAAGGCATGCGACGCGACGTGGAACGCCAACTGGCTAAATGGATTTCGGCGGCAATATTGGCCATTTTGGCGGCATTGCTTGGGCAAAAGCAGCTATCATCCACCAAAGATTACGGTCCAGCTCCCGCAGGGGTCACGGGCATAGGCCGCGCGATTGATGGCGATAGCTTGCATGTTGGCAACAGCGAGGTCCGGCTTAAAGGCATCGATGCACCCGAGGGTCGGCAATCATGCACCCGGGGCGGCGCGTCATGGGATTGCGGAAATGCCGCCAGGGACGAGTTACGCCGGCTCATTGGCAAGGACATGGTCACGTGCCAAGTTTCGGAAAAGGATAAGCACGCGCGGTTGCTGGCAAAGTGTTCGGCCGGTGGCAGGGATATCAATTCAGGAATGGTCGCTTCCGGGCTCGCTGTTGCATACGGCGGGTACTTGCGTGAGGAAGGCGACGCAAAGTCCAAGAAACGCGGTCTTTGGGCTGGCGAGTTCCAAAGCCCGCGCGACTGGCGCCATGAACGCGGCATCGGTCAGTAGGAGAGGCGCCGGGTCATGGTGATCATTGAAACGAGACGCGCTCCAAACCCGCGCCGAGTGCGCATTTTTTTGGCCGAGAAAGGGGTGACGATTCCTTTTGAGGAGCAGGATCTCATGACGGGCTCGCTGAAGTCGGCTGAGTTCGAGCGCCTCAATCCCTGGCAGCAAGTTCCCGTATTGATTTTCGATGATGGGCGGCGGTTATGCGAGACGGTGGCAATCTGCAGGTATTTTGAGGAACTACAGCCCAATCCGCCGCTGATGGGGGCAGGCCCGATAGGGCGCGCTAAGACCGAGATGTGGCAGAGGCGCGTTGAACTTGGTCTATTCCATCGCGTGGCCCAGGTTTTCCGTCATCTCCACCCGAAAATGGCGCACCTCGAAGTGCCTCAAATCGCGGCTTGGGGCGAGGCCAACAAGTCAAAGGCTGAAGCTGAGCTACGGCACCTCGACAGAAGATTGGCGGAGACGCGTCATATTGCAGGGGAAGATTTTTCAATCGCCGATATTACCGCGCTTGTCGCGATCGACTTCATGAAGCCGGCGCGGCTTGAACTTCCGGGCGATCTGGTGAACCTAAAACGCTGGTACGACGTGGTTTCGCAGCGTCCAAGCGCGGGCGCCTGATATACGGACGCGCCTTTGACGGATGGTCTTGAAAAGAAAACCCACGAGTGGCTTCATGCCAGTTAAGTGCAGGGCTGAATATCTTGACGCACCTCCACTGCGCCAACTCCGTTTTGCCAGCGCGGTCTATCGGCCTGTTGCTCAAGGTCATCGCGAATGTAGCCGAAATCGAAACCAGCTTTCGTCAATGTGCCAAGTACTGTATCGACGGGCATCGACTGCGAATTGACAGCCGCCCAAACGATGGCCGCGCGCTGGCCCGAGGCACAATAAGCCAGGACCGGGGACTGCAACGACGCCATGGCTTGACGTGCCGCGCAGACCACGCTGTCGGTGAACAAGCTGTATTTTTGAGCTGGCACATGAGCGTACGCCATGCCGACTTTTTCACAGAGGCGCCGTGCGTCGTCTGAGGAGACCTGAGTTTTTGCTTCGTCATCCGGAAGAAAATTCAAGACTGTACGGAAACCCTGCGCGGCGATTGCTTCAAAATCCTCAGCACTTAGGGCTTTGGCGACGGCGAAATCAACTGTTATGGGCACGACTTGCGGCATCGAACTGCGTGTCCTTGTAAGCTCCGACACCCTCAATAAATGGTTGAAAAAGCACCGGCCGGCAAGTCTTGCTGCGGCGCAAAATGAAAAAAAATACCAAATTTCGTGTTGACATACGCGTCAAGCAAAACAATTGTCCTCAAATGGTCCAAAGTTAGAAACGTCGTTCTTTCCCCTGGAGACCGATCGTGCTCGATGACATGGACGTCAAGATTTTGCGCATCCTGCAGGAAGACTGCACGCGCCCCGTCGCTGATATCGGCAATGAGGTTGGTCTATCGACCACACCGTGCTGGCGCCGTGTTCAAAAGCTCGAAGAAGCCGGCATCATAAAGCGCCGGGTCGCGCTACTTGATCCGGTCAAAATTAATGCCGGCGTCACGATCTTTGTTTCGATCAAGACCGATCACCATTCTCTCGCATGGCTGGAAAAATTCCGCAGTGCCGTTGCGGATTTCCCGGAGGTCGTCGAGTTTTATCGCATGTCGGGTGATGTTGACTACTTACTTCGTGTCGCCGTACCCGACATTGCCGCGTACGATTCTTTTTACAAGAAGCTTATCTCGCGCATAGAAATCGCCAAAGTGTCGTCGGCCTTTGCCATGGAGCAGATGAAGTACACGACCTCTCTGCCGCTCCAGTTCGCGCAAACGTCGAACCAGGCAAAGGCAGAAAAAGCAGACGCTTGAAGCGTTGGTGTTGCCGTGCCCAGCTTGATTATAAAGTTCGATTTATGCGATCTTCGGCCCAAGCCGTGTGATGAGGCTTGACGTGTCCCAGCGTCGCCCGCCGCGCTCTTGGATTTCTGAGTAGTACGTATCGACGAGTTGAGCGACGGGGAGCTGCGCGCCGTTACGGCTGGCTTCATCGATGCAGATGCCGAGATCCTTGCGCATCCAATCTACCGCAAAACCGAATTCGAATTCCCGCGCGTGCATGGACTTCCAACGGTTTTCCATTTGCCACGACTGTGCGGCGCCTTTCGAAATAGTATCGATGACGGCGACAACGTCGAGTCCGGCCTGTTCGGCAAAGTGGATGGCCTCGGCCAACCCTTGCACGAGACCCGCGATGGCAATCTGATTGACCATCTTGGTGAGTTGTCCCGCGCCGGATGGGCCGATGAGTTTTGCCATCTTGGCGAAGGAACGGATCACGGGTTCGGCGGTGTTGAAAGCGTTGCTGTCTCCGCCAACCATGACGGTCAGAGTGCCGTTTTCCGCTCCTGCTTGCCCGCCGGAAACGGGAGCGTCGAGAAACGAGAGCCCCTTGGCTGAAGCCACGCCTGCCAGCTCGCGCGCGACGCAGGCAGAAGATGTCGTGTGGTCGATGAAAATCGCGCCTGGCTTCATGCTGGAAAAGGCGCCATCGGGCCCAGCCGTCACGTGCCTCAGATCGTCGTCATTGCCGACGCACGAAAAGACGAAGTCGGCATCACGGGCAGCGTCTGCCGGAGTTGGTGCGGCACGTCCAGAACCGAAGGTCTTGAGCCAAAGTTCGGCCTTTGCAATTGTGCGATTGTAGACCGCGAGGTCGTGGCCTCCCAGTTTGAGAACGTGCCCGGCCATGGGAAAGCCCATCACGCCAAGACCAATCCATGCAACTTTTGCCATCGTTTTATCTCCCACATCAGCGCAGCCAAGCCGATTAGCCTTCTAAGCGAAGACGCACGAGGCGCAAAATAAAAGTTGCTCGAAAAGCAGGTGAGATTTGTGCTGCGCCGACCAAATGAAGCCGCGCTGACTTGGACACAACAGCCGCATCACAAGACCTAAAAGGGGAGAGGGCCCCACACTCTGTCGAGTGTGAGGCCCTGGATAGGGAGAGAGCTAGTTTGGGAGGGGAGTGAGGCTCAGTGGGAGGGAGGCCCAACCTGAGTTGAATTCTGCATATCTACACTGGCATTTGACTTGGGCACCATGATCAGCGATGCCAAAAGCATCGTGCTCGCCATCGCGAAACAAGCCACCATGCTAACCCGGGTTAAGTTCCAAGTATGCGTCGCGTCTCGTCTTGCGGCCTCTAGGTCCATGTCAAACTCAGGTCAGAACGCAGTCCTCGGCTCAAGTAAGACCAAGGTAACGCATAACCAGTTGTTAGTCTATTCTGACGCTCTGGCATGATTAATGTTAAAATCTCTCATTTAACGATGTATTCATTTGTATTAATTTCCGCCCTTTCCGAATTCCGTCTGCAGCGTCCTAAAGACACTTGATTACTTGGCCGGGCGCAATTGGATCGATGCCGATTTTCAGTTCGATCAGCGAAGGTTTGGTGCCAGCCATCGCCCGAGCCAGCGCCGCGCGGAATTCGCTCCGCGATGTCACAAGACTTCCAGAGGCACCCATAGCCTCCGCGAGTGCGGCGAAATCCGGGTTGACCAAGGTGGTTGCTGTTACGCGTCCTGGATAGCGGCGTTCTTGGTGCATGCGGATTGTACCCAGCATGCCGTTGTTGGCGATAATGACGATGATGGGCAGTCCAAACTGAACAGCTGTTGCGAGCTCTTGGCCGGTCATTTGGAAACAGCCGTCTCCGGCGAGTGCAACCACAACACGATCTGGATAGTACAACTTAGCGGCGACGGCGGCTGGCAAGCCATAGCCCATCGAGCCTGCGACGGGGGCCAACTGCGACGGATAGCTCTTGTAGACGAAGTAGCGATGCAGGAACGCGGCGTAGTTGCCCGCGCCATTCGTGATGATGGCACTTTCGGGGAGTGCTGTTGAGAGGTCCGCGATGATTTCGTCGATGTGCAATTTGTCGGGCGCAGACGGTGCTTCCAATTTCAGCGTTGCTTCATAGGCGAGGCGTAGATCGCGCCGCCAAATCGGCCAAGGGGGCCTTTTTCCCGGGGTCGCCATTTCGCTTAATGCGTTGGCTGTTTTAATTGGACAGGCTGGCATTGCTAGCGCCGGTACGAATGGGCATTCGAGCGAACCTGCGTCGGCTGCAATTTGCACGATCCTTTGCGCGTCCTTTTCTGGATTCAACAACGTGAACCCTTGCGTTGAGATGTCACCCAAGCATTGGCCAAAAACAATAACCAAGTCGCTAGCACGGATGCCAGTTGCGAGCTGCGAGTCGATCGTTAGTCCGAGATGTCCGACGTAACAACGGTGCCGGTTGTCGATGGCGTCCTGGCGCCGGAAAGCTGTTGCGACAGGAAGGTCGAAGCGCTCTGCGAAACGCGCAAGGGCGGTACTTGCGTCTGCGCTCCACGTGGCACTGCCAGCGATCACGAAGGGTCGCGCGGCATAGGCAAGGTAGGTCTTGAGCTGCTCAAGTTGTTGGCGGAGCGGTTCGGCCGGTGTGAGCTCACGTTTCGGTGGCAGGGTATAGTCAACCTCTTGGCTGAGGATGTCCTCGGGAAGGCCAAGTACTGCGGGACCCGGCCGGCCCGAGGTTGCCGCCAAAAATGCTTCCTGGAGTTTTTCCGGTAACTCTCCGGCGCTTGTGACGACAGCGCACGATTTGGTCAGTGAGCCGAAGACGGACTTGAGGTCAATGGCCTGAAATGCAGGAAGGCCGTTCATGGCGCTGGGCGGAAGTCCAACGAGCAACAGCATCGGCGTTTGGTCTTGGTGCGCAATGTAGACGCCAGCCATGGCATTGGCAGCACCGGGTCCGCGCGTGACGAGCGCGACGCCGGGACGGCCGGTGAGTTTTCCCGTTGCCTCGGCCATCATCGCAGCACCAGCTTCGTTGCGTGTTGTTATCGGCTGCACGCGCGGGTCCGCGTGCAAGGCATCGAGTACGGCCAGAAAACTTTCGCCTGGGACCGTGAAGATGTGGCGGATGCCTTGGTCGGCCAAAGTGTCGATCAGAATTTGTCCACCGGAACGCATGGGTACTATTTTCTAACTCTTGGAAAATGTGAAGTTTCCACATATTTTAGGCGCACCCCAATGCTCCGGATAGGACAAAGCGTTATTTGGGTTAGCCCGCAGCATTTGTGGATGTTGGAAACCGTGGATCAAGGATGCAAGGGGCTGGCGGCGCATAGGTCCCGGCTTATGGTGACGGCTTAAGAATCAAGCTTCGAGGATACTCTATGGACGCCGCTGACTGCCGACAGAGGCGTGGACCCCGCTTGGGATGGGCCGCGAGGTTTTTGGCGCGCGCGATTATCTGCCTAGCCGTGTCCTGGCCGTTAACTCTTGTCTCGACGGCGACGCTTGCCGAAAGCCGCGTGGCGCTCGTCGTGGGCAATGCGAACTATGAAACTAAGAAGCTCAAGAATGCGCGCAATGACGCCGAGCTTATGGCGCGAACGTTGATTGACGCCGGGTTTGATGTCTTGACGGTGTTTGATGGCGGCGCGGCCGAGATGCGGTCGGCCGTCACAGAGTTCGGCCGCCGCCTCAAAGTTCCTGATACCGTTGCGCTATTCTTTTATGCAGGGCACGGCGTTCAAGCGGACGGAGAAAATTATCTCGTACCCCTTGCGGCGGATATCTCCGACATGACCGAGGTGGCGCTGAATTCGGTTTCCCTTAGTGATGTTCTCAAAACGATGGCGCGTTCGGAATCACGCATGAACATCGTCATACTCGACGCTTGCCGCGACAATCCGTATTCGGCAACGACTCGGGCCATTGCTCAGGGTGGTTTGGCGCCGGTGGTCGCGCCTTCGGGAACGTTGATCGGCTATGCCACTGCGCCGGGGGAGGTCGCGCGCGACGGCGATGGTGACAACAGTCCCTATTCGGCGGCGCTGGCCGCAAACATTTCACTGGCCGGTTTGACACTTGAGGAGGTTTTTCGCAATGCGCGGCGCCGCGTTATCGAGACAACATCAGGGAGACAAGTCCCTTGGGAACATTCGTCTCTCGTTGGCGAATTTTTCTTCAAGCCCAAGTTGACACGTCCGGAAGGCAGTGACCGGCGGCTCAATCAGCCGGACGGCAGTGAAGCCCGCCTCTCTGAAATCGACGCTTGGGAGCTGATAAAACTCAGCAAGGATCCGGCACACTTTAAGGCCCACATCGAGCGATTCCCGGGCGGTCTATTCGCGGAGCTTGCCAGCGTGCGCCTCTCTAAACTAGAGGCAATGCGGTCTCAAACGCCGTGGAACTGGATTATGACCGGCAGCGTCGAGCGCGATACGGGAGGACCTGCTGCAATATTAGCATTCCAGCGCGCCTCGCAACTCGAAGGCGCCGCGCAAACGCCAGAAGATCTGAGGGTCGTTGCCGCGCTTTATTCGGAGGCGGCCGCTTTAGGATTACCGCCAGCCATGTTCGCGCTCGCCCGTGCCCTCGACAAAGGCCGCGGTGTTCCGCGAAATTTGGTTGAAGCCGCGCGGTGGTATGAAGTTGCGGCCGAACGCGATCATGCCGGTGCCATGGCCGCACTTGGAACGATGTATGAGTTCGGCGATGGCGTACGCCACGACATGGCCGAGGCGCTGCGTCTCTATCAGGGCGCGGCTCAAGCGGGTGATCCTTTGGGTATGACCAGCTTGGCGTATCTCTATGCAAACGGCAAAGGGGTGGCCCGCAATATTAAGGAAGCCCGCCGACTCTATATGATCGCGGCAGACAAGGGACACGTGCGGGCGATGTTCAATTTGGCTTTGATGGATTTGCGGGGCGAAGGCGGACACGCCGACAACGCAAATGGGGTGAAACTCCTTGAAAGTGCCGCCGGGCGCGGACATGCGGGCGCTAATCTGGAACTCGCCTATCTCTATGACGATGGCCGTGGCGTAGCGCGCCGCCCAAAACAGGCAGCGGCTCATTACATCGAAGCACTCAAGGCATCGAGCCGGGAAGGGCGCACTTTAGACGTACCCGCCAGAATTTGGACGTTTGCGACGCGTCGCGAACTGCAGCGCCTGCTGGCCGCTCGGGGAATCTATCGCGGGGCAATCCACGGCTTCTTTAACGCTGAGACCCGCAAGGCCCTTGTTGCCATAGCCCAAAAGTGACCTGAACAGGGCGCCTATCCCATTAAGGCTGGAAAACCGCGTTGCAGCCAGAGGGTCTAGGCGGCTGGCGATGCCGCCGTTATGGTGTCGCGCTGGGGTGCCTAAATGCGCCCTACCGGCAGCCAATTGGCCGCCAGTAATCATGACAACGGGGTTCGTATGACGGCGGCTATTTCTTGCGTCCGGCTTTCGCGATTGCAGACGATCCTTGCGGCGCTGTGCGTATTGAGTGCTCTGCCAGTACTGAAGACTCATGCTGCTGCCAATCCGGCGACGGTGCCGGAGGCCCCGCCAGCGGCACCCGCTGTTGGTGGCACGGCGGTACCTGCTACGCCTCCCATCTCTACACCAGCAGCATCTGCAGCGGCCATCGCAGTGCCGTCTCGGCCAGAAGATCCCCGCGCCGCCAGAGTCTATTCAGTCCTTGAGATGCACTGTGCCCGCTGCCACCAAACAGGCAGGATTGTTGGGAAGCCCGTGGCGGCTGGCGGTATTGCCAACATTCTCGCGATCGCCGACGTGGCTCTCGATCCACTTCTGGTTCGTCCTGGGTCACCGGATGCATCTTTGCTCTACGAGGTGCTGCGCAGCCGCCATGGACCCATCGACGTATTTACAAACGATGGGCAGGAACCTGGACCCGACGATCTCGAATCGGTCAGAGAGTGGATCAGAGAGCTTCCCGGTGCCCCACGTGAGTGCGAGTCAAGGCCGCCAATCAAAGCTGCAGCGGTCGAGGCTCTGATTGAAGAGGCGTTGCGCGTCGAGCGCGATGGAGCCAAAGACCTGCGCTTTATCTCGTTGACGAATTTGTATAACGCCTGCGTTGGCAGTGAAGAACTCGCGGTCTACCGGCAGGCGGTCGCAAAGTTGATGAACAGCCTGTCTTGGACGCAAACGCCGCAAAAACTAACGTCCCTTGACGCGAATGGGACTGTTCTTGCTTTTCGCCTCGCCGAATTTGGCTGGGTGTCCGGGCACTGGGATGTCATTGAACAGAAGTACCCGAAAGCGTTTGTCGTTCCATTGTCGGACAAGACCAAATCTGCTGCGGGTTCCGCAAACCCAGTGGTTCGCGCGGATTGGCTGGCCGACGCTGTTGGGAACCTGCAGCTCTACTATCAGCTCATTGGGATGCCGCCCAAGCTCAATGACCTTGCGAAAATGAATGCTGTCGAAATCGATTACAACCTAAGGATTGCGCGCGCGCGCAGAGCGGTGGTTCGCGACAGCGCGATAACGCACGGCAACCGGCTCGCTGAACGCCATCCCGGTGCACGCGGGGGTTTTTGGCTTATATACGATTTTGCTACGAGCACTGGCGACCAAGATTTGTTCGAGCATCCGCTCGGACCAAAATCGACGCCGCTGGTCAAAGCGCCGTTTAAGCACGACATTGTCCGGGCGTTATTTGCCTTGCCGAACGGCTTCAACGCTTTTGCGCTCTTTGACGCGGGTGGCAGCCGCATTGACCGGATTTTGCCAGGCGTCGAAAAACCAATTTATGCGGACGCGAATGGGCGGGATCTCGGACTACGGTCAAGCCGCAATTGCTTTAGCTGCCACAACGATGGTTTATGGCCCGTACGCGATGCGTATCGCGCGCGCCCCGCCGCTGTGTCGGCCGTGATCAAAAAAGACATGCATGAAACGGCGCTGCAGCTTTCCGGTATCGATAGCGAAATGCAGCTGTTACAAGACGGCGATAACGAGCGATACAGGAACGCTTTGCGGGCAGGCGGCATCGATCCAGAACTCAAAATAAGAGGCGAAGAGATCATAAACGCTCTCGCCCGGAAGTACCGGTTGGCCGTCGATCTTGCCGGGGCAGCAATTGAACTTGGGCTCGAGCGCGAGACCTTTGAGGCGGCTTTGGCGAAAGCGGCGGGGCCGGCCGGGGCACTCGCCCGCCGCATCCAACATGGCCGGTTGCCGAGACCGGACGTAGAGAGGCTGCTCGGGTATCTAAAGGGTGTCGAACAGACGGGCGACAGCCCCTCGACAAAGCCACCCGCAACTCAGAGTGCCTCGAACGCCATTTCACTGAATGTCTGGATCGATAAGGTGCGTCCGGCGGCCGGCGATCTGATTGCGGTCAATGCCGATACCGACAAGGACTGCTTTCTGACGCTCATCAACGTTGATGCTGCTGGCAAGGCAACGGTTCTTTTCCCGAATGATTTCGAGCCGGACAACCTCATTAGCGCCGGCAAGACACACCGCGTTCCCGGGACGTCGGCCCCCTATCAACTTCGGATCAAGGAAGAAGGACAGGAAACGCTTGTCGCGCAGTGCTCTACGTCGCCGGCGCCGCCAACGGGTATCGAACATGACTTCGGCCGTCAGAGGTTCACGGTGCTCGGGAATTGGGAAAATTTTGTGCGAGACAGCACGATTACGGACGCCGATCTGCGCCGCAATCCGAACAAGGCGGAACGCGCCCGCGCGGCACGCGCACAAGCTTTGCGCCGCCTTCGTGACAGTGGATCACGGACCGAAGAACGGCAAGACACGTCGCCCGGCACGCCAGTTCGCGATGGCCGTGCCGTCGTCGTAGTTGGGAATGGATAGCGTCGTCATATGGATTGTTCGAGCCGCCGCAACGCCCACGCTGTTCCAGTTAGAATTGAAACTGCGGCGATCAGCGATTGAATTGATAGCGTCGAAACGCCGGTGATGCCTTGTCCGATCGAACAGCCGAGCGCCAGTGCGCCACCGACGCCCATGGCCAGTGCGCCGCCAAGATGGCGCAGCATGTCATCGTTATTGGCGAATCCCTGAATTCGAAATCGGCCATAAGAATAGGCCATGAGGCAACTGCCGGCCAACGTTCCGAAGACAGACGCCGCCCCAAATCCAGGTAGGCCGAGGGCGGTCGAGCGAGCGATCCAATCCATCGTGTCTGCGACGGGGCGCACAAAACTCAGCGACGTTGGGACAATTGGACTGACGTTCATGTCGTTATAGGCGAGCCCCGTTACCAGCCATCCGATTGCGACGAGCAGGCCAACGCCCGCTCCGGCGAGAAGAGTGAGGTTGTCATGGCCAACACGGCAATGCAAAAACGCGAAGATTGCTAAGGGTCCGGCGACCAGAAGCGGCGCGACCCAATGGCTGATACTCGCGCTGATCCCGAGTTGAATCGCAACATCACTCAGGCTTTGGGTCTGGAAACCAAAACGGTCAAGTGACAGAGCAGTGGCCGATTCAACGGCTGCACGCACTGGCCCGAGCACTCCGCTCATCGTTGCAAACGCCGCAAGTCCGAGAACGAGAAGTGTGATGATCCCACGTACATCTCCGGCACCCGCGCGCACGAGATTACGACTGGCGCATCCACCGGCGGATACCATGCCAAAGCCAAACAACAGTCCGCCCCCTGCAGCGCCTGCCCAATTTAACTGCGGCGTCAAATACATCGTTCGAGTTAAGTCTGTCAGTCCGAGTGCGTTAAGGGCTTGAGCCGCAAGAATGGCCAGAGCTGCGGCCAGTGCAACCGCTCCAATGCGATGCCGGCTGCCCGACGTTCTCCAATCTGAGACGGCGCCCATAACGCAAAAATTCGTCCGCCAAGCGAGGGCCCCGAAGGCGAGCCCAATGAGAAAGCCGCTCAATGCGAGCGCACTTTGCGGGTCGCTCAGGAAGGCATTTCGAAAGATGTTCATCTGAGTGTATGCCATGGCAAAAGACACGAAGCGGCAGTTGAGGCGATAGAGTTAGTTTCGTCAATCTCCGCCGCAGAATCATACAGAATCATTGCGTGCTTGAAGAAGGCTTTGACCTTGTTGCGGGTAAGGCTTCCGATAGGCCTTTACAGGGGAGGCAGGGGACCCTAAATCGAGCCATCGTTGAATGACCGCGTGTGTCAGATCGTGCCGTCATTTTGGGGTTCAGCCGTAATTGGTGAAAGTCGCGCGCGCATGGAAAAATTCCGCTCTGCCATTGAAATGGTTAAGGCACTTGAGCCTGATCTGCCGGTGTTTGCCGCCCGGCCGCATGCGGCAGGCCGGGCGGCGCGCTGGTTCACAAAAAACTTCCCCGGCGAAGTCGCGTACGCATACAAAGCGAATAGCTCCGTTTTCTTGGTTGGCGCACTCTATGGCGCCGGCATTACACAGTTTGACGTCGCGTCGGTTGCGGAGCTGGAAGACGCGGCGACTATACCTGGCGTCCGGCTCCACTTTATGCACCCGGTCAAGCCACGCCATGCCATCCGCAAGGCGTACTTCGACTATGGCATCAAGTGCTTTGCGCTCGATTGCGAAGACGAATTGCAGAAGATTGTAGAGGAGACGGGCGGCGCCAAGGACCTTGAGCTGTTTGTGCGCATCGCTG
>JAYSVT010000196.1:0-16529 GCA_043718455.1 Hyphomicrobium sp.
TGTTGGTCTTGCCCGACCCGTTCGCGCCCGCGATCACTTGCGGCTGAGCCGTCGCTTCGATCACGAGGCTCGCATAATTGCGGAAATTCGTGAGAGCTAAGCGCTCAACCCAGAGGGCGTTGGAAGTTGGAATCATGTGAAGGAACGTAGGTTGGGTAGAGGCCGCAGCGCAACTCCCGTGATGTCGCCACTCGGAACGGCCGGAACCCAACAGCCACGCCCACCGAATTCGCGCGGCTCCAACGTGGTTAGGTTTCCTCAGGCGCTTCGCGCCCCCGTCTACCCTTACCTACGGGCTACCTCACGTCAACCGCGACAAATCCGGTAAGGCGGGGCTTAAAAGGATCAATTCGTCGCCGTCACGGAGGGACCCCGCTTCAGCTCCCACAGGGTTCAGCATCATCTTCTCGCCCCGGTAAATGCCGATCAAGAGACAAGCATTCTTGTTGTCGCGCTCGGCAAGAAAAATATTGGACACTTCGACGAAATTTTTCCCAATGAGCGTTTGGGGAATCGAAACGAGGTACATTTCGTTTGCGTCGCGGGCTACCGTTAGTAGCTCTTGATATACGCGAGTCATGCCGTGAAACAACGAGGCCCGTGCCAAAAGTCTCAATCCAAATTGGGCGGACGAAATCACCTCGTCAGCGCCCGCTTTGCGCATGTGCCCGCGGAACTTAGGGTCGAGGCATTCGACGACGATATTGGGCAGCGCATCGCTGTGGCAGACGTTCTTGACAGCAATGCAGCATACGATCGATTTTCCGTCGGCGTGTTGCCCATGGCGCTCGTCGGCGAGGATCACGACCGAATAGGCTTGCGGAACCTTTGCCCGCCTCAATATGACTTCGTTGGCCGGGTCGCCTTTTACTATGTAAACATCGTTGAACGCTGGGTCGTCTTGCTTGTCCGGCAGTTCGATATCTTCGGGATTGTCGTGGATGATCACGATGGGGCGCCGCTGGGCGACGATGTTGCTGTGAACATCCCTGATCCAGTCGAGCCCGCGCGGAGCCCAATTGCAGAGCACCAGGTGGTCGGACATTTCTACGCTTGTCACTTGCCGTCTCCTCAACACACGATCAATCAAAATCGAAGCAACGCCCGCGGTGAATAATCCGCCAAATGCGATGCCCCAAACGGCGAGGCCAGATGCAACGAGCCGCCCCCCCACAGAGTGCGGCACTTCGTTGATGCCGCTGAAAAGGATGACCCAAACATTCCAGAGCGCGGCTCCCGAAGTGGCAAAGGCGGGATTTTCCGCCGGCTCGAGCAGGTGGAGCAGCAGGGCCGACAACAGCCAGATAACGATGATCGCCAACAACAGCCACCATATCTGGCTGCGACTCCACTTGGCGACAATGCTCACGAGCGATTGACGCCAGGATTTTCTTCGCAATAGGGCGATGCGTTGCTTCAGAGCGGGCCGCCTCGCCGAATTCATAACTCTGTACACCCGCCTGCTTGCGGCGCTACTCGCGCCTGCAACACGTTGGACATTGTGATCGAATGTAGATCGGACGCAAGGCGTTTGTGAAGGATGGACAAAGTTGCAACGCGGCGATTCGAGGAGGGCCGAGTACGGCGCGATTTTTGGAACCTTTACATTGACACTTGCGTTTCTTCTCTCGAAAAGCTCGAACAGGAGCCCTGCGATGGCGCGCGAAAATCGCCCCAGTGTCACTCTGATCAGTCATTCACCGGTCATCTACTGGTGGCCGGCAATAATCGCCGCTTTCGCCGTTGGGATTGTAACTTATCTGCAAGGTGCTCATCTGCCCGGAGATTCCTCCGGAAGCTTCGTGCATCCGAGCAACAATCCTGGTCTGATTTTCATCTCAACGCTTATCCTGCTCATCATCTTCACCAATGCAAAATTGCGCGGTATCTACTCCGTCTTGACGATCGCCATCGTCGCGTTTGTAATCGTATTGTTCGCATGGCTCGGATGGTGGGACGCCATACTCGATTTCATCCCGCAATTGTCGGCTAAGGCCAACACAGGATTTTATACCGTATTTGGGACAATCTTGCTTATCGTATGGCTAGCAGCCTTTTTCATCTTCGACCGGCTGACGTTCTGGCGCATTTATCCCGGCCAGATCGTCGAAGAACGCATAATCGGCGGCGCGTCCAACAGCCATGATACCGAGCGCTTGATTTTCGAGAAGCAGGATCGCGATCTGTTCAAGCATGGCCTCTTAGGGCTTGGTGCCGGTGACGTTCGCATGATCGCAGCCGGGCGCGACCCCATCTACATTCCCAACGTCCTCTTTATCGAGGGTAAAATTCGCAAAGCGCAAGAGCTTGTCGTATTGAACCCTGAAAAACTTGAGAGCGAGAAGCTTGTGATGCCCGACAATCTTCCTGCCGACGCGCGGCGATAGCCAAATTCCCTCTCCCGGTCGCCCTCTTCCGGGCGAACGGTTAGAGGGGACGCGCGCGGCCTGCGCAATAGCTCCGTCGTGAAAGGCGTAACGCCTTTTACCCGCCTTCCCGGAAGCCGCGACGCGACGCGAAGCGGCGGCGCGGCTATCCGGGACCTTTACGTGTCGAGATTTGAAAAAGAACCGCGTCCGGTAATGACCCCGGCTCTCCGCTCACTCCGCTATCGCGAGTTCGCTTGGCCGGGGACGCGGGTGGATGGGATTGTGCTTTTGCTCACTCTCCTCATGCAAGCGCAGCGCATGGGGAGAGGGAACACGCAGGCCCCTATGATTCGTCGCGTTGCGGATGCGGGCTACTGACTGCCCGACGGATGACCCAACTGAATTTTCGCAAAAGTTTGAACTTCTCGGATAAACTCCTTGGCCGCTCTCTTGGATGCAGCTCTGTCCAATCCCATTTCGCGAAACGTTTGCCGCTTCGACATTTCTAGCATCTTGTTCCAATGAGGCCTGAAGGTCAGGTGTTCAACCTCTACAATTACTCTCGGTTCGTTGAACGTGGCGGTCAAAGTGTCACCCGCTACGCCAGCCTGTAAGTAGAAAGCCCCTGCCAGTAGCATCGTTTCAATAAGCATTCCATGCCGTTCGACTTCAAATTCAATCGCGGCAGTCAAGTGCAATGGACGCTCGAAAGTTGCAATTAGGCAAATCCTACCAGAGGTACCTTTCAACCGCCCCCAGCGCGTCACTACATCTCCGGTAGGTATGTGACCGTGAACTCGGAAAAATTCGATCACGTCCGGCCGCTGAGATGCATCAACAATAACCACAGGGAGCAACCGGCCATGAGCGAAAGCTTCCGAAGCGATCGCACCGTCTGCTACGATGTTTAGCGGCTTTGCTTCATTTGAATTTCGGACTTCAATTTTTCTAAAGCGTTCAAGAATTGATCGCATGCACAGCCTCCCGAACGAGTGGGGCGCTAACGACATGTTCTCTACCGTGGCTATCAACAAAAGCGACGGAGCACTGCGTCACAGCAATGTCTCTCATGACGGAAGATGGTACGCTAAATTGCAGAAGGCCAGAACTGGTCTCCCGCCCATCTAATGAGAAAGGAGCGACCATTAACTTGTTCGAGTCTTCTGGGGCCCATTGAATTCTAATCTGGCTAGCAGGGATTCTTAGCGTCATCGGGTCGTCAATTGCAGACTTCGAGTACGAAAAAACCATCTCAATGCGTGAGACAGAGTTCCTAGCATCAGACTGATTGGTGAATGATGCCAAAGCGCAATAGACGCGATGCATATTGTCCGCGGTCTCAAAAGCAAAAAAATCTTGGATTGAGAACCACAGCGAGGGAGCTTGGCGTTGCTCCTTATTGGCAGCCAAAACATACGCTTTCCGAGCGGTCCAGTAGCTCAATATCGAGATGGCGAGACTTAACAACCCGATTGGATCAACCCACTGTTTCGACCCAAAATCTGGCACGACAAGTCGCCTCCCGCGTTGGCCTCAAATCACACCCGCATCGGCATCAGAACGTAGAGCGCGCCTTCGCCGCCGCCGTCTTTGACCATGGTGGGGGATCCGGGATCGGCGAGAAGAAACCGCGCTTCTTCGCCTTCGAGCTGGCCGGCGATATCGAGCAAATAACGCGCGTTGAAGCCGATTTCCAAAGCGCCCGCGTCATAGGCAACGGGAATTTCTTCCGTGGCGCTGCCGCCCTCTGGGTTGTTGACGGAGAGGATGAGCTTGTCCTTGGCGAGATTGAGCTTCACCGCGCGGCCGCGCTCGCTGGCAATGGTCGATACGCGATCGACCGCGTCCATGAAGGCGGCGTTCGACACCTTCATCTCTTTGTCGTTGTTGTGGGGAATGACGCGACCGTAATCGGGGAACGTGCCGTCGATCAGTTTCGAGGTCAGCACCACGTCGGCAATCTCGAAACGAACTTTGGTCGCCGACACGCCGACCTTTACCTTCGCACTTGAATCTTCCAAGAGCCGCGCCAGTTCGTGCACAGTTTTGCGCGGCACGATCACGCCCGGCATGCCATCCGCGCCCTTGGGACGAGGCAGTTCGACCTGCGCGAGGCGATGCCCGTCGGTCGCAACCGCGCGCAAGGTCTTGGTCTTGCCGGTCTCGGCAGTGTGCAAATAGATGCCGTTCAAATAGTAGCGCGTCTCTTCCGTCGAAATGGCAAAGCGCGTCTTCTCAATCAAGCGCTTCAGGTCCGCGCCATCGATTGTGAACTCGTGGCCGATTTCGCCAACCGCGAGATCGGGGAAGTCCTCCGCCGACAAAGTTTGCAGCGAAAAGCGCGAGTGCCCCGAGGTTAGCGTCAAGCGCTCTTTGTCGCCATCACGCTTGATTTCGATTTCCGCGCCGTCCGGCAATTTGCGCACGATGTCGTGCAACATGTGGGCGGGGACGGTCAGAGTGCCGGGTGTATGAACCTTGGCGGAAACGCTTTCGCTCACCTCGCGCTCGAGGTCGGTGGCTTTGAATTGCAGCGAACTGCCTGATGCCTTCAGCATCACGTTCGACAATATCGGAATGGTTGTGCGCCGCTCGACGACGCTGGTCACGTGGCTCAGCGCCTTCAACAAATCACCACGTTCAATCTCGAGACGCATTGGACTCCCCAGGCTTTTTGTGTGTGATGCGCGCGCGGCCGCTGGCAAATTCGCAAGCCAGCCCGCCCACATGGATGAAGATACAGAACCCGCAGCGCCCCCTTCCGGAATCGCACGCGGGGGACAATGAGAGCCGAACGCCACTCAGAATTCAAGCCAAGACGTGGCCTGATCCTCTTTAATTTGGCCGCAAAATACGGCTTCGGCCAAAGAAATAGGGCCGGAGCGCACATTTTGTGGCTCCGGCCCCGGCACGAGGGGACTTTGAGGGATTTACGACGGGTAGATGACGCCCGAGAGACTAGTGGTTGAGCTGCTTTTTCAGTTCTTCCAATTCATCTCGCAGGCGCGGATTACCATTAATCTCGCCTTCGATTTTGCGGATCGCGTGCAGAACCGTTGTGTGATCGCGATTGCCAAAGCGGCGGCCGATTTCAGGTAGAGAGCGCATGGTCAGCTGCTTGGCGAGATACATGCCGATCTGGCGCGGCCACACGACCGAACGATGACGCCGTTGAGACAACAGATCACCCTTCGACACGCCATAGTGGCGCGAGATGATACGCAGTATGTCTTCGATCTTCGGGCGGCGCGGCTCGAGGTTCTGCACCAGATCGCGGATCACAGTTTCAACGATGTCGAGCGTGATAGGCGTGCGCATATACTGCCACGTTGCGTAAAGCCGCGTGACAGCGCCTTCAAGTTCGCGGCCGTTTTCAACGAGTCGCGCGGAGAGAAGTTCCAAAACGTCGCGCGACAAGCTGAACGACGGATCGACCGCGCGCTTTTCAGCGAGCCGCTTTTCCAAAACCTTCATGCGTAGTTCATCGTCAAATGCGCCAAGCTCGGTGACGAGACCGCGCTGCAGGCGCGAGCGCATGCGCTCGTTCAGGCGATCGATGTGGTTCGGCGCGCGGGCCGACGCCACGACAACTTGCTTGCCGCCATCAAG
The DNA here is from genome assembly GCA_043718455.1 of Hyphomicrobium sp. Taxonomy (GTDB): domain Bacteria; phylum Pseudomonadota; class Alphaproteobacteria; order Rhizobiales; family Hyphomicrobiaceae; genus Hyphomicrobium_B. The sequence continues at coordinate 5,979 of JAYSVT010000196.1, forward strand.
CAGCGAGTTGATGATGTGGTCGAATTCGCGCTCGGTCTGTTCGCCGTGCAGGAATTCGAGATCGTCGATCAAAAGCAGGTTTATGTGGCGGAACCGCTCCTTGAACGCCAGAGGATCGGACGAACGCAGCGCTTCGACAAACTGATAGCGGAAGCGCTCGGCCGTCAAATACAGCACCTGTGCGTTCGGCGCACGGCGCTTCACTTCCCAGGCGATGGCGTGGAGAAGATGGGTTTTCCCAAGTCCGACTGAGGAGTGAATATAGAGTGGATTAAAGCCCGGACTGTCGGTCAAAACCGTCTCAGCTACCTGCGTTGCGCCCGCGTGCGACATGCGGTTAGCAGCGCCGATGACGAAACTGTCGAACGTGTAACGCGGATCAAGAGGCGATCCTTCGAGACCGCCAGCGGACGTGCGCACCGTGATGGGTGCGGCTGCGCGGATCATGCCCGCCGCGATGCCAGCCGGTTTCTGCGCGGCGTCCTGTTGCGTGAGAGCAAGGCTGGGTGCTTCCGTAGCGCTAGCCTCTGTGGCGCGCGCTGCGTCTGCCCGGTTTGCCGCGGTGCCTGGCTGGCGCCAGACGACTTCTACGCGTTCTGCCGTCTTGAACTCGGACTTGCAACTGGCGAGCAACTGCTCCGAATAATGCGCCTGGATCCAGGTGCGCAGAAACTTCACCGGCACGGATACTTTGACGAGCCGCCCGTCAAAGCTGTCGAATTCCATGGCGTTAAACCAGCTGGAATAGATGTCTTCGCCAAGTTGTGCCTTGAGCATGGCGCGCACTTTGTGCCCGCGCCCTTCAACTTGATCGCCGTCTTTGCGGTTGTCCTCGTTCGAACCCGCTTCATTCGCTTTTTTGATCGGTTGCATTGGCATTTAGCTCCCCGCTTACTTGCCCTACTGAAAACTCAAATTCATCCTGTCGCATTTTCAGGATGTCTCTAACCGGCCTCGGCTAGAGCATGCCGTCCTCCTCCGTTTCACTTCCTACTAACCTTGAACCCACTAACCTTGAACCCAGGCAAGACCGGCAGCCTTCCAGCCACCAATCAGCCCCCTATGACGATCAGCATCGAGTGGCCCCTCGAATCCGTCCGCCACGTTCCGGCAGTGCCGGAAACCTTCTGCCGTCATGACCTCGGCAGCCATGCGGCTGCGTCCGCCCGAGCGGCAAATGAAAAAAACTTCGTCGTCTATGCTGGCGCCTGCTGCGCTGAGAGCAGCGCTCAGTCTTTCAGAGAAATCGGGATCGACCCGGCTGTCCGGAAACGTCTGCCACTCGACCGCCAAAACCCGCTTGCCCAGCGCCGACAAATCCGGAATGCCGACGAAAGCCCACTCAGCGTTTGTTCGAACGTCCACCAGCAACGCGCGCCCATCGGCCTTCAGGCGGTCCCATGTCTCTGCAACAGAAACATCTGGGATGTGGATAGTTTCTGATTTCTCCAAGAGCATCTCCTACGCACCACCCGCGATTTTGCTCAAAACCGCAGGCGACCCCGCAAACACAGTCCCAAGTAACGAAACGTATAACTGACCTCGAAATCCTGACGGATCGAAGAACAACTCACACATGCTAAGATGCAACGATGACTTCGGGGGGGCCAATACTCGGCGCAACCCTTACTCTCTACGCTCGCTTACTCGAACTCGAATGTTTGTTTTGCCCTCATCCATCCGAGGAGGCTTTACTAACTATTAACCAACCAGTACGCAACCCGGACTGAGGGCCTGGAGCCGACTCCGTGGATCGCGAAAGACTTTCCACAGCGTCAGGGGAAAACCTGCATTTAGGTGGGATCACTTGTGGATAAACCCTCTGACTCCCAACGACAATTTCGCGACTTGCAATCGAGCGCAGCGGGCTGTTTTTTGCCATCTAGCGACAGTCACCTGAACGTCATTTTCCGCTAGGTGCCACAGACTCAGGACCCCGCAGAGGCGAGAGGCAAACCGGGCCGCGCCCTAATTAGGCGACGGGATTCCATGGGGTTAGGCCCGTTCAAAAAAAAACGGACCCGCACAGGGTCCGCTCTTTACCGTTGCGAATACGCAACAGGGAGGAAAAGTCGCCAGCCCGGCGACTGGCCCTTTATTTTGCGAGGGCTTTAACGCGTTTGGTCAGGCGCGAAACTTTGCGGCTTGCCGTCTTTTTGGAAACGATGCCCTTTTGGGCGGTACGCATGAGAAGCGGCTGTGCGGTCTTGAGGGCATCGGCTGCCTTGCCGGCATCGCCCGATGCGATGGCTTCTTCGACGGCGCGAACTTCGCTTTTCAAACGTGACCGGCGGTTCTTATTAATTTCGGTCTTACGGATCATCTTGCGTGCGGCTTTCTTTGCCGACGACGTATTGGCCATTTTCGTACTTCCCTATGGGTTGTCTAAACCTGATCCGGGCGCGGGAGTTGCGGGACTTACTCCCACAAAATCGGCCAACAGGCTGATTTGAAACAATTTTACCGCCCAAGACGATTGTCCGGAGCGGCGCTTGGGTTTCCTATACGCGGCAAGCCGCGCAAGGTCAATCTTGGGGCGGTGGCGAAATGGGCATTTTCCGCAAATTTCGTGCGTACTTTCCTAGGTTGCGCTGATCACGCGTACCAGACTCATGTATGTTCCGCCAGCTTTCGCTTCGGCAATGCACCTGGACAGCACGAAGAAGCACATTGGGGGAATACTACGATGACGTCATTGACGGCTTGGATGATCAGCCTGACCCTAGGACTATGTGCTGTAATCTTAACGGCTGCTGTCAATCAGCCGGCATGGCACCTCGTCGCAACGGGTCTCATCTCCGTTGTTTTCGCGATGATGGCCATCCGCGAGAACCATGCACTTATTGCACAGGGCGCGACCAAAAACGTCATCGCAGCCTCCACAGCTCGTTACATCGGTCTCATATGGACATGGGGCGCCATCGGCCTGTTGGTGATCTATTCGCTGATTTTTGAGGGCCGCTGGGCCGAATGGTGGCAGTTCTTCATCGCCTTCTTGTTCGCCGCTGTAGGCTGCATCATTTACGCAAACATGCTGACACGAGATGCAGAAGCTGGGAAGGAAGATGCTGCAGTTATCAAACTCGGGCGGATACTGGTCATGGCTTTGCTGGTTGGAATGGTCATCGCCATCGCCAGCCTCTTTATTGATGGCAAGTTCCCCCGCGACGTCAGTCACCCCGACTGGGCGGCCTGCAACATTTTCTTCTTCGGCGCTCTCGCTGTCGCCGCAATCTGTATCAACGCACTTCTATCTTCCAAAGCGTGATTGGGTGGACGTGCCAGGGATTTGTGATAGTGGGTACTCGTCTCAATATGATCCCGCGCCATTTGCTCTCCGTGGTCATCCTAGTATTTGTAGTGAGCTTGTTTGGAACCTTCTTAGGGGCCTCTTGGGCTAACCGCTGGCTGTTTGCGGCTTCAGTGTTCGTATTCAGTGCCACCGCCACAATAGCCGCTTTTTTGGTCAACCGGCGCTATTGGCGGGGCACTGCAGTCGCCGGAGGTAAGCCGGTGATCGTTCAAGCGCTTATTGCATCCACGCAGCTCTCAACATTGGTCTACGCCTGGGGAGCAGCCAGCCTTTTTCTCGTCTATTCCGCGTCCGGTCTTCGCTGGCAGCATGGCTGGCAATATGGATTAGCGCTGGCACTCATCGCGGCTGGCATGGCCCACTACGCCAAACTTCTCGGCCAAAACCAACCCGAACTCGTTAGCCAAAGCGCCATCGAACGGGCTGTCGTTCTAGCGTCGGTTCAAGGCATCACCGTGAGCGTGGTAATCTTGTGGCTGGTCGCGTCAGGAAAGATCCTTACGCCGCGCGCCGATTGGGCGGCCAATCTCGTTTTCGCCGCTGGCGGCCTGAGCATTGTCTGCCTCTGCGCGTTCTTCGCCAAGACGCATCACGAATTCACGCGGGGCATAGATCATTCCGGCCAATCTTGATCGCGATTAGTTTTGACACTTGCTGCAGTAGAACGTTGCGCGCGACCCGTGCACGGCCCGCAGCACCCGACCCACGCAGGATGTTCTGACGCAAGGCTCTCCCGTTCGATCATAGACCGAGAACTTTTCCTGGAACGCGCCCGATGCCCCATCGGCCTGGCGATAATCTTTAAGTGTCGATCCGCCAGCGGCAATGGCGTCCGAAAGCACGCTCTTTATCGCCGCAACCAAAAGTGTTGACCGTTCTTGCGCCTTACCGCGCACGCCACTCAGTGTGTGAGCCGCGCGTTCGGGCGACAATCCCGCCCGGAACAAGGCTTCGGACACATAGATGTTGCCGAGCCCGGCAATCATCCGTTGATCCATGAGAAAGGCTTTGAGGTTGACCTTCTTGTGTTGAGCCTTCGCGGCCAGATACTCGGGCGTCAAATCTTCGCCAAGCGGCTCCGCGCCGAGATTCTTGAACAGTGGATGTCCGGCCCGCGTGACTTCAGGCATCAGCAGCATATATCCGAACCGGCGTGCATCATTGTAAATTACGCGCACACCACCTGATGTGTAGAACTCCACATGATTGTGGCGCGCGTCGGTGCCGCTTGCAAAGACGTACTCTCCAAGCGCTGTCTGGTGGCTATTTTGCTCAATTGTAAAGCGGCCGGTCATGCCGAGATGCATGACAAGCGCGTTGCCGCCGTCGAAAATCGCAATGAGATACTTCGCGCGCCGTACAAGCCGCAAGATAGTTTGGCCAGCCAACTGGTCGTTGAACCGTTCGGGAAGCGGAAACCGCAAGTCCGGCCGATTGGCGACGACGCGCTTGATACGTTGTCCGACAAGGACCGGCAGCAAACCGCGGCGCACAGTCTCGACTTCAGGAAGTTCCGGCATGTTCCTCGTCGCGCGAAATTGACGCTTATCCCGGCCAACCATAGCGCGACGGCGGGCCCTGCGCTATTGTGACCCAATGGATGAAACAGCCAACACATCATCGGCCAGCCAAACCACGTTCGGCTTTCGCGAGGTAGCCGAGACCGAACGCCAAGGCATGGTCAACCAGGTCTTCGCGGCCGTTGCCGGTCGATATGACGTGATGAACGACTTGATGTCGGGCGGATTGCACCGCCTGTGGAAGCGCGACTTCATCATGATGCTCAATCCGCCACGGGGCGACACGCCATTCCGCCTGCTCGACGTTGCCGGCGGCACGGGCGACATCGCCTTGCGCTATGCGGCGGCGAGCGGACCGAATGCGACGGCTGTCATTTGCGATATCAGCCCGGAAATGCTTGAGGTCGGCAAGCGCCGGATCCTTGACGCAAAGCTCGACACCCGCATTTCCTGCATCGAGGGCAATGCGGAATTCCTGCCGTTCGCCAATGGGACTTTTGACGCCTACTCAATCGCTTTTGGAATTAGAAACGTAACGCACATCGATAAGGCGCTTTCGGAAGCGTTCCGAGTGCTCAAACCCGGCGGGCGCTTCCTTTGTCTTGAATTTTCAGAATGTCAGGTGCCGCTGCTGGACAGTCTTTACGATTTTCATTCGTTTGAAGTCATCCCGCGTCTCGGAAAATTAACCGCGGGCGCGGCTGAGCCCTACCAGTATCTGGTCGAAAGCATCCGCAAGTTTCCCAAACAAGAGGCGTTCGCCCGCATGATCCGCGACGCCGGATTTGAGCGCGTCACCTACCGCAATCTAACAGGCGGCATTGCTGCCATGCACTCCGGCTGGAAAATATAGCCTCGACACCCACTCCCATGTTGACCCCGGTCCTGGCTGGGGCTTAGCCTTGCCCCCAGGCCGCTGATTTGGGCCTCGGGGAATATTAGACAGGGAGAGCGCATCATGAAATCGGTTCGTCTGGGTTGCGCCGTTTTGGCGGCGATGGTGGCGTTAGGTGTTTCATCGGCAAGCGCCGGTTGCGTTAACAAAGGTGCAGTCGCGACGTCGGGGTCCGAAAAGGACGCCAAATGGTTCGCTATGGAAACCATGGTTCAGGGCGTCAGCTGGAGCCTATGGCCGGGATGGCTCTCAACCGGCAAGGTTGAAGGCCACAGCGTCAAGAACGAGCGCTACAAATGCGCTCCAGAAGGCGGCATGGTGACTTGCCACGGCCGCGCGACCTTCTGCACCAAAGGTTGACGCCGAAAGGTTAAGGACGAAAGCGGCGGTCTGCGGCAACAAATGCCGGTGGCCGCCGCTGCCGCATCAGGTTACACGTCAGATCCGATGCTTCCCCCGGCCACGCTCGCCCTTACGGATCGCCAGACCTGCATGGCCAACGCCATCATCAATACTCTGAGACTTGCGCGCGCCGGCATTGTGCTGGCCCAACACGGCGTGCGCTTCGTGCCCAAGGGCATGCCGGTGCCGCTGCCGTTGACGCTCGCGAAAGCGGCGACGCTGCCCATCCGCCTGATCACGGCGCCGCTTCGCTGGGGCAAGCCGAAGCACCGGCGCGTTGCGGCAGCGCTCACACAACTCGGACCCAGCTACATTAAGCTCGGGCAGTTCATGGCAACACGGGCCGATGTCATCGGTCCCGAATTAGCTGCTGACCTCAGCCACCTGCAGGATCGTCTGCCGCCGTTCTCCATGGCAGAGGCGCGTATCGCCGTGGAGCAAGCACTTGGCGGGAAACTCGAAGATCACTTCGTGGAATTTGGGCCCCCTGTCGCTGCAGCCTCTATCGCTCAAGTGCACAAGGCCGTGGTCATCGACCAGGGCGTGCGCAAAACGGTTGCCGTCAAAATTCTCCGCCCCAACGTCGAGAAGCGCTTTCGCCGCGATCTCGACAGCTACTATTTCGCCGCGACCCAAATCGAACGCTTCGTTGAGCAGTCGCGCCGCCTGAAACCGGTCGCCGTCATCGATAACTTGAAGCACACGACCGATCTCGAAATGGACTTGCGGCTCGAAGCCGCCGCCATATCCGAGATGGCCGACAACATCACGGCCGACGACGGCTTTCGCGTCCCCGTGGTCGATTGGCGCCGAACAGCCAAGCGCGTTCTGACGCTTGAGTGGATCGACGGCACGCCGATCGGCGATCACACCGCCCTGCGGGCGCGCGGCTTTGATCTTTCAGCCCTCGGCCTCACAGTCATGCGCTCATTCCTGCGCCACGCCATGCGCGACGGCTTTTTCCACGCCGACATGCACCAGGGCAATCTGTTCGTCGATCACGCCGGCAACGTGGTCGCCGTCGATTTCGGCATCATGGGGCGGCTCGGGCTGAACGAGCGCCGCTTTCTCGCTGAAATTCTGCACGGCTTGATCACGCGCGACTATCACAGAGCATCGGCTATTCATTTCGAAGCCGGATACGTGCCGCCGCACCATAGCGTCGCGGAATTCGCGCAAGCCATGCGCGCCATCGGCGAACCGATACACGGCCGCACTGCTGAAGAAATATCCATGGCCGACCTGTTGGGACAGCTCTTCGCCTATACTGATGTCTTCGACATGGAGACGCGGCCTGAACTGATCCTCCTGCAAAAGAGCATGGTGATCGTTGAAGGCGTGGCGCGCGGGCTAGACCCGAACTTGAACGTTTGGACGGCGTCCGAACCCATTGCGCGCGAGTGGGTTGAGAGTAATCTGGGGCCGCTCGGCCGCCTTAAAGAAGCGGGCGCCGGCGCGCAAACCCTCGGCGAATTGATCCTGAAAACGCCGGGCTTACTTCAACAAGCGCAGTCTGCCGCGCAAGGCTTTGCCGCCATGGCCCGCGACGGGATCAGGCTGGATGATGAAACCGTCAAGCGCATCGCGACCGAGCGCAGCCATCGGGATCGCTTCGGCCGCTGGGCCATCATTTTCGGTGCGATCAGTCTGGTGGTCTTGGCCTTGTCTCAACTCGGGCTCCTGCCGCGTTAAACCCGTTGCTCTTTGGGCATATTATTTCGCCTTCTTGGGACCAATCAGATGCGTGCCGTGCGCGATCGCGGCGGTCGCACGCATGGCGGAAGCGATAAAGATCACTTCCGCCAATTCGGCCTCCGTCACACCCGCATTCACCGCATTCGTGCGATGAACTTCCAGGCTATAGGGGCATTGCGTCGCGAGCGCCACCGCGACCGCGATCAGTTCCTTGTAGCGGCGCGGGATCGCACCCGGAGCCATGGCCGCGCGGTCGAAGATTTCGAACGCCTGCATGGTCTGCGGCGTCAGAGATTTGAGTTGCGGCAGTTTCGATAAGTTAGCGGCATCGTACATGGCGTGCTCCCTCAAATGATCCCGTTTCGCTGTCACGGCGATTTGGCTTGAAACGTCTAACCGTTTGCGAGAGAGGTCAAGCCGTGATCCCGCCCGCGCACGACAATTGAGGAGCTTCAAATGGCTGACCGCCCGCCGCTTCCCCCGTTCACGCACGAAACCGCGATTCAAAAGGTACGCATGGCGGAGGATGCCTGGAACCGGCGCGATCCGGTCGCCGTCTCGCTAGCCTATACGCAAGACAGCCGCTGGCGCAATCGCGCGGAATTCCCGGTCGGACGCGCCGAAATCGTCGACTTTCTTACGCGCAAGTGGGCGCGCGAACTTGACTACCGCTTGATCAAAGAGCTGTGGGCGTTCGCGGACAATCGCATCGCCGTGCGCTTCGCCTACGAGTGGCACGACGCCAGCGGACAGTGGGTTCGCAGCTACGGCAACGAGAACTGGGAATTCGATGCGCAGGGACTGATGGCCTTGCGCTTTGCGTCAATCAACGATTTGGCTATTTCAGAGAGCGACCGGAAATTCCGTTGGCCGCAAGGGCCAAGGCCAAAGGAGCATCCGGGGCTGAGTGAGTTGGGGTTGTAGTTCAGCCGCGCGGCAGCTGAATGTCCCCGGCAAAGCCTGCCTCGGCGACAGCCGGGGGTGAGGGGCAGCAACGCGAAGAACGCGTGGATTAGGCGCGGCCTCTGCGCTCGCCCGCGCCGTAATCCGCCGCGTGGCAGCAAACACAGGCACCTGGATCACGGCGCAATACGCCACGCCCCGAGTGCAGAGCTGGCCTAATGACGCTACAAGGGTACTTTTTTTTACTGCGGGCTACGCGAGCTTCATGTTGCAAGCGAATAACTTCAGTATTGCCATGCGTACAGCGTATTTTCTGACCGATTCATTTGCAGGTAGCTTGAGGCTTCAGGGCAAATATGACTGAGCATTTCATTGCCATAGATGTAGAGACGGCCAACAGCGAACGTGGATCCATTTGCCAGATCGGGCTTGTGGGTTTTGTTGACAGAACCGTGAGCTGGGAGTGGTCTTCGCTTGTAAAGCCCGAGCTTGATTTTGACGGATTCAACGTCGCGCTCCATGGGATTGGAAGTGGCGCGGTGTCGTCAGCGCCAATTTGGCCATCGGTGCTTATGGCAATTTCGGATAGTATCTCTGGTCAGATTGTCGTCAGCCATACTGAATTTGACTGTAACGCGCTCCACCATGCGACGCAGCGCTATGGCCTTGAGCTTCCAAATTGTACATGGCTAGATACGTGCGCGGTTGCACGGACGGCTTGGCCAAAGCTGGGAAAGCACGATCTTAAGACTCTCTGCAGCACTTTCGATATTCAGCTCAAGCACCATGATGCAGCTAGCGACGCTCGCGCCTGCGGCAGTATTTTGGCACGCGCGATGGAAGAAACTGGGTTTGGCGTCAGGGAATGGATAAGCCGCGTGGGCCTCGTCGTTGCAGCTCCTTACTTGCAACAAAACAAGCCAGCTCGGAAAAGTTATTCTGAAAGAATTGAAGCAAACGGCGACCCCAATGGTCCGTTGGCTAGCCACGTATGGGTCTGCACAGGCGAATTTTCGAGCGGAGAAGCGACTTTAGTAAAATTGGCTACAGCGCTCGGCTGCGACGTGAAGGAACGGTTCACGAAAAAAACGACAATATTGGTGGTTGGGCAGCGTGATCCGGCACAGTTCGATGGCAAGGAAAAAAGCCGAAAACAACTCGATGCGGAAGCGGCAATTGAAGACGGTCGCAAGGTCACGATAATGAACGAGCGGGAATTCGTCGAACTGGCGAACTATTACGAAAATAAGAAAGCCCAGTCGGCTTCAGCCTAATTGGTCGCCGTAAGCGCACTCAACTTAGAACCAGCGCAGAGGCTCCTCAAACGCAAAAACGCGCCGCACAAGGCACAGCGGTATTCCATTCGTCATCCTCGGCCGAGCGCGCGTTCTGCACTCGCGCGTCGCAGGCTGGGGATCCAGCGAAAAACTGCCGAAGGCTCGAAGTATTTTGCGTTTGCCAGGGTGAGGCCCAGCGGCACGACCGCTGGCGGCTACGTGGTCCAAACCTTGCGCGCCGGCTTAGCAGGCTTGACGGACCTGCGGGCCGGCCGGGGACTTATTTTCCGGGCCCATTTTTTGGCGAGCTTGGAGAATTCACGCCTTATCTGCGCTTCATCGGCCGCATTGGGATCGAAGGCGCCGCCGCACCAATCGAGTACTTCTTCGTGACGTTCGTGCGAGGGATTCGAGATTGCCTCGATCAACTCGAAATATCCCGGCGGACCGCCGCAATCTTCCGGGGGACACCGCCGCTCGGCAGCTAAGAGGCGCGGATATTCTGCTCCCGTTTCGGCTTCTGTCATCTTTTCAATCTTGATCGTA
>JAYSVT010000197.1:0-4917 GCA_043718455.1 Hyphomicrobium sp.
AATTGTACCAGACCGGCTCGATCAATTCCAGTCTCTGGCGCCGCCCCCGTAGCCGGTCAGGGAAGCGGTGTCTCGGCCGCAATCGCCAGTGGCTTGCCCTTCTCGAGCACATACGTGTTGATCAAAATCGCGCCTTCGGGGCCGGCTTTGGCGCCATGAATAGCGTAGCCGGCCAAATCCTTGCTCTCGCCCGCAACGCGCGTTGCGGGCGGCTCTCCATCGAAAAGATACGTCATTTCGCCGAAGAGCACGTAACTCGCTTGCGGTCCGGGGTGGGAATGGCGCGAGACGATATAGTCCGGTGGAAACTCGACGCGCATCAGAACTGTTTCGTAACTGGTGCCGGGCACGTCGAAGCGCTGCAGGACTTTCTGCGCGAGCTTGGGCACTTTGGGCGGCGCGCCTGCGCCTTCGGCGCCCGCTTGCGGAGCAAACGCGAACAGCAGTCCAACAGCGAGGAACGCGCGACGCATTTCGAGGTCTATTCTAGAGTGCATTTGAACTACGTCATTTCGGCGGGTTGGCCGGAATGGGCGCACCGGCCGCATCTACCCTCGTGATAAACGGTTTGCCCTTTTCCAGCACGTAGGTGTTCAGCAGCACGACACCTTTGGGCCCGACCTTGCCAGAGTGAATGACGCCAGCCGCAAAGAGTGACGTGGCGCCAGCTTGCAGAAGTTTCGGCTCTTGCCCGTCGAGTGTCAACGTCAATTCACCATCCAGAACATAGCTCGCCTCGGGACCTGGATGCGTATGCGCGCCGACAACGTGATCAGGCACAAACTCGACCTTCATCACCGTCGTCTCGTAGTTCGTGCCCGGCACGTCGAACTTCTGCAGGATCGTGCGCTTGATGCCGGGCGCGGCTTGCGTAACGGCCGGGGGCTTGGCGTCTTCAGCGCGTGGTGCGGACGGCACTGCAATCACGGCGCCGAGCGCCAATCCCAGCGCAAATGCGATTTGTGCGAATTTCATTCTTACGTCTCCCCGATCGCCGCAGTTGGCACCTTGGACTAGCTTCGCGCAAACTCCAAGAAAATGGAACTCAAATCAACGGCTGAAAGTCTAAGCCCATGGAAATTGATGTTACAGAAAAAACCGCCCTCGTCACGGGCTCGACGGGCAGCATCGGCTGTGTCATCGCCAAGGGACTAGCGCAGTGCCGCGCTGCGCAACGCCTCAATGGCGATGTTCTACGATCTATGGTGTAGGGTTGCCTTAAGCGATGGTAACGATTTCGGCCGCGCTCGCTCCGGCACGAACTTCTTCGCCTACACTTTTGCCCAACAGTGCTTGCGCCAAGGGCGAGACGTAGGAGAGCGTGCCCTGCACTGGGTTCGCTTCGTCTTCGCCAACAATGCGAAAGGTTTGGTTGCGGCCGTCCTGACGTTCGATTGTCACTGTCGAACCAAAGTGCACAAGCCCGTTTGCAGTAGGATTGGGCTGCACTTCAGCCGTTGAACGCCGCGCGGTCCAGTATCTGAGATCACGGGCGATGCGCTGAAGCGCTATTCTGTCGGCCGCAGCTTGTGCCGTCGCGTAATCCGCGGTCAGCCGAGCAGCTTCAGCCTCAATGTGGGCAAGGCCCTCGGGCGTGACAAGATTAGCATGTCCGGAGATCAGCCGGTCGGGCAGATCTTCGTTGCTCATGCCCTCGTCATCGTCTTTAACGAATGCTCTGCTCATGTGCTCAATATAGTGTCTAATTCTAAAACGAGCAAAATGCGCCAGCACGCGTGCAATTTACCGTGTATTCGAGCGTTAACCGAAGCACTCATTGTGCGAAGCCGCTTGCATCGGTGCTAATCTGGTGCTTCCATTCCGTGAGCTGACAGGAGGCAATGTCATGGCCGCGATTTCGTCTATTCCACTTCAGCGGAATGCGCCCGACGGCGTCGTGAAAGTCGATCTCGACGAGCGCGCGTTTCTGTTTCCGCAAACAAAAAGCCTGACGCAACTGCAGATCTTTGTGCACAAGCCGCAGCTGATCCGCTTCGAAGTAGTCTACGCATTCAATCATGCACACGCGAGTTCGTCACTCTTCGATATCAATGTTCGCGATTGCGCTGAGCTTTCGCGCCGCCTGGTCGAAGCGGTCTACCGGGCGCAATCGACGCAAATCGTGATGGACAACCTCAGCCTTGCCATGACCGTCGTGCCCAATGGCTACATCGTTCAGATCAACGAGCACGCGGCATCGACAGAGATGTTCATCGGCACGGGTTCGATCTGGCGCGTGTTGTCGGGTATTGCCCGCGCGGTTGATTTGCTCGCACCGCAGGCTGGACACTAAAGTTTAGCGGGGCCTTGATTCGCGGATACCCGTTGACGACTCCGTCTCGATTCTACCGATGGGTGAAGCTTCGCCAAATAGGCTGGAATTTCGCGTGAGGTCGTAAATGCCGCGTTTGCCGCACTGCGCGCCTGCATGGAACAGGGAAAGGCGACCTGCTAGAGAAGCATCAGAGATTCACTCTTGCAGGCGGAGACCCCCATGGACGAAACCCCCATCGAAAGCTTAGCCCGCGCGGAAGCGGCATCCCTTATCCGCGACTACTACGCCGCCTTCAACACGGGCGACACGGAAGGCATGCTTAAGTTCCTGACCGAGGACGTGATCCACGACATCAATCAGGGCGAGCGCCGCCAGGGCAAGGATAAGTTTCGGGCCTTCAACGCGCGCATGACGCACAACTATTCGGAGCAGTTGAAAGACGTCGTCGTCATGGTGTCGAAGGATGCAACCCGCGCCGCCGCGGAGTTTAATGTGCACGGCGTTTACAAGAACAACGACGAAGGATTGCCGCCCGCCACGGGGCAGAAGTATGTACTGCCGGCTGGCACGTTCTTCGCCATCCGCGATGGCAAGATCGCGCGCGTGACGACCTATTACAATTTGACCGATTGGATTACGCAGGTCGCGGGTTAAGCGTCCAATTCTCATCTCACCTCCGGTGTCAGACCCGGAGGGTCAGACACCAAACACGAGCCATGACGGACAAAAAAAAACTCGATGTGAAATCGGTGACGGGCGAGGATATCTACAAGATCCTCCCCGATCTCGCCCGCTTGCGCATTATCGTGTTTCGCGACTGGCCGTATCTTTACGACGGCACACTCGACTATGAGGAAAAGTACCTCAATACGTTCGCAGCCGCGAAAGGCGCGGTGGTCATTTGCGCCTACGATGGCGCGGATATGGTTGGCGCCTCAACTGCGGCGCCCATGATCGAACATGCGGATGAGTTCGGCGAACCGTTTAAAAAAGCCGGCTACGACCTGACCAAGATTTTCTATTGCGGCGAAAGCGTTTTGCTGAAAAGCCATCGCGGCTACGGACTTGGCCACGCTTTTTTTGACGGACGCGAAGCCCAGGCCCACAAACTTGGCGGCTTCACGCATTCGACGTTCTGCCGCGTGGTGCGGCCGGACGCTCACCCGTTGAAGCCAGCGGACTATGCAGCCCTCGATCCCTTCTGGAACAAGCGTGGCTATTTCCCCGTTGATGGTATCGTCGCGACTTATGACTGGAAAGACATCGACGAGTCCGGCGAGACGTCCCACAAAATGCAGTTCTGGATGAAAGAACTCGAATGACCCTCCCCGCTACTCTCAAAGTCGGCAGCGCTCAATATCCGATTGGGCAGCCGAATTCGCTGCACGAGTGGGAAGACAAGATCGCGGTCTGGGTCAAATCCGGCGCGGCCACAGGCGCAGCACTTCTAGTGTTTCCCGAGTACGCGGCTATCGAACAGGCCGCCGCTTTCGGGCCCGAGGTCTACGGCGACCTCAAAGCGACGCTGACCAAAGTTGCAGAACTCGCAGGTCACCGCGTCGCACTGCACGTGGACCTCGCCAAAAAGTACAACGTGCACATTCTCGTTGGCTCGGGCCCCTCGCTCAAATCAGACGGGCGTTTTGTTAACGCAGCTCAGCTCGTGACGCCCAAGGGCGATATCGGCGAGCAGGAAAAGCTTGTCATGACGCCGTTCGAGCGCGGCTGGGGGATCTCAGTGGGCGAACCGGTGCGCGTGTTTGAAACTTCAATCGGCAACTTCGGTATTGCAATTTGCTACGACAGCGAGTTCCCGCTGCTGGTGCATGCCATGGCGGATGCGGGCGCTGAAGTCGTGCTTGTGCCGTCGTGCACGGAACGCATCTCCGGATATCATCGCGTGCGCACGGGATCGCTCGCGCGCGCGCTCGAAAACACGATTTGCACGGTGCAAAGCCCAACCGTTGGCGATGCGCCCTGGTCCCCGGCCGTTGACTTTAACGCAGGGGCCGCTGGCATCTATGTGCCGTCCGAACACGGCGTCTCGGACACCGGCGTCATTGCCGAAGGCACGCTCAACAAGGCCGAATGGGTGACGGGAACCATCGATCTCGCGCGGCTGCGGCGGGTGCGCGACAGCGGTGAAATGCGCAACCGCTTCGACTGGAACCTCCAGCCCGGCGCGCCTGGAACAGCTGTGAAGGTAAAGGTGGAGAGAATTAATCTCTCCTAAACTGCCGCGCGCCTTTCAGTTGCACTATACTGTAAAACGGTATAGTGTGCCGTTCGATGATCAAGAGTTTTCGGTGCCGGGATACAGAAGCACTGTTCAATGACCGGCCGGTCCGGCGATTCGCAGCTTTTGAAAGGGCTGCCCGGCGGAAACTTGTGATGCTGGACGCTGCTGGCCGGCTGGACGACTTGAGGGTGCCTCCGGGAAATCGCCTTGAACCATTAAGGGGAGCCCGCAAGGGTCAACACAGCATCCGCATCAATGACCAATGGCGCCTATGCTTTGTATGGAACGACGGCGCAGAAAATGTCGAGATTATTGACTACCATTAGACAAGAGGCGCTTCTTCACTATGGCCAAGAAACTGTATCCGATCTCACCCGGCGAAATTCTGCTCGAAGAATTTATG
>JAYSVT010000198.1:0-16216 GCA_043718455.1 Hyphomicrobium sp.
ACGATCACGATTGAGCTCAATGACGTGCGCATTCCGGGCCTCGTTGTCCGGCGCGCCAACACCACTGTCGAGCTGAAGGACGGGCAGAGTCTGGCCATCGCGGGATTGTTGCAGCACACGCATCAGAAGTCGCAGCGGCAGTTGCCATGGATAGGCCAGGTTCCCATTCTAGGCGCGCTGTTCCGTAGTGCGGATTTCCAGAAAGCGGAAACGGACCTCGTTATCATCGTGACACCGCGCCTCGTGAAGCCAAAGAAGCCAGGCGAAGTTCTCATGACGCCACTTGACGAACCTGTTGCCTCAAACGACGTCGACTTCTTTGCACGAGGCCAGGCGGAAATGTCTCGAGCGGACCGTCAACGGCGCGACCGCGAGGAGCCGAAGCAGTTCGGCCACATCATCCACACTGGACCCGAAAAGGTGGCGCATGTTCCGACGAAATAATCTCCTGAGGCCGCGCCTCAAGGCTGTGAGCATTGCCGGCGCGGTGTTGGCCGCCGCTGCTGGAATGGGTGGATGCCGGGAATACTTCGACGAACGTGATACGGTCTCGCACGTTGCGGGCGACGCTATCGCCGTCAACAAGGCAACGCAGACGATCGAGCGCTTTCCGGAGGCAGCTCGCCAGGATCGCTGGCGATCGGATGGCGAGCGTGCGCGCGTGGCCATCGAGCGCTACAAAACGCGGACAGTGCAAGAGCCGCAGTCGCTTGGAACGGGCGATAAGGCTCCGCCGCCAGCGCCTGCGCAACCCGCTGCTCCGCCGCCGTCTGCCGCCGCTTCAAAGTAGAAACTCTCGAGCGACTGCTCACTTTTGATCGCGAATGAACACACAAAAAAAGCCGGGCAATGTTTGCCCGGCATTTTTGAAAGTTGTGCTTCTCAAACTTGCGATTTAATTCAGCTTGCCTTTGAGATCCTTGATCGACTGGTCGATCAGACCGTCACTGGTAGTGCCTAAAACGCGGGATTTCAGCAGCTTCTCGGCTGCGGCAATCGCCATATCGACGGCACTTGCGCGAACTTCGCTGACAGCCTGGACTTCGGCCCGGGCGATTTTTTCTTCTGCCAGTTTTGAGCGGCGATCAATCATTTCAGACAAGGACTTCTTCGATTCAGACGCCAGCGCTTCGGCTTCGCGCTTGGCCTGGTCGATAATGCCCTTGGCTTCGTTCTCTGCTTCCTTGGCCTTCTTCTGGTAGTCAGTGAGCAAGGCTTGCGCTTCTTCACGCAGGCGCCGGGCCTCGTCGAGTTCCTTGCGGATGGAGTCGGCACGGTCGTCGAGTGCTTTCCCGATCAGCCTCGGGACCCCGTAGTACGCCAACAGCGCCATGAAGCCGATGAAGGACACCAAAACCCAGAACAATGCGTCATTTGGATCAAACATTGTCTTTACCTCACTCGCCTGCTGCCGGCGTCAGCATTTTCTTGACGTCTGCGAGACTGACGTCCTGGCCGATCAGCCGGCCGACCACGGCGCTTGCTGTTTCGGCCGCGATATCGTTCACGGCTGACAAAGCCTTGGTCTTGGTGGCGGCAATGCGCGTTTCCGCCTGCTGCAGCTTGGCTGCGAGCTGTGCCTCAACCTTGGCCTTCTCGGCTTCGGTTTCCTTGGCGAGACTGACGCGCGTTTCCTTCGCGATTGAAGATGCTTTGCCGCGTGCGTCTTGAAGCGCTTTCTCGTAATCGGCGAGGGCCTTGTCGGTCTCGCCTTTGAGTTTAGCCGCGGCTTCAATATCGCGTTGGATACGTCCTGCGCGTTCTGAAATGACGTCGCCGATCTTCGGCAACGCCACTTTGGACATCAGGAAGTAGAGGGCGCCAAACGTCAGCGCCAGCCAGAACAGCTGAGGCGCATAGAAATTCACATCAAGCTGCGGCAGTCCCGGCTTAGCAGCCCCCTGGGCTGCCTCCGCCGCGACCGCTGCGAGCATATTCATGCCGGCAAGCATCATCGCCTCCAGTTCTCTTCGTTCAGCCGCTTAGCTGTTGAGAATGATAAACGCCATAACGAGACCGAAGAGGCCCGTTGCTTCAGCAAGAGCAAAGCCGATGAGCAAGTTCGTGAACTGGCCGGGAGCCGCTGATGGGTTGCGCATGGCGCCCGAGAGATAGTTGCCGAAGATGTTGCCGATGCCGATGCCGGCGCCGATAAGCGCGCTGCATGCGAGGCCTGCGCCGATAAACTTTGCTGCTGCTGGATCCATGATAGTTCTCCCTTTGAGATTGTGTGTTGGATTGGACGTTCGAAACGGCGGGTAGCGCCTAGTGGTGCATATTCACCGCGTCGTTGAGGTAGATGCAGGTTAGAAGCGTAAAGACGAGGGCCTGCAGGAACGCAACGAGGAACTCGAGGCCGGTAAATGCCACCATGAAGCCGACGGGGAAGATTTTGGCCACCCATGGCAGGCTAACGGCGAAACCGGCGAATACCTTCAGCATCGTGTGGCCCGCCATCATGTTGGCGAAGAGACGCACGGAGTGGCTGATCGGGCGGATGAAATAGGAAATCAATTCGATCGGCACAATGACCGGCATCAGCCACCACGGCACGCCCGCGGGCACAAACAGCTTCAAGTAGCCGACCCCGTGCTTCATGAAGCCGATGATCGTGGCTGTAAGCCAGACCATGGCCGCGAGAGCGAACGTCACGATGATGTGGCTGGTGACTGTGAAGTTACCCGGGATCATGCCGAGCAGGTTCAGCGTCAGAATGAAGATGAAAAGCGAGAAAACCCAGGGGAAATACTTCATGCCATCTTCGCCGAGCACGCCTTTGACGATGTTGGCCACATAATCATAGGTGATTTCCGCGACCGACTGCAGCCGGTCCGGGATCAACGCGCGGTTGCGCATGGCGTACGTCAGAAAGCCAACGATAAGGCCCAGGGCCACAATCATCATCAGCGACGAATTTGTGAAAGAAACGTCGTAACCGAAGAGGTTCAGATCAGCGAGCGGCTTGATCTCAAACTGTTCGAGTGGGCTATGTTTGCCCCCATGTTCGCCTTCTGCAGCCACAGGCTCCCCCTACGTCTCGTCATCATCGTCTGGAACGGATGGAATGGGCCCTTGGGCCGCATTCTCCGCCTGGGCCTTTTTGGCCGCACGCACTAGGTTCAAGAACCCTGCAGCGAAACCGAAGAACCCGAACAAAACCATCAACCACGGCTTGGTACCGAACTGACCGTCCAGCAACCAGCCGATAAAACCGCCAACGCCGACGCCCACGACAAGTTCGGCGGCAAATTGAAATGCCCGGCCAAACGCAGCTCCACGGCGGCGTTCGTCGTCCGAGGCAGTCTTGGGCTTGCGCGCTTCAATCGCGTCGAGCTTGGAACCGATTTCGGAGGAACGCTGCCGGATCGCTTCGCGGTCTTGCGGACTGATTTGGCCACGGTCCTGGTCTTGGCCCCGATTATCATTGGTGCCGTCACCTGACATGGCTCACATCCGTCCGAAGCTTGCGGGAATCCTGACGCGCCGGAGTTAACCGACGCGCGGCACCATAGTTTCGGGGGGAGGGGGTGTCAAGGAAACCACCCCCCTTCGCAGGCCATGCTCGGGTACGGCGAAACGAAGCAGGGGCGGGTAGTTTTTAAGGGGTTTCTACCTAAACCGCTTCCCTGAAACTTTGCGCCGTTTGCAGATCGACGGAAACGAGCTGCGAGATGCCCTTTTCGGCCATTGTGACGCCGAACAGGCGGTCCATGCGCGCCATGGTCAACGGGTGGTGGGTGATCACCAGAAAGCGCGTCGCGGTTTCGGCTGCCATCTGTTCCATGAGGCGGCAGAAGCGCTCGGTATTGGCGTCGTCCAAGGGGGCATCGACTTCGTCGAGAACGCAGATGGGTGACGGGTTGGTCAGGAACACGGCGAAAATCAGCGACAGTGCGGTCAGGGTCTGTTCGCCGCCTGAAAGTAGGGAGAGCGTAGCTGGCTTCTTGCCAGGCGGTTTGGCAATGATTTCGAGGCCGCCTTCGAGCGGGTCCTCCGGGCTTTCGATCATTTCTAGGCGCGCTTCGCCGCCGCCGAAGAGATGTGTGAACAGGCGCTCGAAATGGCCGTTGACGGTTTTGAAGGCTTCGTCGAGGCGGACTTTGCCTTCCTTGTTCAGCTGACCGATGGCGCCGCGCAGCTTGGAGATCGCCTGATCGACATCGGTGCGTTCCTTCGTCATGCTGTCGAGCTGTGTTGTCAGTTCGGTCAGATCTTCGTCGGCCTGAAGGTTGACGCCGCCCAAGCGCTCGCGGTCGCCTTTGAGGCGCGTCAGATTGCGGTCGACATCTGCAAGCGGGGGTACCTCGCTCCCTGCCTCAACGGCTGCCAGTTTCAGGCAGTCCTCTGGCGCGACTTCGAGGGTCTCGCGGATTTTACGGGCGTCTTCCTGGCGGCGCGTACGCGCGCCTTCAAGTTTCGCTTCGATGCGCGCCTTGGCTTCGCGCGCGCCTGAGACATCTGATTGTGCGGTTCTGAGAGCTTGCGTGGCAGTGCGCACGGCGTTTTCGGCTTCGGCAAGTTTGTCGGCTGCCGTTTGGCGTTCGCTGCCGGCGCGCGAGAGTTCGGATAGGAGCGTATCGCGCTGCTTGGCGATTTTGGCTGGGAGTTCGGCAAATGTTTGTAGTTCGCCGCGCGTTTCATTATGCCTCTCGGTCAGTGTCGAGACCTGAGTTGCGGCGCTGTCGCGGCGCGATTGCCAACGGGTGATGTCGGCTGTGACATGACGCAAGCGCTCGGCGCGGATTTGGCGGTCGCGCTCAAGAGTCGCGACGAGCACACGCGCTTCCGACACGGCTTTGCGGGAGGCTTCAGCTTGAACTTGCGCATCCTTCAGCTGCGGTTCGAGATCTTCGCCCTCGCTCATGGTGACGATCTGGGCTTCGATTTCGACGTGGCGCGATTGGGCAAACGTCAGTTCTTCGTCGGCACGCGAGCGCTGGGCGCTGACCGAAGCAAGGCGGGTTTCGCTTTCGCGGGATAGGCGTTCGAGGACCGTCAATTGCTCGCGGGTTTTCGCGAGCTCCGATTGCTTCTCACGCCAGAGCTGGCGCAAACGGCGTTCTTCGGTTTCGGCGCGCACGGCCGCTTCGCTCGCTGCTTTTTCAGCATCGATAGTGTCTTTGGCTTGAGCCAAGACTTCTGCTGCTCTGCGATCTAGTTCGAGCAAGCGGTTTTTCTGAGCCAAGCGCTGGGCGGCGGGCGTCACGCCATCGGCGGCGGCAACGAAGCCGTCCCAACGCCAGAGATCGCCTTCGCGCGATACGAGGCGCTGGCCGGGTTTTAGATGCGGTTGCAGGCGCGGCCCTTGAGCGCGATCCACCACGCCGATCTGGCGCAAGCGGCGCGCCAGTTCGCCCGGCGCTTCGACGTGCATGACGAGTGGCTCGGCGTCGGCGGGGAGCGCGTGATCTTCGTAGCTGACGTCAAGGTGGCGCCAATGAATACTTGCGTCCGTCGAGACCGGAGCATCGAGGTCGTCGCCAAGCGCGGCGCCAAGAGCCGCTTCATATCCGGGCGCGACGCGGATCTGATCGACAACGGGCGGGAAATCGCCGTCGTTTGCGGGTGCAAATAATTTGGCAATGGTCTCGCGCTCGGTTGAAAACGCATTCGCCGCGAGACGTACGCGTGCTGCTTCGTCGCGCCGGACACGCGCTTCGGCTTGGGCGGTTTTGGAGGTTTCTTCGGCTGCAAGGGCTTTGGCTTCGATCTCGGTGATCTCGGCCGCAAGGCGCTGGCCGGCCTCAGATATGCCGGTTAGTTTTTCGGATTCAGGCGCGAGCGATTGGATGTCGCGGATTTGCGTATCGAGGCCTAAAAGCTGGCGCGTAATTTTGGCAACGAGGTCTTTGCGCTCGGTCAGCGCGGATTCAAGGCTGCGAAGTTTGGCACGCGCTTCGGCGGCTTTGTGGGTGATTTCGGCAAAACGCGCATCTGCATCGGATCGCTGCTTGTCGGCTTTTTCCGCAGACGCACGGGCTTTTTCTTCTTCGGCGCCGGCGCCTGCTTCGGCCTGCTTTTGAGCTTCGAGGTCGGCTTCAAGGCGCACCAGCGTTTCCTTGGCCTCGTTGATGAATCCGTTTTCGCGCGTGAGATCCGTTTCAAGTTGTTTGACGCGGGCCTCTAACTCGCGCGCACGGTTTTGCGAACGCTCAGCTTCGCGATCAAGGTTTTCCTGTTCGATTTTGAAGCGCGCAACAATGGCGGCTTTCGTCACCTCGGCTTCGCGCAACGGCGGCACGGTTTCAGCCAAGCGCACTTCGTCGTTGAACGCTTTGGCTTCGGCGTCAGTTGCGGTTGCCAATTGCGTCAGTGCGTTCTCAAGTGCGGTTTCTTCCGTCGTCACGGCCAACTGAGCTTCGGTCCAGGCAAGATGCAGAAGCAGGGCCTCGCCTTTTTTGATTTCGCCTGAGATTTCCTTGTAGCGGCGGGCTTGGCGTGCTTGCCGCTTTAGGGCTTCGGCTTGGCTGTTCATTTGCCCAAGAATATCGTTCAGCCGTTCAAGATTTCCCTCGGCTGCCTTAAGGCGTAGTTCCGCTTCGTGACGGCGCGTATGGAGCCCTGCGATACCTGCCGCGTCTTCGAGAATGCGGCGCCGCTGTTCAGGCTTGGCGTTGACGAGTTCGCCGATCTGGCCCTGGCGCACAAGGGCTGGCGAGCGGGCGCCGGTGGCCGCGTCTTCGAATAGTACTTTGACATCGCGGGCGCGCACTTCTTTGCCGTTGATGCGATAAGCGGAGCCTGAGTCGCGCTCGATGCGGCGGGTGATTTCCAGCACATCATCGCCATTGAATTCGGCCGGCGCCAAGCGTTCGCTGTTGTCGAGGAACATCGTCACTTCGGCCCTATTGCGTTCGGGCCGCGTGGTGGTGCCGGAAAAAATGACGTCGTCCATCGCGGACGCGCGCATGGACTTGTGGGAAGATTCGCCCATGACCCAGCGAAGCGCTTCAAGCAGGTTCGACTTGCCGCAACCGTTGGGGCCAACGACGCCAGTTAAGCCGGGCTCGATGACGAGTTCGGTTGGCTCAACGAATGATTTGAACCCGAGAAGTCTCAGCCGCGTAATTTTCATTGCAACAATCCCAGAATTCTTAGCACTCGAGCGAAGGGTGTCAGTCGCAAAGGGTGCTGGCGCCCGTCAGCGCGGCGCCGGATTGGCGACCGCTGTTGGCGCGCTGCCTGAGAGCTGCGGCTCAACGAGCGCGCGGATCTCCGCCATGGTCAGCACGCTTTTGACGAGGCTTTCGCCAACAAAGAAGTTCGGCGTTCCGATGATGCCGAGCTTGCGCCCACGCTCTTTGACCCACTTCAGATTTTCGATCATGGAGTGATTCTCAGTGCAGGCGTCAAACTGAGGGCGCGTCATCCCCACCTGTTGTGCAACGGCAAAAATGGCGTCGCGCTTCACTTCTTGTGCCACCCAACTGGGTTGCTGCTCCATGAACTTACCGTAGAGGGCCAAATACTTATCGGGGGGCGCGCAGCGGAGCGCGATCGTGGCCATGCCGGAGGCCTTGCCGATTGGAAATTCTCTGATGATAAACCGCACCTTACCCGTGTCGATGTAGGTGCGTTTCAAGTCTGGGAATGTCTCGGCGTGAAAGCGGCGGCAGTGCGGGCAGGTCATCGATGCGTATTGGATGATTGTGACGGGCGCGGTTGGACTGCCGAACGACATTTCCGCAAGCGGGCTCGGCGCCATGATGTCGGCGATCGTTGGCTTGGCGATGATTTCGCGCCCGCCGGTTGGCGTTGCGGCAGAATCGCCGAAGGGTGCTGCGGGCATGCCGTCTTTGTTTTCAGCCTTGTTTTCGGTGCTGGCAATATCGAACGCGCCGCCCGCCGCACCGTCCTTGCTGACGGAGGCCGTTGGGGGCAAACCATCCGCGCCGCAGCCGGAGAGCGCGCCAGGAAGCGCGAAGACAAGTCCCAGCACTGCAGCGCGAATGGCAAATTTCACAACGAGATCCCGCTTACTTCAGCAGCGGTTCGATCATCTTGTCGAACTCTTCAATCTTCGGCGGTTGTTGCAGGCGCTTGCCGTTGATGAAAAACGTCGGCGTGGAGCTGACGCCAAACTTGTCAGAGGCCGCTGTGCGCTGGGCCGTGATCTGTTCGAGCAGCTTCTGGTCCGTCAAACACTTGTCGAAGCTTTCCTGCGTGAAACCGGCCTGCTTGGCGATATCAAACAGCTTCGGCACAGGGTTGCCGTTCGTGAAAGCCCAATCGGCCTGCTTTTCATAGAGCGTTTCGACCATCGGGAAGGTTTTGTCGCCGCCAGCGCAGCGGGCAAGCATTGAGGCGGCGGCCGCAAGATTATCGAGCGGGAACTCACGGAACACGAAGCGCACTTTGTTGGTATCGATGTATTTCGTCTTGAATTCGGGGAACACTTTGGTGGCGAAGGTGGCGCAGTGACCGCACGTCATCGAGCCGTATTCAACCACAGTGATCTTGGCGTCGGCCGAACCGATTGCTGTTTCCGTGAGATCACCCGCTTTCATCAACTCTTCGACGGGAACTTCGGCCGGGCCCTTTTTCTGCTGAGCGAGTACGGCGCCGGGTGTCAACGCGACGAGCGCCGCGCCCGAGGCGGCCGTTGCCGCAAGACCTAAAGCGGCTCGGCGGGTCCACGAAACGTTGGAAAGCAACGAAGTCAGGTCAAGCACAGGATGGCTCCTCTAGGGGTTTCGCGCCGGATTGAGACCGCGCGGGCGGGCAACACCGCCGTTTTCGTGCGACTAACATGGAACGGCCACGTGATTAAGGCAAATCGGCCCTGAATGGCAACTGAATGGAGCGATTATTGCCGGGAATTAACGCTGGGGCCTGTCGCGCTGGACGCTGGACCAGAGGGAGGAGAGGGCAGATTTCAGGCCGTCGTCGAGAACGGACACGTCAACCGGGACGTCTGTGGGCGGTGGCGCGTCTGTTGCGGCTTTGGCGATTAGGGGCGCGGCTTTCTTCAGCGGAGCTTGAATGATTTTGAGTGTTTCGATGGCCCGGTAGCCGAAGTAGCGGTTTATCCGGTCCACGATCTCGGCCGCTTTGTATTCGACGTCGAGCGCGCGCGAGGGATCAACGCGCAAAATGAGTGTACCGCCGGGGCGGGCGTCGCGTCCGTCAGCCAACGTTTCGCCCGAGGAATATGTGCGCGGCCATTTCAGCCGTTCGGGCTCGGTGTACTTGGCGATATCGGCGCCAATGATGCGCGCCCAATCGGTCATGATCTCGGCCGAGTGGAAGCCGAATTTCTCAAATGCCTTGGCGGCAATTTTTGGCACGAAGCTGCCGGCGGCGCGCACATAGCTGTTGGTCTTGCGCCGTTGATCGGGCGGCAGCTGGCCTAGGGGGAGCTTAAATTTTCCTGTCAGCATGTCAGTTTACGCCACAGCTTGTGAGTTGAGGTGTCCGGTTAGGAGCCTACCATTGCACGACCGATTCGAAAGTCGCAGTGTGGAAAATTCACGAGGCGTAAAAATTCACTGGGGATGAGCGGAGAACAACTTTGGGCGCGCCAGCCTTAAAAGAGGGTCGCGAGAGGCTCAGGCAGAGAAATCTGCCGCTCCGGCCCGCGGGGCCCGACACCGTGTCGGCGTTGCTCGCGTGGTACGACGCGGAAGCGCGCCGGCTGCCGTGGCGCTATGGGCGGCGCAAGAAGGCCGATCCCTATCGCGTGTGGCTGTCCGAAATCATGCTGCAGCAGACGACGGTCAAGGCCGTCATTCCATATTTCGAAAAGTTTACCGCGCGCTGGCCGACGGTCGAAGCGTTGGCGGCAGCTTCTCAAGAAGAGGTCCTGCAGATGTGGGCGGGGCTCGGGTACTATTCGCGCGCGCGCAATTTGAAAAAGTGCGCGGACGTGGTTGTCGCCGATCACGGCGGCGCTTTTCCGTCGAACGAAGAGGCGCTGCGCACGCTGCCCGGCATCGGGCCGTATACGGCGGCCGCCATTGCCGCGATTGCGTTCGGACAGAAAGCAACGCCGGTTGACGGCAACATTGAGCGCGTGGTGTCGCGCTTGTTTTCCGTGCGCCAGCCTCTGCCAACATCGAAGCGCGAGATCAAGCGGCTTGCCGAAACGCTGACGCCGTCGCGCCGCGCCGGAGACTTTGCGCAGGCGATGATGGATTTGGGCGCGCAGATTTGTTCGCCGAAGCGCCCGTCGTGTTTGATGTGTCCGTTGCAACAGGATTGCGCCGCGCACGCCCAGGGACTTGAAGAAGTGCTGCCGTACAAGGTTGGCAAAGCGGAACGCCCGGTGCGGCACGGTTTTGCGTTCCTAGTTTTGCGCGAGGATGGGTGCGTTTTGATGCGTCAGCGCGCGGAAGCAGGGTTGTTGGGCGGAATGTTAGAGGTGCCATCAACGCCGTGGGGCGATGTTGTGCCGCCCGCGAAGCAAGCATTACGCGGCGCGCCTGTCACGGCCGATTGGTGGCAAGTGCCGGGCACGATCGTGCATGTGTTCACGCATTTTCGCTTGGAATTGAAAGTCTACCGCGCGCTGGTGCCGGAAGATGTGAGCCTGACATTTTGGGCGGAGGCTGACCGCTGCCGCTGGGTCAAGCGGCGCGATCTTCCGGGCCAAGCGCTGCCGAGTTTGATGAAGAAGGTCATCGCGCATGGGATGAAGGAGGGGTGAGGGGCGTGTGAAGAATTCGTTGTACTTCGAATAATGAGCGGAGACTATAAGATGTTCGATTTGCTATTTTTGCTGGTTCCAATCCTTTTGATGGTCATTGCATTCAGTTGGGGCCGCCAATCTCCTAAATCGACATCAGGCGATCAACAATCGGAACTTGAAGCAAAAGTCCCGGCGCCAATCGAGGTGCAGCCTTCAGACGAGGAGCACTTTGTCACGAATGCTGAAGCAGAAAAGGAACGATGGCAGCAAGAGCAGTTGGCAATCGCTCAAGTGCATTCGAAAAAAATGGGCGCGATCCGTGAGCACTTGGATCGGGCGCTAAAACTGGTGAATTCCAGCGGTGCTGGAACTTCAGCTTGTGAAATTCTCGGCGTGATATGGCATTGGCCATCCTGGTCGCGACAGGAAAATTGGGATATGCCACTACTCATTGAGGGGCTTGAAGGCAGTACGTTTGATGAGGATGGCTCCACTGAACAGGGCCAATGGCTGGCCTGGAAGTGGCACGAGTATAATCACCGTCTCGAACTAACAATTAGGGCCGACTATGTTGGAAGCGCTTCACGTTCGGGAGACCTTCGTTTTTTTGTCGACAATGAACTTGTGATGCACCTCGACGTATCTCAACGCCCGCAAGCCGAGTACTATACTTGGAAGCATTACGGAGTTTGTGCGTTGAAACCCGGTATTTGGATGACGCACATTAATGAGTTGGCTGGGCGACTAACAATCTTAGATGGGCAGAGCCGACGCGATTATGAAGAAAAATTGTTTGGCGAACGAGCTCGTAACGTCGAGTTATCATGAAATACTCCATGTGACACAAACCCGAAACGCGCAACGCGATGAACAGTAGGGCGGCAATAACTCCGCCCTCTGCTCAATTCTCACGAGTGGTTGCCGACGACGCAGGGCGGAGCCTATGGCGCCTCACACGCCGAACCGCTCGGGGAAAACTATTCTGAAATGGTCGTGAGATCGAGATTTCGCAGAAGCTCTGTTTCGATCGACTTGGCATGCCGCTGATGAGCTCTTGCTTCGGCCTCAATCGGACTGCAGCCCAAATCGATGTCTTCGCGCGTTTCGGTACACATGATCGCAATTTCTCTCTTGGCAGGTTCGGAAATTGACAATGTCGTCATCTTGAAAACTCCAAGGGTTACGAACACTATTGTTCGATTGCGCATTGTAGCATCCCTCGATTAACGTGCCTTGAGTTAAGCTTGAAGCAGCTCGCGTCGCCCGCAACGCGAAGAAGGGTATGGCGTCATCCCCGCGCTCGCGCACTAAGTGCGCGAGAAATACGGCGGGGACCCAAGCAAGCGGCCACTTGTGTTTTGGTTGCTGTGAGCCGGGGTCGTGCCGCATCTCGCAAACCGCATGTGTTGATGCTTGCTTGGGTCCCGGCCTGCGATGCCTTCGGCATCGTCGCTTGCGCGATCCCGCCAGGGGACTTCCAAGTGGTCGCGCCGGGATGACGGCCCCTATTTGCCGATGGGACGTGATCCCGGCTCTTCGCGATGACCCTGCGGGCAATCGCTCGGCCGGGAACGCGAGCCTTAAATTAGAACATTTAGCGCCGACATTCGCATTCATTCATTGCAGCGTGTTCTTGTAGATCTTGCCGTCCTTCATGATGAGTTTGAAATTCTTGTCGGGGTCGGCAACCAGTTCAAGGTTCGCGACCGGATCACCATCGACGAGAATCATATCGGCAAGGGCGCCCGTCTCGATCACACCGAGCTTGCCCGGATAAGGATTGCGCGGGCCGGAGAGCGCCAGGAGCTGGGCGTTGTCATGTGTCATCAGTTTAAGAACTTCGGCAGAAGTGAACCACTGCTTTAGTTTCAGGATGTCGGTACTCATCTTGGTCATTTGCTTGGGGTCGAACATCAGGTCGGTGCCGAATGCCAATTTCACCTTATACTTCTTGGCCCAGACGAAGGCATTTGCAGTGCCGTCTACGACCAGCTTCTTCTTGGCGCGAACATTGTCCGGCGCGGTTGGTGGCGCTTCATCGAGGGACTGCAGGCTGATCCACACACCCTTTTCAGCCACAAACTTCATGGTTTCTTCGTCGAGGAGCTGGCCATGCTCGATGCATTTGACGCCAGCTTCAATGGCGCGCCGCACGGCCTTCGGTGTATAAGCGTGAACCGTCACATAGGTGTTCCAGTCGTCCGCAGCATCGACCGCCGCCTTCAATTCATCGAGCGTATACTGCGCCACATCGAGCGGGTCATAGGCGGTCGCGGCGCCGCCGCCAGCCATCACCTTGATCTGCGAAGCGCCGGCTCTGAGATTTTCGCGCGTTGCGGTCAGCACTTCGTCCCGGCCATCGGCGATGAAGCCAACACCCAGAAGTTCGCCCTTCGTGAAGCCACCGCCGAAGCGATGCGCCCTGTCTTCGGGCATGCGAAAGTCGCCGTGTCCGGAAGTCTGCGAGATGAGCGCGCCGCTCGGATAAATGCGCGGACCCATGGTCTTGCCTTGATCGATCATGCGCTTGACGCCGAAAACCGGGCCGCCAACGTCGCGCACGGATGTGTAGCCCCGCATCAGCATTTTTTTGGCTTCTTCGGCAGCCGTTGCTTCAAGCATCTCAAACGTTGTCTTCGGGTCGAGCAATTGCGCTTGGCTGCTACCGGCCATGAAGATGTGAACGTGGTTGTCGATCAGGCCCGGCATCAGCGTGCCGCCGCCGCCATCGATGACGGTTGCGCCCTTGGGGGCCTCCGCGGTTCCAGATTTAATCGCGGAAATCTTGTTGCCCTCAATGAGCACACTGACGTTCTTGCGGGTGTCGGCGCTCTGACCGTCGAAAACGTTCACATTGACGAACAACGTGGAGGTTGGAGTATCCGCTAATGCCGAACCACAGAAGCTGGCTGCAGCAATTGCCAATAAAATCTGGCGAAGCCGGGCGCCAGATTTCTGATTGAACGACTGATATTCGCTGTTGGGGCCTGCACGCTCTGCCATTTTTCACCCTCTAAGTGTTCGACTCAGGTCCGTGGCTAGGCTTTGGAGTTTTGAGATTGGTAAAGAAGATTGATACAGGCGGGCTGCAGTTTCAACAGCAAACAGTGCCCGCATTAACGCTGATTTTGCTGGAGCGATGCGCTCTGATGTGGTAGATTGCGTATAGTGCCGAAGAGGGCCGTTTAGATGGCCTGATTTCATAACGGCGAAATAAAGACGTGACGCCGGTTCGCTTATTGCGCGCTGGCGTTTTGTGTTTGGGGAGGCATGTGGTGCACACCCCCCACCCGAGTTCCCGGACGAAGGAGGCGCGCGCGAGCGGCGCTCCGCAGATCCGGGATCTTTCACGCTTGCGCGTGCGATGACGTGCTGCAACGGGTAAAGGTCCCGTGTCTGCGGTGCACCACAAGGGCGCTGCACCGCGCACGGGAAAGCGGGTGAGTTTTTTTGCTCCGCCGCGTCTCTACTCCGCCGCTTCGATCATGGGCATCCGGACGAGGCCGAGTTGGCGCTTCGCCTGTTCGCGCAACACGTCGATGGGTTTTAATTTGCCATCGGCTTCGAAGTGCCAGTAGGTCCAGCCGTTGCACGCGGCCTTGCCTTGGACGATGGCGCCGAGACGATGGATGGACGCCTGATTGCCCGCGTGGACGAGCGAGCCATCAGCTTTGACTTCGGCGCGGAATTTGCGGCGGTGGTCGAAGAGCTTGGTGCCGGCTTCCAGAATGCCAAGCTCGATGATGGTGCCGAACGGCACGCGCGGCTCGGTGCGTTTGGAGCGCACGGTTTCGAGTGCACTGGGAGACATGGGCTGCACGCGGGCAATGCGTTCTGTTGCGGCCTTCGCATAATCGGGGTCACGCTCGATGCCGATGAAGCGGCGGCCCAAGCGTTTTGCGACTGCGCCTGTTGTGCCCGTGCCGAAAAAGGGATCGAGAACCACGTCGCCGGGATTGGTGCAGCCGATCAGGATGCGCTGGAGCAGGGCCTCGGGCTTTTGCGTCGGATGGGCCTTGCGCCCGCCGTCGTCTTTCAGGCGCTCGGGGCCAGCGCAAATCGGAAACAGCCAATCGGAGCGCATTTGAAGATCGTCGTTCGAGGCTTTGAGGCTCTCGTAGTTGAAGGTGACGCGCGATTTTTGGTTCCGGCCCGCCCAGATCAAGGTCTCATGCGCGTTGGTGAAACGTTTGCCGCGGAAGTTCGGCATCGGGTTCACTTTGCGCCAGATAACATCGTTCTGAATCCAGAAGCCGAGGTCCTGGAGCGCGACACCGAGGCGGAAAATATTGTGATACGAGCCGATGACCCAGAGCGCGCCATCCGGCTTCAAGACGCGGCGGCATTCGGTAAGCCAAGCGCGGCTGAACCGATCGTAAGCGGAAAAATCGTGGAACTTGTCCCAGTCGTTATCGACGCCATCGACGCGCGTGTTGTTGGGGCGCATGAGTTCGCCGGCGAGCTGCAGATTGTAAGGCGGATCGGCGAAAACCAGATCGACGCTCTGGCTTGGGAGCTTGGCGAGCTCTTTCAAACAATCGCCGAGCAAAATGGAATTAGAGGTAACTTTACCTATACGCAGGTGGGAACCCATGAACGCGACCCTTAACAAACGCATTACGATTTGAGCCCCGCGAACGGCGGCGCCCATGATCAACAGAGTTGCACCTTATAGGACATCGCCGTCCTTTGGGTAGGGCTGGATGATGGCGAAACACCTCAACGGCGCGTGATTATTTCGGATTCGATCAGCAACTCGAAGTCCGCGATGCGCGTACATGCGCCAGAGTTCGAGGAACTTACCGGGCGGGCCATCAAACGTCGCAACTTGAGACACATATGCGAGCAATTTTATCGACCGGCATAACAGGGCCTTCAAGTGTTCCACGTATAAGTGTTGGCTCGTGCCAGCCATCGGGGGGCTGGAATTTTGTGGCGTAACGTTTTTGTAAAGCGTGTCAGATGGCAACGATTATCCGAGGTTCGGCCAACGATTTGATCAACGGAACCAGCAGTTCCGATCTGATCTATGCTGGCGCTGGTGACGACGTTGTCAACGCGGGTGATGGCAACGACACGGTTTATGCCGAAGATGGCAATGACACGGTAGAGGCTGGTAACGGCAATGATTTCGTCGATGGCGGTAACGGCAACGATACGCTGAAGGGCGGAGAAGGCAACGATCAACTTTACGGCGGATCGGGCGACGACGTTCTCGATGGCGGCAAGGGTAACGACAGAATTTACGGTGGCGACGGCAACGACCGCATGATGCTGTCAGACAGCAACGATCAGTTCGACGGCGGCGCCGGCATCGACTGGCTTGACGCCACGAACTCTACCCAAGGCACGACGATCAATCTTGTAACTGGCAGCATTCGCGCCAATGGCAATAGTGTCGTTTCGGGTGCCGAGAATGTAACCGGTTCCAAATTCGCCGACATCATCACTGGTGACGCCGGTGACAACGTTCTCTTCGGAAACGGCGGCAACGATACGCTCAACGGCGGCGCTGGGGCCGATACGCTGATCGCGGCCAACGGCAACAGCATATATAATGGCGGCACTGGAAACGATACGCTCGTTTTC
>JAYSVT010000199.1:0-1714 GCA_043718455.1 Hyphomicrobium sp.
TGGGTGACACGCAAATGCGTGGTTTGATGAGTCTAAACGGTTTTCCAGATTTCGCGGTTCAGACAATAGATATGTGAAAAAGGCACGAAGGCACGAAGGGACACTTCAGATCGGCGAAGCCATTCACCTATCACGAGCCTGAGCACGTTAAACCAGACTGCCCGGCGCGCCGTGCACCACACCTTCGCGCCTTTGTGCCTTTGTGCCTTTTTTACAAATTTCTTAAGATGAACTCATTGGAAGGTCAAAGGTCACGGTACGTTGACCAGGAGATCATATTTTTCTTGGCTGATTGCATGCCCCGACAGCCATTAGGGCGGTTACCGATGTTCGGCTCCTGTGACAGGAAACTTCCTATTTTGTAAGTGCCGATTTAGGTGTCGTTATAGGTGCTGGCGCACATCATCCATGCCAATACTTTTCAGCAGCATCATGCCCTCGGCGGTAACCAGCAACCGGGCTGCATCGGCATCGCGCTGTTCAGGCGTTGCGCTGTCGATCTGCCCCGCACCCCAGGCCAGAAAGCCACGCCCGATCTGTTCGCCGAGCAAGCGGTAGAATGCATCGCCCTGTGCGGCATTCAACGCAATTTCCATCCACACCCGCATGTAGGGCCACATCTCGTCGGCGAGGATGATGTCGAGCATCAGCGGTTGGAGCGTCGCCAGCGGCAATGGCTCGGGAGCCTTCTGCGCCTCCATCAACAATAGCATCCGCTGCATGATAACACCGAGCGCCGCCGTCATAATTTCCGCCTTGTCGGCAAAATAATATAGCAACATCCGGTCACTGGTTCCGGCGGCCTTGGCGAGCGGACGAAGGCTCGACGCCGACAGTCCGTTCGCCAGTATATGATCGGCAATGCGCTCGAGTATTGCGGCGCGGCGGGTGTCGGGTTTGGTCATTGTCTTCTCTATAGCAGACTGCCCGGTTTATTTGCCACACGGGTGTTCGTTGGCAGTTGCGCAGCGACAGCTGGCGGAGGGCTGCACCCGAAGTAGCTCCGGCGCGGTAGAATGATTTAACGCAAAGGACGCGAAGGTTTTGAAGAGCAATGCTGAAACCTATTCGTCGGCACGCCTGAAGCAAAAGCAGCATTTGCTAATAAGTGCCACCTCTTGAAAATCTTTGCGTTCGTTGCGTTAAAAATTTTGCAGAGATGCTTCAAAGGAGCGGAACTGGACAACCAACGGTCCAATGCCTATCGGCCTGCCATGACATTACAGCCTTCTGATTCCGTCCTGATCGTCGATTTTGGCAGCCAGGTAACCCAGCTCATCGCTCGCCGCGTGCGCGAGGCGGGGGTCTATTCCGAGATCGCCCCATTCAATACCGCCGCCGAAGCGTTCGAGCGGATGAAGCCAAAGGGGATTATCCTGTCTGGCGGTCCGGCATCGGTCATGACCAACGACAGCCCGCGCGCGCCTCAAGTCGTGTTCGACAGCGGCCTGCCGGTCCTCGCCATTTGCTACGGTCAACAGACGTTATGCACTCAATTGGGCGGCACGGTCGAAGGCGGGCACGCCGCGGAATTTGGCCGCGCCGATGTTGAAATTTTAAAGTCCAGCCCGTTGTTCGACGGTTTCTGGGAAGTTGGCGGAAGCTACCCGGTATGGATGAGCCACGGCGACCGCGTCACGGTCGCGCCCGAAGGTTTCGAGGTCATCGGCACTTCGCCCAACGCGCCGTTCGCGATCTGCGTCAACGAGGTGCG
>JAYSVT010000200.1:0-4872 GCA_043718455.1 Hyphomicrobium sp.
GCGGTTGTTTCATTGGATAAATTTCGCGTACTAATCGAATCTGGACCTCTTTGTGCAACAAAGGTCGGATTTGACCCAGAGTCTGTGGATCGGCTATGAGGACCAGAGCCGCAAAATCGCCACTGTGCGCACGGCGGTAGAGTTCCTTTGCCAGCTGTTTTGCGAATGTGGCTTCATTAGTCTCCTGCTTTGAAGATTCTGGTGGCCGCCGCCCGGCAGGTCCGTCGTCGAGAAGATTGGTCGGGTTGAACTCGCCCTCGGCTGCCAAAGAAACCTTGAAGTCGTGACCAGTATTTCGGAAAAACCGCGCGCCAGTTCCGTCAGCCACGACAACGAGTGCCTTGTGGGGAATCTTTTCTGCCATCTGAACTCACCTGCTCCTTTCTAATGCGACCAGAAATCAGCATACCCGCGCTTTTTCGCGATCCGCCACACGAATTGCAGTGGTTTAGGGCTAACTGGCACGAACCTCTTCCGGCTTAACGGAGATTAATCGCTCGATCGCCTTCACTTTGCGATCCACGAATAAAACATTCGGAATCTGGATTGTCTGTTCGTTGGCCCCACCGATTGTAATCGTGAGGTCGCCAGCGCCCATTCCCAGAATGATGTCGTGAAAAAGATCCTGCCCTCGCCGCTCGAACACCAGACCGTTGGTATCATAGCTCCGAGCCTGACCACCGATGAGACGTTCCTCAACCATCTGTCCAGGCCGGACGCGCCAGACGGTCAATCGATCGAAGACGAAAAAGGCGAGCAGCCAAACGGTCAGAAGCGTTGCTGAGAACAGGAGGTAAAAACCCGTGTTCGCGCGCGCGGAGAGGTGGGGAACAAAGCGCAGGATGTCGTCCCACCAGCCAAACCAAGCGAATAGCACGACAAAGAAGGCAACAGTGATTACCGTGACGACAGAGTAGATGCCGCGAAGTCTGGTGTTGGTAAAAACCACGAGCAGAACGAGAACCGAGATAAAGAAGATACCAGGATTGTTACTGGGGTGAACGCGCTCCACGAGTTCAGGCGCGACTGTAACGTCTTGGCCCTGAAAATAACTTATCAAAGCCACTGCGAAGCCAACTACCCATGCCGGCCACCAATAGAAAACATTGGAATGACTGATCAGCTTGATATCGGGTGGCCCCCGCGTGATTGGCCGTGCGAACGTGTGTCTCATATCCGCGTTCGACGTCGCTTGCGGGGTTAACATTTTGCGTCTCCTCGTGCACTACCGGCCGCGTCGTTGGGCGCGGACACTCGGCCCGCACCCAAATTGTGGACGATTAGATCTGAATCTTTGGAAGTTCGTTCGCCTGTGCCGCCGTCAGGCCGAGCACAACACGATCGCTTTGCAGCTTAAACTGCGCGGGCGTTAAGTTGACGCGCGTCTGTCCAAATCCCCAGAAGCCGCCGATGTCCGCGTGCATCCCAATGACGTTTTTTTCAGCGTCACGTTGGAAGGCGACGACTTCTCCAATCTTGGTGCCGTCGCTGCTGTAAACCGGCTTATCGATCCAAGTCTTGCCCTCCTGTTCGGAGAGCGCGATGCCAGTAGACGGCTGCACCGGCGCAGCGACGACGGCCGCACCAGGACTATATTTGATGTCTGGCTGCTTTGCTGCAGCATCGGGTTTCATCTCCGGAACTTGTTCGACGACGATCATCGTCGGCGCCGGTCCGGGCGGGTCAACAATAATTTTCTTGTCATCGGCAATTGCCTGAAGCGCAATGGCTGCCGTTAAAGCAGAGGCGAGGACTAGCGAGCGGATCATGATTGAATCTCCAAAATGAAATAGGGCTGTGAAAGCCACTTGCACGATGCCGTTGTTGCTTGAGCGTAGGTTTGGCGTTTGCTTCTCTTGTCCAGCACTGACACGAGTGGGGCGCAGAATGGTTATTTGAATTGCCCTTCGAGGCGATAATCTACGGCTTGCTGTTGGAAAGCGTCAGCTTCGGAATTTACTTAGGCGCCTCGCGCATCCGTGTCAGCGTCACCAAAAAACTTTGATAGCAAAGCGTGGCAAGAAGTCGGGCCGGAGCAAATGGCTCTCCACTAAAAGCGGGGAGGTCTACCGATCCAAAAGCCGCTAGTTTTGTCTCATAGGTTCTGATGTTCGACAATTTCGACAGCTGACGTAGGTAGTTTCCGAACCTGATACTTGTGTTTCATAGGGGCTAAAGTGATTGGATTGAT
Organism: Hyphomicrobium sp.; assembly: GCA_043718455.1. GTDB lineage: Bacteria > Pseudomonadota > Alphaproteobacteria > Rhizobiales > Hyphomicrobiaceae > Hyphomicrobium_B. The sequence continues at coordinate 2,192 of JAYSVT010000200.1, forward strand.
GCTTCGTCTCGTCAATCTCCGATCTTCCCGCAGACGAAGGCACGCATCCCAGTCTTAGGAGTACGCCATGGCTACGAACCCATTCCAAATGCCTGAGCCAATTCGCGAAATGGCCGAGAAAAATGTCGAGCAGGCCCGAGCTGCATACGGGCAGTTCATGGATGCCATGACCCAAGCGATGGGGATGTGGAGTAAAGGCATTCCTGAAAGTCAGATGACATCTGGATTGAAAGTTGTTCAGGACCGCGCCATCGGTTTCGCCAGACAAAACGCTGAAGCTGGCCTTGCTCTGGCGGGCGACCTCGCAAAGGCGAAAGACATCAACGAAATTATGTCGATGCAGGGCCGCTTTGCGCAGACCCAAATGCAATCTTATGCGCTTCAAGCCCAGGAACTCGGTAAACTTATGACCGAAGCCGTTCAGGGGATGAAGTCCAAGGCCTGAATTAAGGCCTTAAGCACTTTGGCTTGGCGCGGTCGCTCACACGGCTGCTCGCCACACCGGTTGCATACTAACTGGAGAGCACGATGCAGGATATAAATGTCAATGAAGCGCTGTGGGCAACCAGCATCATGCCAGAGGGTACCGTGGTGCGATGGTTCATCGCCGACGGAGCAACCGTCACTGAAGGTCATCCGATGGTGGAAGTCCGCATCGAAGACGCGTTGCACGAGATTATTGCGCCGGCTAGCGGACGTCTGGCGATTGTCTCGGCTGCGAACGATGTCATCGAGCCCGGTTCTCTTTTGGCGAGATTAGACGCAGACGTATCGTCATCAGAGCTTGATGGCCAACAATGAATGAGATTAGGCAACGTTTAGATAGTGCAACGGATGGCTAGAAAATTTCCCTTTTTTCCAGCGCTTTACCGCGTGATCTCTCGTGGTAGAGCACCGTGAGCCTCCGGTCCATCCGCAACGCCCCGCGCGGCGGCAAGCGCTAAACGAGCTAATGCCGGCAGCGACTTCACTCCGGTCTTTGTCATGATCGAAGCGCGATGGTTTTCAACGGTTCGCTGGCTGATGCCGAGATCCGCGGCAATATTCTTGCTTGGGTAGCCAGCGAGGACCATCTCCATGATCTGGCGCTGTCGCGGAGTGAGGTCCGCGATGTGGTTCGCCGCAGCTGCCTGCCAAGCGAGTACTTTGTTGGCGTCTCGCGACTGTTCGAGAGCACGCGCGATGCCGGCAAGTAACTCAACGCGGCCAATCGGCTTTTCGATGAAGTCCAAAGCACCCGCCTTCATGGCTTGAACGGCCATCGGTACGTCGCCGTTGCCGGTGATCATGATTGCCGGCAGCCGATGGCCGGCATCGTGGAGCTTTTGCAACAATTCCAGCCCGTTCATTCCCGGTATATAAGCATCGATCAATAGGCACGCCTCGCGGCCTGGACGGTAGGCTTTGAGAAATGACTCGCAATCCGAAAAATCCTCGACGGTTTGACCGTCGTCCTCAAGTATGCTTCGAATCCCGTCGCGTACGTTGCCATCGTCATCGACAACGAAGATGATGGGCCTGCCGCGACCGTTGGCGGGCTCGGCGGCATTGTGCGCACGCAACTTTGCCGCCCTTGGCGACGTGGGCAAGAGACGGTTAATGACTTGTGTCAAATCTCCCAACTTCACCGGCTTGTTGAGTTGAGAACAGTCTTTGCTGGCGATATCACGCAAGGTGCCCGTTGAGATATCGCCGGTCAGTATGATGACCGGGATCTGTCGATGAAGCGTCTCCCGCAACTGAACGGCAAGCTCAAGCCCGTTTAGGTCTTTGGGGAGATTGAAGTCGGCAAGAATGAGATCAGGTCGAACCTTCTGACGCGCCACCAAATTGAGAGCCGCCATTCCGTCCGGGGCGGCCATCGTAATATGGCCTTCGTCCTTGAGAAAAAGTTCGAGGAGTTCGCGCACTTCGGGATCGTCCTCAACAATGAGAATTGTACCCCGGCGGCGATGGCCATGACGAACTTCATCATCCGGCTGGTGGCGTTCATGCTGGCGTGCCGGGCCGATCAACGGCAACTTGATCTCGATAGAAAAAACCGAGCCCTTTCCATGTTGCGAGCGAACGCTTACCCGATGTCCCAGTAGTGTCCCCAAACGCTGTACAATGGAGAGCCCTAAGCCAAGACCACGGCTTCGTTCACGCGCGGCATTGTCGAGCTGATGGTACTCTTCAAAAATTGCGTGCAGTTCTGCTTCTGGAATGCCGACTCCAGTGTCCCAAATCTCGACGCTCAGCAGTCCTTCGCGGCGGCGGCAGCCGAGCAGAACCTTGCCGCGCTTGGTGTATTTCAATGCGTTCGAGAGCAGGTTACGGATCATCTGCTCGAGCAGACGCGGATCACTACAAATCGAGAGGCCGCATGAGACCACGCGCAATTGAAGCCTCTTAGCTTGCGCGTGATACGTGAACTCATTCTTCAAACGCTCAAACAGATCATCGATCTCGAAACTGATCATTTCGGCGCGGACCGTGCCGGAATCGATCTGATTGACGTCGAGCAGCGTGTTCAACATGCCCGACATAGCGCCCAGCGTCTCATCGATCCTTGCGACGAACTTCTTAGCTTTCTCTCCCTCTACTGTCTTCGCCAATAACCCTTGAAGCAAGGCCAGCGACTGGAGTGGTTGGCGAAGGTCGTGGCTGGCCGCGGCGAGAAAACGCGATTTCGCGGCATT
>JAYSVT010000003.1:0-2957 GCA_043718455.1 Hyphomicrobium sp.
TTGGAACGAGCCATCGCTGCCTCCGCGAATCACGCGCACTGGCAGCTCTTGAATCACGCGAAGCGAAAGTGTGCTATCGAATTGTGTGAATACCGTAGCTCTAGGATGGGGGTTGGATAATAGATTTCCGGCGCTGTACCAGCTAATTGCTCAATACGGCAATCACTGCCGTCTGATTGGCAGATTTGCCGATACTTACCTGTCCGCATTTTGTCCCATCGAGGTCCAAAAGTATACACCGCATAGTACATCAGCTTCGCCTTCCAGGCATCAACACCACTCGCGAGCATCGCATCGTAAAAGACCCGGTGCGTGTCCCGCCAAGGTCTCGTATTGGTGTCGCAGTAGTAGTCGTGAATGACCGATGCATCTCGATATTTACCGTCGAGCGGTCCACCAACAAATGAATATGCGTACCTTGGGATTGTAGCGCCGTCGATGATCCACCCCTTGGGTACTTCCCAAACGGTGTTGCCGTTGCGATACCTATAGCGTGACAAGAGTTGGACGGTTCGACCATTGGAAAGCGCTTCGAACTTAAGTCTATCAAGATACTGAGATGAAGGTTCCGCTCCGGATGGTTCGGTCCAAGCGCTGGTTATCACCGTGAATGCGAACGCGGCTGGAATCATCGCGTACGAATTTGAAACTTTCACGTATGCCTCAATAACATGCGTTCGAACCTTGATCCCATCTCGGCTGATCGGTACGGATCGGCGCCGCAATAATGTAATGGATTGAAAGATGTCTGCAGTGCGTCAACCTCGACCGTCCCGCCGCCTCACTGACTGTCGGCTATTCTACTCAGCAGCGGTCGAAGCGCAAGATGCAGGGAGCACGATCCCGAATCGACGCTTTTGGCCCATTGCTGTCGCCTTACGAACTCACTCCTCACTACGGTCTGGCAAGACCTTCTCCCCCGCTCCCTGCTCCTTTACACCCAGAGCATCCGCAAGCCTCGCCTTCGCCGATCCCGGCTGCAAAGGCTTTTGCTGGCTTTCGTGCGGTACCCATGCGGTTAGGGTGATGATTTCAAAGGTTGCGGACACGCGGCCATCGGGGAGTGCGAAGCGCTCGGCGTAGACTTCGGCGGCGCGAAAGAGAAGTTTGCGCGTGACGGGGACGCGGCGACGGGCCGTTAAAACGTTACTCGCTCCCATGGCTTTGATCTCGCGCATCAGATCGAGTGGCGATGCATACGTCACGCGCACCACGTCGGTATCGGCGACGGGCAGCGCAAACCCCGCGCGTTGCAGAAGTCCGCCGAGATCGCGCACGTCGGCAAAGGGCGCGACACGCGGAGAAGCGCCGCCCGACACTTCGTCTTCGGCTATGAGCCAGGCTTCGCGTAGCTCTTTTAGCGTTTCGCCGCCGAGCACCGCGCCCAAGAACAATCCGTCCGGTTTCAACGCGCGCCGAATCTGGATGAGCGCACCCGGCAAATCGTTGACGTGATGCAGGGCGAGCCCCGAGACGGCGAGATCGAGGGACTCTGCCGCAAAGGGCAGCGCTTCCTCGTCGGCAACGATACGCGTCCGGCTTTTGCCGCTTGCACCAATTTGCCGCCAAGTGGGACCACCCTCCTCACCCATTCCTTCGCGATTCGACGCGACGGTTTGCTCCGAAAGAACCCCCCTCCCCTCAGGGGAGGGGTCAGGGGTGGGGTGTCGATCTTGGCGAGATGAGTCTTTGCTGGTCTGAACTTGCGGCGCGTTCTCGTGATTCACTTCCGAGACTGGTCGCGCTGCGTTACCCCCACCCCCAACCCCTCCCCGCAAGGGGGAGGGGGGTCGCGCCGCTGCGAATTCGATATTGATCGGAACGATCCAAGGGGTAGGGTAATCGACTGTATCCGTCTCGATCATGTTGCCGATTGAGGGAAGCGCCAGGAGCCGCTCTGTCAGGACGCCGTGATGGGCTCCAATGTTGGCGGCCACAGGGAATTCCCGGCGCACGATGGAAAGCCGCTCGGCAAAGTCGTCCGCCACCCTTTGCAGCAGGAAGTCATGGCGCGCGGCGTCAGCCGCTGCACGCTGGCGGCGGCGGCGCAGCAAAGGCCGGTCAAAGATCGTGTGATCGGACGTCATGTTTGATCCCTATCAGCACCTCGCGCAACGATCCACATTGGATTAAGATGGCGTGATGAGCATTGACGGGGCAACGACTGGGGACTCAGAGCCTGACGCGCGTGATGTCGCGCCTGTCCGGGTTGGGCTTGTCACGCGGATCAAGACTACTTTTCGGGCCTTCTCGAGCTATGCCCTCGACGTGTTTCTGCCGCCGGTGTGCTTGGGATGCGAAGCGCGGCTCGACGCGCACGATGCACTCTGCCCGGTCTGCTGGCGCACAATCGATTTTATCCGCCCGCCGCTGTGCGACTGTCTCGGCATTCCCATGCCCTACGATACAGGCGGGCGGATGCTGTCAGCCGCGGCCGTCGCCGATCCGCCCAACTACGACCGGGCACGCGCCGTTGCGCGCTATGACGGCCTGATGCGCGACCTCATTCACGATTTCAAATTTCGCGATACCCACGATGCCCGCGCACTGTTCGGCCGATGGTTAAGCGAAGCAGGTGCCGCACTCATTGCCGAGTGCGACGTGATCATCCCCGTGCCGCTGGCGCGATGGCGATTGTTGACCCGGCGTTTCAATCAATCGCAGATCTTGGCCGCTGAAATCGCGAAGCGGACCGGCAAACCGGTCGCGCCGTTCTCACTGCTGCGCGTGCGCACCACGAAAAACCAAGTCGGACTGAGCCGGACTGAGCGGCGGCGCAACGTGGCGGGTGCTTTTGCGGTCGCGCCGGGCCAGATTGGGTCGGTGGCTGGAAAATCGGTCTTATTGATCGACGATGTGATCACGACCGGCGCAACGGCCTCGTCTGCCGCCAGGGCCTTGAAAAAGGCCGGCGCCGCCAGGGTAGACGTGCTGGCGTTAGCACTTGCAGGTGACGG
>JAYSVT010000021.1:0-2844 GCA_043718455.1 Hyphomicrobium sp.
GCCTATTGTGGCTCAGGCGGCGGTTCCGGTGTTTTCGAGCGACACCGCCGACGAATTAGCCGCACGAGTCCTTGCCGCAGAGCATAAGCTATACCCGGCTGCGCTTGCGCTCGTTGCCTCTGGGCGCGCGCACGTTGAAGGCGAAAAAATTGTTATTTCAGAGGACTTTAACCACGGTCGCGTGCTATTCTCGCCAATGGCCTAAAGTCAGAGTATCTGAAATGTGCGAACACACGCACAGGGCGGGCGATTTGGCCCGGCGCGCGGAGCCGCATGGACATGAGGACCGGCAGGTTCGTATGATCATTTTAGCCCAATCCGGCGGGGTCACCAGGTTTTCTGGTACAGGGATTGTTGCACTTCGGAAACATGTGAGGCCGCTTTGGCTGCACGGGACAAGACAGTCTATGTTTTTTGTCGCGCGCCACACATGAACCGGGCCTCAGGAGAACGGAATTGATGACTGAAAGCGCCAGCCATACTCAGGGTCTCGGCGAAGAAAGCAGTATCTGGTTTAAGCTGGCGCCGCTCCTTCGCGGCGATCCCGAGAACCCGATGCGCATTCTGATGCACATGACCGAGCGCTATGGCCCTGTCATTCCGGTCAACCTCGCGAACCAGCGCATCGTGCTCATCTCGGAGCCCGAATATTTCAAGCACGTGCTGGTCACCAAGGCCGACAACTACATCAAATATTTCGACGGCCTGAAGCCCGTGTTCGGCAAGTCGATGATCACGCACGACGGCGCGCTCTGGCAGAAAATCCGCATGCCGCAGCAGCCGGCATTCCACCCGGATATGTTCGCCGAGTACATCCCTTATTTCCTGCAGGCCATCCAGTCCAAGATGGATATCTGGGCTGATCTCGCCAAGTCCGGCGAAACCTTCGAAATGGTCGAACAGACCTGGACGCTCGCCGCTGACATGATTTGCAAGGCACTGTTTGATCGCGACATGCCGTTCAATCCGCACGTCGTCTTCAAATGCGTCAAAACCTACACCGACGTTATGAATCACCGCGACATTCGCCTCCGCAAACAAGCTGGCGAAATCTTCGAGATCACGGAAGAAGATGCCGCCAAAGCCATGGAAGTTTGGGCCAACGTGCCGGACGCCGTCATGGGCGCCGACCCGCGCGAAATGCGCGAACGCACGCTACTCACGATGATTGAAGCGGCTGTCAAAGATCCGGCCGTTCCTGAGTTTGATCAACAGCAAGCCATCGACGAACTAAAACAATATCTATGGGCTGGCACCGAGACGACGGCTCTAACGCTCGCTTGGGCCATGTATGAAACCTCGCGCCGCCCGGAAGCCGCAGAACGCATCCGCCGCGAAGGCGAAGACGTTTACGGCGACCGCGAACCAACCGCCGCTGACTATTCAGGCCTCGCATACACGCGCGCCGTGATTCAGGAAACCATGCGGCTTTATCCGCCCATCTGGGGCTTGATCCGCGTTGCCGTCGCGGCGGACGAAATCGGCGGCAAGGAAATCAAACCGGGCGATCGCGTCACACTGTTTGCTTATGGCGCGCACCACAATCCGAAATTCTGGGAGGATCCCGAAGAGTTCCGCCCCGAACGCTGGATGGGTGGAGCTGCCAAGAAGCAGGTCAAGTACTCCTACATTCCGTTTGGCGCGGGCAAACGCTCGTGCATCGGCGGCGCCATGAGCCAGGTCGAGAACACGCTTGCGCTGTCCATGCTGCTGCGCCGTTTCCGCCCGGAGTATGTCGGCAAAAACCCAGCGGGTCTCAACGCCACAGTCACCCTCACCCCCAAAGGCGGCCTGCCGTTTAAGATTAGGGAGTTGAGTTAGTGGGCATTCGTTCCTGACCCTTTCTCCCAAACTATGCATCACGCTGGAACTTCTGAATCTGCCGCTTTAGGAACGCGTCAAAGAGCGGTACGGTAAAGGCTGTATCGCCGTGAGAAGGGCTGTAAATCATTCCCTTCCTGATCAGGCTGTTGCGCACAGGCGCAACGCTCTGGACTTTTACTTCCAGAATTTCGGCTATATCACCCGATCGATGTGGGCCAGCGCCGAGTTCCGCCATGGCCCTCAGGTATCGTTTCTCACTTGGCGTTAGACGATCAAATCGAACGCGAAAGAAACTTGTATCAAGGCTTTCAAGGACAGACTTGCGCGCAACCTGAACGTCTTTCGCCGAGATCGGCGATTTTTTGGCCGTATTCCAGGAGTGGTAACCCCAGGCTTGTAGAAAATATGGGTACCCTTGTGTAGCCTTTACAATCTCGGCGACCGCAGCCTTGGCAATTTTTTCCCCCTCTTTCGAAACCGGTTCCGCAATCGCTACATATGAATCCTTTTCCGATAGTTCTCCCACTTTTGGAAAATCAAAAAGCCGTTCGGCGTAGGATTTCGAGCGGCCCATGTTTCCCACAAGCTGGGGCAGGCCAGCGCCGATTAGCACAAGAGGCAGGTCTTTCTGGCTAATCTTGTGCATCCCCATGATCAGGGCGCTAAGTTCGTTCTCACTCAGATATTGCAGTTCATCGATGAGCAACACTACGACGGTGCCTCTTGCCTTTGCCGCTTCGCCAATCGCGACAAACAGGTCTGGCAGATCGCTTTCAAGATCTCCACTGTCACCAATACCTTGCTCTGGATCGATATCGAGGCCAACTTCGATCTCGCCGTATTTGACCTTGAGCCCGTTAGCAAAGCTCTTGAGTATCCGCAGGCCCTTTTTTACCTTTTCATTTAGTTTTCCTGCGCGATCAAGGCCAAGCAAAGCTTGCCGGAGTGGGGGCATCAGCAATTCGGGCAAAGACTTATCTTCATGTGCTTCGATTAACAGTGCCCTGAATTCCATTTCCT
>JAYSVT010000201.1:0-16022 GCA_043718455.1 Hyphomicrobium sp.
GTCCATCTCGAACTCGGCCGTCAAGACGCGCACAGACACGCATGCCTGGCAGCCTTCGCAGTAGGGCACGTAAGCGATATTCTGGCTGCGGCGAAACCCGGTCGTCAGCAGGCGATCAATCAATTCGTGGGGCTTATCGGTGGTGAGATGCGTGAAAAGCTTGCGCTCAAGACGGCCCGGCAAATAAGGGCAGGGCTGTGGAGCAGTCACGTAGAACTCTGGAAACTTTTTTTGCTGTTCCGTCATTACTTGCCGGCCCTCAGGCTGCCCCACACACAAGAGTGTATGATAGCGGCAGAAGCGAAGTGTTATCAAGGCCGCTGATGTTGCCGAAATCGCTTTTTGATGAAAGTAGTTACGCGATTGCCCGGGCGTACCAATGGTCGTGGCGGCACTCGGAGTGGACACAACTCAAGGCATACAGAAAAAACCATGAAATGGTGTTTTGCAGGCAACTTGGGGCCGCAGTGTTGTCTGTATCCGCGTAGGGACACTAGGTTGGCGGCCGGAAGTCTGGCGGCCAATGGAACGTTTGGTTTGCGCGCGCAACCATTTATAGTTTTAGCTCTCTAGGCAGAACCGGTACCGTCGTGACCCATAAATTGCAGATCCGATCAACTCTTTTCGCCTTGGCGTTCTTGCTGAGCTTATTCGCGCATCCCGCAGCCTACGCGATTGAGGTTGAGTTTGCCTCGCGCCCGGTGCTGCGCGAGATCCTTGCGCTATACGATAGCCGTCACGAAAAGAGACCGGACCGGTCCCGCTTGCACCGGCTTGCCGAAATGCCACTCAACTGGCTCGGCTACAAATTGGCTTTCACGGATGTCAACGGAACGCTTCCGGCAGGCGAGGAGCTGCAGCGGTACCGGGGAATTGTGACGTGGTTTTCCGAGCCGCTGGCAGACGCCAAAGGCTATCTCGCATGGCTCGATACCGCGACGGCCGCAGGGTTGCGGCTGGCGTGCCTTGCTGAGCTCGCGCCACCCGAGCCGCCCGGAACGCAGGACGTGGTGTCGCGGATCTTTGCAAGGCTCGGCCTACGCTTCACCGATCAATTCGTGAAAGTCACGCACAAGTCCAAGTTGCTTACTGTCAATAGCGAGATGGCCGGCTTTGAGCGGCCAATCGATAAAGTCTTACCCGCATTTCCGGTTCTGCAGCCGGCGTCGGCCGCGGCGCAAGTGCATCTTTCGGCGAGTGTTCCCGATATCGATGGCGTACCGTCTTCGGCATTGATCGTGACCAGTCCAGGCGGCGGCTACGTCGCCGACGGCTTCACGATTTTTTATGACGAAGCGGCCGACAAGGCGCGCTGGATCGTCAATCCATTCCTGTTCTTCAAGTTGGCTCTTGGGGAGGATCGCTTTCCTGTGCCGGACGTCACGACGCTGTTCGGGCGGCGCATGTATTTTAGTCATATCGACGGCGATGGCTGGAACAACATTTCCGAGATCGAAGGCTTCCGCGAATTGCAGACCTCCACGGCTGACGTAATCCGCGCCGAAGCCATAGAACCATTTCGTGACTTGCCGGTTTCGGTCGGTCTAATCGCGGGCGACGCAGTGCCTGAACTTGGGGGATTAGAGACGACGCGCCAAAGTGCTGCGAAAATATTCGCACTTCCTCAGGTTGAGGTCGCAAGCCACACCTATACGCATCCTTTTGCCTGGGGTTTTTTTGAGAATTATGATCGTAAGGGTGAGCTGGCTCTGATTGACCAGGTCACTAGACCATCATCGACGATCATGGACCGGATGCGGGGAATTCTCTACAAGATTGCTGGAAAATCCCAGATTTCGGACGCGCGAAACCGGTATGTCGCGGGTTCGGCAGATCTACCCAGAGGCTATCTCAAAGAGCCATTCGACATTGCAACCGAGGTCAACGGCGCGCTGGCACTGTCGGAAAGTTTGGCTCCTACCGGCAAGAAGGCCGGGATCTATCTTTGGAGTGGCGACACAGAGCCATCAGAAGCAATCGTTCGCGCGACCCGGCAAGCGGGCGTTCAAAACATGAATGGCGGCGACACGCGCCTTGATGCCGAGTTTCCGTCGGTCTTCTATGTTCCCCCGATTGCGCGGCCGGTCGGGGCAGAACGGCAGATCTATGCGGCAAATAGCAACGAGAACACATACACCAACAATTGGCGTGGGCCATATTACGGACTGCTGATGCTGGAGCAGACACTCAACAACACCGAAAGTCCCCGGCGCCTGAAGCCTTTCAATCTCTATTATCATATGTATTCGGGCGAAAAGCCTGGTGCGCTCTCGGCCATCAAGCATTTTCTCAATCTTGCACGAACGTCGCCCGTCATACCTGTCAAAGCCTCGACTTACGCGGCGGTTGCCGGAAGTTTCTTCGATGCTGTTATTCAACAGGTCGATGCCATGAGCTGGGCGATCTCAAATCGTAGTTCGGTTCAGACTTTTCGTTTTGATGAGGCTCAAGAGTTCGATATCGACATCGCGCGAAGTCAGGGGGTTCTGGGTGCCAAGAGGTTGAATAGAGCCCTGTACGTCTCACTCGATTCTGCGGTCGAACCGGCTTTGATCGTGCTGCGAAAGTCTGCCAAACCACAAGAGAGCATTGCTGCAAGTCAGCCACAACTGGTCGAGAGCCGTTGGCAGCTCAGCAATTTGCAAGCAGAGGCACAGTGCGGGTTTACGATAGATGCACAGGGTTTTGGTCCTGGCGAAATGGTGTGGCAGGGCACCCCTGAACACAGTTATGAAATTTTTGCGCAGCGATCGGGTGCATCTTTGACCAAAAACACGGTCAAGGCCGATTCTACCGGAACATTCGCCATCAAACTCGAAGCCGATGCGATAGAGCCCCTCGAGGTGAGGGTGGTGTGCCGCGATGGCTAATATCAATCTCAACGCCATCAAGCCTTACCACGCCATCATGGCGGCCATCTTCGGACTGGCGCTTGTGGCTGGCTGGGGGATGCTGCCGGGTGACAACGAACGTATCGCCATGCTTGAGCGGGATGGGCACTCCCGCGATGCCCTCACAATTCTCGAAGGGGCCTATCAAGGCGGAGACAAGCGCTATCGAACGTTGCATCAAATGGTAGGGTTATATGAGAATGAGGGCAACGTCGCGCGGGCCCGCGAGCTTCTCGAAGAAATGACTGTGCAACGGCCGCGCGATGCAGCGCTGCGTAAAAGGCTGGCGCAGTTTTACCGCGATACCCAGAATTTAGAACGCCGCGTGGCCGCGTTGGGGTCGGAAGTTGAGATCCGCTACTCCGAAGGTACGTGCCGCGAATTGATCGCCAGCCACAGATTGCAGGGTGATTACAACGCGGAGAAGGCTGCCATCGTGACGTGCCGCCAGAAAGGGTATCGCCGTCCCGACGATCTGGCACGCTTGGCGGAATTGCTTGCAGTCGAGGGAGATAGCGCACAGGCCGCTGCCATTTTACGCTCAATCGATGACGTTAAACGTCTCAAAGAACCGGGCGAGCGATTTCAGTTGCTGGCATTTCTGTTGGAACAGGAACAGCCGAAAGAGGCCGAAAGGCGGGCACTGCGCTGGATCAAGGCCACCAAAGACGATGCATTCGCCGTTGGGATCATCGATACATTTGCCCGCAGCAAGTATCCCTCTTCGGCACTCAGCCTGGCGAAGGAGTCGGGCGAAGCCGGCGACAGTATAGCGCTCACAATCGCCGAACGGCTGCTCGAGCAGTCTCAGTCCAGTGCGGCACAGCTTTATTTGCGGGGCTGGCTCGAAAACGCTTCGTTGAAGGAAGAAGGGACGGCCGTCCGCTTCATCTTCGCCGCGATCGAAGCTCAAGATCCCAAGACGGCTCTGGCAGGCGCCCAAAAATTCGGTCTCAAGGCGTTACCGGCGGAACCATTGTTAAAACTTGTTCAGGCGCTCAATAGCGCAGGCTACAAAGCAGAGGCACGGCAAGTTCGGGACGTCGCCGAGGCAATTGCGGAACCGGAGGCAGACACTTCAATCAATGGTAGCCGCGAAAAGAAAACCGAACCAGGTTCTGAATCAGGCATGCCCAGTGCAGGCCGTAGCCGCCAGATCCGTTTTGAGTTACCGCCCGCAGGTTCAGCCGATCCGCTTGAGCCTTGGCGAAAATCGCTGTTGGCCAAAGTCTCCAACGACGCTGATCGTCAGGCCGCCGCTATTGGGCTCAAGGTCGTGCGCTCGCGCGTACCAACTGTTCGTGACAGCCGGCATGATGCCCGCCCTCATGCGAACACGAAGGTTCTTCGTAAAACGGCGCGCGTGTTGCAGCGTACGAAATCCCTGAGATCACTTCGGCAAAAACAGAAGTTAACCCGGGAATCGGCCCGGGAGAAGGCCAAGGCTGCACGCAGCGCCCCCCCCGCAACAAATGCGAGCCCCGCGCCTAAACCCGCGGCGGTTCGTCCGTAGCCGGCTCAAAAATACACCAGTAAGTGCCCAATATTCACCAGGACTTGCGTCTACTGAGAGGGAGCGTTGCCCTGGCCGGTGCAAGACTGTATTTTCTAGGAAGCGCTGGCAGGGCACGCCCCGCGACTGATAAGAGTAATATGAGCGTAAAACCGAAAGAAACTGTTTGAGCCAGATCCGAGAGCTTTGGAATACCCTCAAGACGACCCATGGCGCTGGGAGCCATGGCGCCGTCTGGCTGCCTGTGTTGCCGCCTGTTGGGGCCTTCGTCGAACTCGTCCTCGTTATGGGGCTCATCTATCTCGTCAGCTATCTGATACCTGGCTTTGATTTAACAACACTGGAGCCGAGCCCTTTTTGGGTGCCGGTTTTGTTGTTGAGCTTGCAATACGGGACAGTCGCCGGATTGCTGGCGGCTGCCGTTGCAACGCTCGCGTACACCATTAATGGTTTACCGGAACAGGCGATCGGGGAAAATCTCTTCGCGTTTCTCTTGCGGATTTGGGCGCTGCCAATCTTGTGGATCGGAGTGGCGTTGGTGCTTGGCCAATTCCGGTTGCGCCAGATCGAGGTCAAGCAGTCCTTGAAGCTGCAGCTTGGTAGCCGGACGATGGAAGCGGAAAGTCTTGCATCCTATGCATCGGCCTTGGAAAACCGTTGCAACCGGCTAGAGCGGCAGTTGACGTCGGTGGGGCCAGCGTCGGGCGCTGCAGCGATGGATTGCTTGGTGGCCTTTACAGCTTCATCTGTTGATCTGCCGCAAGCTTTGCAGGAACTGCGCCAGCACGCCTTTCCGGAGTCGCGGCTCACGGTCTTTACTGTATCGCCAGCAGCGCTTGACGTGATCGCAGCGTCGGCTGGTGATGGCGTTATGCCGCCGCTGGGTTCGGTTCCCGCTCACCATCCTCTTTATCGTGCGGTCGTGAGCGAGCGGCGGACGTTGAGCGTTTTGCGGGCGGAGGACGAAGCGGCCCTTGCTGGCGTCGCGCACGCGGCCCAGCCTATTCTTCACCCCGAAACACGGCGCGTCATCGGCCTCTTCTGTCTTAAAACGAGCGACCCGGCCCAACTGTCGCAAGAGTTGAATGCGCGTCTTGCCATGATCGCGCGCTTCATCGCGCCATGTCTTTCCGAGCCGCGCATCGTGGTCGATAACACGCAGCGAGCTGTTGATGCTGTCGAACCCAATTCTGGGCGGTTGACGAGCGGGTGGCGCCAACTTTCCTGGCAGAAGGTGTCGTCGCCAGAGACGGCCGAACCTTCCCCGTCGAGCGACGAGGACGTTGCGGACGTTGCCCGCAATCAGTCGCGTCCGATCGTTTTTCAGTGATTGGTGGCAAAACATGATGCCCGCGTCGCAGAGTGCGATCGCCAATACGGATCGAGCGTCAGTAAAGTCCCGGGAAATGTTTGGTGCGCTTTTGGCGCTGACTGGAGAATCGGCCGTTCTGTTTATTGGCCTGTCTATGGACGATGCATTGCCGATTACGTTGGCCTTGCACACTGTCATTGTCGCTGTCGTCGCCATCTTTCTCTTTGCGGGCCGGGAACGCGGCAGCGACTTATCGATGGCTGCCACGATCCTGCTAATGGTGATGGTCGCGGGACCGGCCGGTGCTGCCGCGGCAGTGGCGGCTGTGCCATTTTATGCTAGCGCGGGCATGGCCACTGGGGCTAACGGGGGTGGGGCGAACGCGGGATCGGCAACTGGGATTCTCAAAGATTGGTATGAGCGTTTAGCTTCGGCCGGACGGCCGGGCCGCGCAACCCAAATACACGACCGCATCACGTCAGGGCGCGTGCCGAGACTCGACACCCCCGCGCCGCTGAACTTCTTGCACGTTATCGAGCGCGGCACGTTGGACGAACGCCAGAAAGCGCTGGGCCTGATTGCACGGCAGTTTCACCCCGATTACACGCCCGTTCTGGAAGCGGCCCTCAAAAGCCCGGAACCCGTTGTTCGCGTGCAGGCAGCCGCCGTGGTGGCGCATGTCAAAGCAAATCTGAAAACGCGCATTCAGCGAATTTCAATCGAAGGCAAAGAGGCAAGCGGGCCGGACGCGCTCATGCGCGTAAGTGAATTGCAGGCCCTGCAAGGGTGCGCACTGGTCGAAATGCCTGAACAGCGTGTCTGTCAAGACGTCGCGCGCGGTATTCTCGAGCGCTCACTTGCGAGTGGCAGCGATATCGCAACGGTGGCTTCGCAAACGGACGCAGGGGCGGCCATTGCGATAGAGCGTTATTTGCTGAAAGCTGGCCGCTACAGAGACCTCCGCGTCCTGCGCCGCGTTCGTAGTATTGCAAAGCACCGGGCGTTGCGTCTGCGCCGGCACGGAGAGAGGCAAGCGGCATGACCCCGTCAGCGGCGGCCGCCAAGCAAAATGCAGAGCCTGTGGACGTGTGCCTGATTGTGGAAGGTTGCTATCCTTATGTGCCGGGAGGCGTTTCATCCTGGCTAGATTGGCTCATGCGTTCGCAGCCGGAGGTGCGTTTTTCGATCGTGTCCCTATGGCCGCGTCCCATGGGGCAGAAATCGCGCTATCCGGCGCCTCCAAATCTGGTGCGTTTTGAGCATCTTTATTTGCAGCAATTTGGCGCCAAGCCAAGAAGCCGTGGACGGGTGCCGCCGAATATAGACCAACTCGGGGACCGGCTAACGCGTCTCATGACTGAAGGCGGCGCGGCGCATCTGAGCGGCGTGATTGAAGAACTCGGGCGTGCACGGGCGCATATCAGTCTCGAAGAGCTCTTCAATTCGCCAGCCGCCTGGCAGCTTGTGCAGGATATGTACCGGCGTGAAATGCCAAACGGATCGTTCCTGCATTATTTCTGGGCCTGGAGAGCGCTGTTGAGCGGTCTGTTTGCGGTTCTGGAGCACCCGCTTCCGAAAGCGCACGTTTATCACACGATCTCGACCGGCTATGCTGGCCTGCTGGCCGCGCGGGCGCGCCTTGAAACCGGGCGGCCATCGGTGCTCACGGAACACGGCATTTATACCAATGAGCGCCGTATCGAACTCTTGATGGCGGATTGGGTCGCTGACACGATCGACAAAGGACATTCGCTCGATGACCCTCGTTTCGATTTGCGCGACATGTGGGTCAGAGCATTCGAAGCCTACGCGCGCACTTGCTATGAGGCCGCAACGGACGTCATCACCTTGTATGGCGACAACCAGGCACCGCAGCGAAACCTGGGTGCAAGCGACGACAAGCTCGCCGTCGTCGCCAACGGCATCGATGTTAGTAAGTTCGCCCACATCGATCCCGCGCCCGCGTCAAGCCGTCCAACGATGGCACTCATCGGCCGTGTCGTTCCCATTAAAGACGTGAAAACCTACATCGAGGCGGCGCGTTTCCTGGCGAATCGCGTTCCGGATCTGAGGGCTTGGGTCATTGGACCGACGGAAGAAGACCCGGAGTATTACAACGAGTGTTGCCGGCTTGTTGGCGAGCATGGCCTGCAGCAGGTTGTGAAATTCACAGGACCGGTGAACATTCTCGACTATCTCGGCCAGATCCACGTGATGGTGCTGACGAGTTTAAGCGAAAGCCAGCCGCTGGTCATTCTGGAAGCAGGTGCCGCAGGCATCCCATTTGTTGCGACAGATGTCGGGTCTTGCCGGGAAATCATAGAAGGCCGCGCTGACGAAGTCCCGCACTTGGGCGCGGGGGGCGAAATCACGCATCTTGCTGCCGCTGACGAAATTGCTGCCGCTGCAGAGAGGCTGCTCACCGATCATCAATGGCGCAGGAATGCGGGCGACGCTTTGAAGGCGCGCGTGTCAACCCGCTACACGTCGGAGCAGGCGGCCGGCGCTTACGCCGATCTCTATGCGCGGCTGAAAGTGGCGCCCGATTTGCACGCAACAATCACTGCTCCTAGACAGGGAGCGGCATGATCATGGCAGGCATTGGCTTTGCATTGCGTTCACTTAACGAGCAAGAGTCGCTTTCGGACGTTATCAAATCGACGGGCCACGCCGCGGTCATTGCTGCTGGGCCCTGGCTGTTCACGATTTTCAGTCTCTTGTCGATCACGGCGTTCGCCGAAACAATCGCGGGTCACGATACGCTGGCGACGTTCCGGGCTGTCGTTATTTATGCGTTCGCGACGTCACTCGTGCTGACGGCGCCGGTCACGATTGTTGCGACGCGATTGCTCGCAGACCGGCTTTGGAAGCGTGAACCCGAAAGTGTGCGCCCCTTACTCATCGCGGGCTTTACCGTAGCGCTGGCAGTGGTGGCCGTTGGCGTCGCCGCGCTCGTTGCCTATTTCGCAGTGCCGCCGAAACTTGCGATCTCACTTTATGCTGCCACATCAATTGTTGCCCTCATCTGGGTGGCCGTTGCGTTTTGCGGAGCGGTTCGCGATTACCGGGGCATCACGTGGTCATTCCTCGCGGGCCTTGCCATCTCAGTCGCGGGCGCGACCGCGGCGGCCCTCACGGGGTTTGGTGCGGCTGGCATGGTCTGGGGTTTTGCCACAGGCTTGGCCGTTACGTTTTTTGGACTGACGCTGCGCGTCTTTGCAACATTCCCGTTTCCCCTGGAAAACCCTTTTGAAGCGATTGGCACGCTTCTCAGAGGACATCGCACCTACGGCTATCTCGCTGCTGGGGCATTGCTCGGAACGGCTGGAATCTGGATCGATAAATGGGTCTTCTGGTTTTCGGGCGAGGGACAGAGTGTTCAAGGCGGGCTCATTCACGCGCCACTTTACGATGGCGCAATGTTCATTGCGTCTCTGGTCATCATTCCTGCCTTAGCCCAGTTTGTCATGAAGCTCGAAACGCAGTTTTTCGAACGCTATCAGAACTACTTCGGCACGGTGCAGGGCCATGGCACCATCGATCAGATTGAAGCTGCGCGCGTGCGTCTTGAAGGATTTTCTTTCGAGAGTCTTGCGCTCATTACGGTGGCTCAGGCCGCGATCGCCGCGGTTCTGGCCTTATCGGCTCCGGCCATCGTCGAGATTTTGAACCTGCAGTTCCGCCAAGTTGCCATTTTGCGCTTTGGCGCCATCGGTTCGGTCTTCATGTTCGTGTTCATCGCGGCCACGTCGATTGTCGTGTTCTTTGACCGGCGGCGCATTTATTTCGCCCTGCAGAGCCTCTTTTTTGCGCTGAACGCGGCCTTTGCGTATCTGTCGGTGCAGTGGGGCGAAGAATACTACGGCGCGGGCTATTTTCTTGCGGCGCTTATTGCGAGCGGCGTTGCCCTCGCCGTCGCCGACCGCACCATGGCGAAGCTCAATTATCTGACCTTTATCGGCAACAACCCCTCTATCGTTGGCTCGGCTCCGTCGCGCATGACATCAGTCAGCGGCCGAGTTGGCGGTCTAGTTGGCGGCCTAGTCAGCGGCATGTGGCGGTCTGCGCGATTGCTTCGCGCGCCGTGAAGGCCAGCGACACGGGTTGCTGAAGCTGGGACTCAGCTTTTCTTTGTGGGATCCGGTTTGCCGCTGGACCATGCCGCTTGCACGGGCGGCGGGGCGGCCGTGCGCTTGGGTTGAGATTGCGGGGGTTGGGATTGCTGGCTGGCAGTTCTCTCGCCGCTAGCCGCAGCGGGGGGTGGCGCAGCGCGGCGCTCTGGTTGTTGGGCGGTTGACGCAGGTCTCGCGGCGGGTGGCGAGGACCCAGCGGCCGCGGCTGGCGGTGGTGCGCTACGCTTCGGCGCCGCTGACTGTGCGCCGGATTGGCCCCCGTTGCCTCCGGCAAGCGCTGGCGGCGGCGGAGCCGTTGGTCTTGGCGGCGCGCGCCGCTCTGGGATTGGCTCAGTGTTCCTCTCGTTTGACGCAGCTTCAGGCGCATTCGCCGGCGATGCTTGTCCTTGGCCGGCCATGGAACGGCCGAACAAAAACGCCGCATAAATCAAGGCCGCAACCAGCAATAGCAGCAAGATCGTCCATATCCAGTCCGGCATAAGTTCTTCTCCAGTTAGCGCGCCAGCCGCGCGCCAATCAAGTTCTAGCGACGGCGCTGAAGCCTACGTCAAAATCGCCGCCAAAATAAGCAAAAAAGAAAGCGCCGAAACGTTCGGGCTGGGCGGGACGGAATGCGCCTTGGAGAAATGGAAGCGGGCTTATTTCGGCTTAGGCCTCCCTGAGGGTGCAGGCGTTGCGTCGCTTGTCTCATCGAGAGTGAGGTGATCGAGATGGCGCTCGCTGAGGTGCAACAGGAAATTCTCGCGCCGCGCCAGAGTGCGCAATCTCTCGATTGAATCGCGAGACTTTACGTATTCAAGCAGGAAGATCTTCAAGCCTGCCCGGTGGCCAAGCCTCATGTAATTGAGGCTTTCGCGAACCATATCTTTTGGGTTGGCGGTTTCCGAATGGTCGACACCAAATAATAGGTCTTCCTTCGCGGCCCCATCGAGCCTCGCGCGCAGGGAGGCATCGCGCAATAAGGCTTCTGCATTCTGCATGACAATCAAAAAACGCGGATTGAGGCGGCGCGCATGATCGGCGAGACGCTTGACATAGCCGGTCATTGCATCAGCTTTTGCAGGCGTAGCGCCGTCTCCATCCTCAAACGCGTCGGCGCGATCAAGATAGACACCGTCAAACCCAGCGGCGATGATGCGGTCGAGATAACTCTCGGGCGTACCGAAAATGAGCGACTGCCATTCCGGGTCGGTAAAGTTGACCAGGAAGTTTCCAGGCCACTGGGCGTTTTCCTGGCCGAGCCATTGGGGGCGGGTTTCCTTGTTGTCCCACTCCGGTTTCCAATAATCCCGGTAGCGCTCGGCTTCACCCATCGAAAGGTATGAGAGCACAATCCGGCGTTTGCCATTGGGCTGTGTCTTGAGCGGTAGGATGTCGGCCGGCGTATAGGAAACTTCCGCAACTTGTTTTGGGTGCCGGGCGTGGTCAATGACGATCAGATCGACGGGCGCGGCTTTGACGGCGCCAAGATCGATATAGCGAAGTTGCACTGTCCATGATTTCACTGGCGACAGCAGTGCGCGCCGCTCGCGGGCTGGCGCACTTGAAGTAGGCGCGCTTGAATCAGGAACAGACGCTTGCGATTTCGGGCGTGACCCTGGCGCGCGATCAGGTGCACCCACGGCGGGAACGCTCATGACGCAAAGCGCGCTAGCTAAAATTGGTATGGTGCTCAATAAACGCATTACGAAAATGATTATCCGGCTCGTTCGTGAGAAGCAATTGCGTTCACGAGCCATCCGCGCCCGGAAGCCAAAGCTGGTCAAGCGGCCGGGGGCCGATATATGGCACAAACCCTTGGGCTTCGATTTTAGCCCTGTCGATACTGCGCTGTTGGGGATCATTCAAGTAGTCAAGAATAAAAACCGGCCGTCCCGCGGCCTTGGCATATGCCAGATTGGCTAACGTGCTGTCGACCATGGAGCGCGGGTTTGCATTTTGCGAGTGGTCGGCCCCGTAAAACAGGTCTTCCTTGGCCACGGCGTCGATGGCATCGATCATTCTCTTGTGCTCCAACAACTCCTCGGCGTTCTGTTGGATAACGATGAAGTTGGGATTGCGTTTGCGCGCATGGGCCGCGAGCCGCTCGACAAAGGCAACCATCTTGTTGGCAGCGTCGGGGCAGTCCTTCTGGACCTCGGCGTAGACGTCAACGCGGTCGAGATAAACACCGTCAAAGCCGAGCTCGATGAGCTTGTAGAGTGGGGAAGACTCAACGCTGTTGTAAACGCTCATGCCTTGGTCGTCGCCGAGTATGGTTTGTTGCCAGCCCTCGTTGCAGAAACGGATGATGCGGTTGCCTTTCCAGACCTTATTTTCCGAGAGGAGCCAATCGGGCGCATCCTCCTCCATGTACTCGGATGTGAAATAATCCGGCCGGTAGTCTTCCGCTTCGCCGATAGAAAGATACGAGATAAGCAGGCGCTTGCTGCCGTCCGGTTTTACTTTCAAAGCGGCAACATCGCTGGCGGTGAAAGGCTGGCCGGTAATCGATGCCGTGGTTGCGTCAGTCACCAGCATATCGGCATTCGTGGCCTTGGCCGTTGCGACGTCGAATTTCTGCAGCTGCATCGCCCAAACCTTGACCTTGGAGATGGCCGCTTGGCGTGCAGCCCGCCCTTTGGCGGACAGCAAAAGCGTGTCCCGCGCGGGCTTTGGCACGGCTATTGGCTGCGGGTTGGGAGTCTTCTGACCGCCTGCCGCCTGCACGGACGCTGGTGCCCCACTGTGCGAGGGGGATGGCGCACCTGCACGCACGCTAGCTGTGGCACCAACCAAAAGGGCTGCTGCCGCGATCGCAACTGCGATGCTATGTGACCGTTTCATGCGCCCAGGGTTCGGTTGTGTCGCGATTGCATTGAACCGCAACACAGTTAACCAAGTCATAGGCGTGTTTCGCAGCCCCATTGAGCGAAACTATGACCCTGCTGGGAAAGTACTGTGTCAGCCGCTTGGCGCAGTCTGGACATGGAGCGAAGACCCCGAGGCGGCTGCGTTGCCCTGTTCTCCAGCAATGGCATAGAGGCCGCAGGCGGCTCCGATGCCAGTGGCGACTATCAATGCCCAGAGCGCCGATCGCTTGGCAAACCACGCCAGCGTTAAACGTTCGGCACGTGCGGTTGTTTGAACCGGTGCCGTTCCTTGCGAATTCAACATGACCCCTCAGTCGCTTTATCAGACCCGCCAGCCGCGCACAGAACTGCGATAGCAGCAGAATGATCTGCGGACGCAATAACGATTCGGAATTTTACAGTTATTCCGAATCAAACTGTGGCGCGCTGGACCCAAATTGCACGCAGCTTCGGCGCGACGAGAGTCGTCTCAAGAACTGTGCCAAAGATCTAAGCGCTCTTCTGCTGTGATTGGGCAACAACTAGGCATAGTTTGTTGCATTAACGCCACATAAATGGTAGTATTTGACGTTGGCTGATAACCAGGCAGAAACTGTGGCCGCCGAGATCTTGAGCAATTAACCCAATCTGCATACTCTCGTCTCAACATTGTAGGTATAAAAAGCCTTCATCGAGGACACGCCCAGGACTCAAGACCAGATCGCTCGCCGAGCGATCGGCCTTTCAACACCTGGGGGTGTAGAATGATAGAGCTAGTTGTTGCCGTTTGCATGATTGACCAACCGTCCCACTGCAAGGACGTTTATCTCAACTTTGAAGCCGATAGTGTTACGGCTCAGCAGTGCATGAGCTTTGGCCAGATGGAAATGGCCAAGTGGGTCGGCGACCATCCCAATTGGACGATTCAAAAGTGGCACTGTGGTATCGCCGGTCAGATCGCGAAGATCTGATCCGTTCGTATCTGATGCCGGCAAATTTGCGTGCGCCCATTGACAGGGCGCCGCGCCTCATCCTCCTTGGCGGCTGAAGTTGCCAAGCGAGGAATTGAGACATGCCATCGACGCCCGAACCCAAGTTTGCAACTCTCGCGGTGCACGCGGGCGCGAGCCCCGATCCTGCAACCGGCGCTAGGGCCACGCCGATTTACCAGACGGCCTCTTACGTTTTCAACGACGTAGACCATGCGGCATCGCTGTTTGGCTTGCAGGCCTTCGGCAATATCTACACGCGCATCACCAACCCAACGCAGGCCGTGCTCGAAGGGCGCATAGCGGCGCTCGAAGGCGGCACAGCGGCCCTTGCCGTCGCTTCAGGGCATGCCGCGCAATTTCTGACGTTTCACACGCTACTTGAGCCGGGCGACGAGTTTATTGCCGGACGCCAGCTTTACGGCGGTTCCATCAATCAGTTCAATCACTCGTTCAAGAAATTCGACTGGCGCGTGCAGTGGGCCGATGCCCTCGATCCGGCCTCTTTCGAACGCGCGATAACGCCGCGCACCCGCGCTATTTTCTGCGAGAGCATCGCAAACCCCGGCGGCGTCGTCATCGATCTCCCCGCGATTGCGGCCATCGCCAAGAAGGCGGGCGTGCCTTTCATTGTCGATAACACGCTCGCGACGCCCTACCTTTGCCGCCCGAAAGACTTCGGCGCCGATATCGTGGTCCATAGTTTAACGAAGTTCATCGGCGGGCACGGGAACTCGATTGGCGGCGCACTTGTCGATTGCGGGACCTTCGATTGGATGAAGAGCCGGCATCGCTATAAAACCCTTGTCGAACCGAATGAATCCTACAACGGAATGGTGCTCGGCGAGACATTTGGAAATTTCGCCTTCGCCATTGCGGCGCGGGTCATGGGTCTGCGCGACATTGGGCCGGCCATCGCTCCGCTGAACGCATTCCTGCTGCTGACGGGCGCCGAAACCTTGCCGCTGCGCATGCAGCGCCATTGTGAGAACGCACTCGCAACCGCCCATTTCCTCGAAACGCATCCCAAGGTTTCGTTCGTCAACTACGCTGGGTTGCCGGGCAACGCGGGGTATGCACTCCACAAGAAAATATGCCCGAAGGGAGCGGGCGCGGTGTTCACATTCGGCCTTAAGGGCGGATATGAAGCGGGTGTAAAATTCGTTTCCGGCTTGAAGCTCTTTTCACTTCTGGCCAATATCGGCGATACACGCAGCCTCGTCATTCATCCGGCCTCCACGACCCACCGGCAGTTGACGGACGAGCAGCGTGCAGCGGCTGGGGCAGGTCCAGAGGTCGTGCGCCTTTCGGTTGGTATCGAGGACGAAGCCGATATTATTGCAGATCTAAGTCAGGCTTTAGATCAGGTTTGAGACTGGGTTTGGGATTTGGGTTAAACAGGGCCATAGAGGGCGGGGACAATGATTTATCAGCTCGTTCTGCAGTTTCAGGGCGATGATGAAGAGACCATCGACAAGGTCATCGAACTCGAGGACCAATTGATCAGTGTGCTCGACGGATCGAAGATTGCCGAAGTCGACGGCCACGAGCCGGGCGAGGGCGTGGTCAATCTGTTTCTCAACACCAAGAACCCATCGAAGGTTTGGGAAAAGATCGAGCCACTGGTCGAGACGGCTGCCAGCGAAGATCTCGAAATTGCAGCCGTCGCCTATCGCGATAGCGGCGGCGAAGATTTCACCGTCCTCTGGCCGGCAGACTTCGAAGGCGAATTCGTCGTGGTGTGACGCTGCCCGTCAGCGCGCCTTCACGTAAGAGCCCGGTGCGTCTTCGAGCGTGCCGAGGTTCTGGCCGGGGATGCGCGGAATGGTCCAGCCGCCGGAGCGCTTGGCCAACCACTCGATCCAATTTGGCCACCAAGAACCCGGGTGCTCTTTTGCCGTGGTCAGCCATCCGGCAAGATCGGCTTCCGGTGCGCCGCCGGTCCAGTACTGATACTTCACTTTGTCCGGAGGATTGACAACACCGGCGATGTGCCCGGACCCCGCAAGCACGAACTCGACGGGGCCGCCAAAAAGTTTTGAGCCGCGATAGACAGAAGGGGCCGGCGCAATGTGATCTTCGCGCGTCGCCACTTCGAAAATCGGCAATGTGATCTGCTTTAGATCAAGCCGGTTGCCGGCTATAACCATCTCGCCCTTCGCCAGCCGGTTCTCATTGTAGAATTCGCGCAGATAAAACTTGTGGTTCGCGGCCGCCATGCGCGTCGAATCCTGATTCCAGTAGAGCAAATCGAACGGGAACGGTTTCTTGCCGAGCATGTAATTGTTGACGATGTAGGGCCAGATCAAGTCGCGCGGCCGCATCATGTTGAAGACGTTGGCCATGCGCGAGC
>JAYSVT010000202.1:0-4809 GCA_043718455.1 Hyphomicrobium sp.
AATCAGAAGGGGCGAGTGTGAAGATTGTGGCTCCAAAAGTAGGCGGCGTGGCGCTTCAGGATGGCGTGAAGCTGAAAGCAGATGGTCAGCTTGCCGGAACGCCGTCATTTCTCTTCGACGCCGTAGCGCTCGTACTTTCCAAAGCGGGGTGCGCCGATCTTATGAATGACAGTGCGGCGACTGATTTCATTACAAATGCTTTTGGACATTTGAAAGCCATCGGCGTCAGCAAGGAAGCATGGCCGCTCTTGGAGAAGGCCGGTATAGAGCGGGATGAAGCCGTTGTAGCACTCGAAGAAGATCTCGACGGTTTTCTTCTACATGCGCGCAAGCGTTTGTGGGTCCGGGAGCCGAAAGTGCGGGTTCTCGCGTAACGAACTTGATCCGCAAACGGCACTGTTGTCGAACATAAGCTATTTCGCGCGAACGTTAGGCGCGACGGCTGGTTCCATGCTTTAATGCGCGGCCTTAACGCGCAAGTGATGCGCGCACGCTGGCCAGTGCGTCTTGGCGTTGGCGCCGGGCTTCGAGAGCGTCATCCATAGTCACTTCTACAAAACGAACGGGCGTGTTTGGCTGTAGCTGGCCAACGAGATCCATGTCGGCTGAGATCACGGTGCCGATCATGAAATAGCCGCCGCCCGACACCGCATCGCGATGCAGGACGATGGGTTCTGTGCCGCCTGGCACCTGGATCGAACCATAAGGATAACATGCGTCGACAATATTGGATGGGTCGGAGCCCGCGCCGAAGGGCTGTTTGCGTGGCTCAAAGGCAAGCGGAGAGCCGCCGCGAAAGCGATAACCGATGCGGTCGGCTTCAGGCGCAACCTTCCATGTGTCTGCGTAAAAGGCCTCGGCCGACTGACGTGTGATACGGTGATTATAGAGGCCGGGAAGCGTGCGCAGCTGAGCAGGGCTTGAAAGACCGCGGCGCAAGTTGGCGGGAATGCTCAAGCCTTCGGCTACCGGCGCCGCGTGGCCAACAGGCAGCTGATCGCCCGGCTGCAATTTGCGGCCCTGGTAGCCGCCAAGTGCGCCGAGCGCATAGGTTGAGCGGCTGCCAAGAACGACCGGCACATCGATGCCGCCTGAAATGGCGATGTAGGCGCGTGCACCACCCTTGATCACGCCAAAAGAGAGTTTCTGACCACTTCGGACTTGGAACGAGGTCCAAGCCGGTTGCGGGACTCCATCGACCTTTGCCGGCAAATCGCCACCCGTCACGGCGACAAGTGCGGCGGTTGTGAACTCAAGTTCTGGCCCTGTAAAAACGGCCTCTAAGACGGCCGCGTCTTCGCTGTTGCCAACGAGCATGTTGGCCGCGCGCAACGCGAACCTATCCATGCCGCCCGAGAGCGGAATGCCAATGTGATAGTAGCCCGGCCGGCCAAGATCTTGGACGGTGGTCGCAAGTCCGGGGCTCAAAACATTAATGGCCAAGTCACTAATGAGGACGTCTCTAGTGACCATGGAGAACCCCATCAAGCTGGCGATTGTAGGCGTCGATATCGCGATTGAAGTCTTGCAGCGAGAACGTGACGTCGCGGATTAGGGGCACGAAGCGACCTGCGTCCACGTCGGCAACCGTCCCGTCATACTCATCCCGTCCGATCGGCTTCCATTTGACGATGTCGCCCGGGTTGAAGAGGCACATGAAGTCGCGCAGATAGCTGATGGTCTGCGAGGGGTCGTAAATCGGCATGGGCGTAATGCCAAACATTTGATAACCGCCTGCGCCGCGCACGGAATAGATGCAGCCAAAGCATCCGCCATGGCCGACTGTGAGCTTGGGCGTGTCGGTGCGGGGGCGAAGATACTTCGGCACTTGGATTTGGCGCCGCTTCTCAACCATTTGATAGAGGAACGGCAGGCCCGCCACGAAGCCGACCATGGATACGAACCAGGGAGCGCTGGAATGCGCTTTGATGAAGCCGTCGACGCCATCCAGATTATTGATGCGCGCGGCGTAAGCGATGTCGGTGCTTTCCGGATCTTGATGGCGCTCGCGAAATCGCATCAAGGTTTCGTGGGTCCAAGGGTCGTTGTAGTAGACCGGAATTTCAATGATGCGCGTCTTGATGACAGGTTCAGAGCGCTCTGCGGCGCTCTCAAGCGATTTCAATTCGGACAGAAGTTCGCTCGGCTTGATTTGGTCAGGATTGAACTTGATTTGAAACGAGGCGTTCGCCGGGCAAATCTCGGTGACGCCGCGAATTCGGCTGTCGCGCACGGCGTTGGTCATCGAGAGGCCTTTGAAGAAGGCTTCAAGCGACATGGCCTCATCCACCTCGACGAAGATGTGTTCGTCGCCTCCATACGAGTAGCGCGTGGGCATGGTCAACCAGCTTTCACCTTGTACAGCATTCCATCATTCAAGCATCAATCTCAGCCACGGGTTCGCCCGGCATGACTTCGGATTCGTGGTTCACCAGATAGCGGATCAGGCGGCCTGCCGCGTCGGCGCGCACTTCGTTGAAGGATTTCATAACCTCGATCAGCCCGATCACTTCTCCGTTTGCGATCGCGTCGCCCGGCATTTTAAACACGGGCGAGTCGGGAGACGCGCGATGATAAAAAATGCCAGGGAGAGGTGAGAGCAATTGCGTGATCGCCATGACGTGGTCTCCACGACCGTGTTCAGATGTAGGGTGTGATCGCCGCCCGCACGGCGCGCGCGATGTCAACGGCATTCGGCGTGTCGGAATGAACGCAGATGGTTTCGGCTTTAACTGCGATGTCTTTCCCGCCTGTGCTTCGCACCTTGCCGTCTCGAATGGCGCGAACGCAATTTGCGGCGGCCGCCGCCGGGTCTTTGGCGTCGTGTTCCCGGGTGATGATGAGCCCGCCGTCATCGTTGTAATCGAGGTCGGCGAAGAATTCTGAGATGAAGCCGCTTCCTGGGTGATCATGCCCGCGCGCGCTGTAGACCTTTTCGTGCCACGTGCCATTCATGCCGAGAATAGGCACTTTAAAAATTTCAGCCGCATCGGCAACGGCGTGTGCCATGTCCTCGGAACGGGCTGACAT
Source organism: Hyphomicrobium sp. (assembly GCA_043718455.1). Classification (GTDB taxonomy): domain Bacteria; phylum Pseudomonadota; class Alphaproteobacteria; order Rhizobiales; family Hyphomicrobiaceae; genus Hyphomicrobium_B. The sequence goes on from JAYSVT010000202.1 coordinate 3,031, forward strand.
GCCGTAGAGCGACCCGTGAGGCTTCAAGTGGCTAAGGGACATCCCTTCGGCCTCGAGAAAGCCTTTAAGCGCGCCGACTTGATAGACGATGCAGTTTATGAGTTCCTCGCGCGAGATTTTCATTTCGCGGCGGCCGAAACCCTGGAGATCGGGTAATGAGGGGTGGGCGCCAACTCGGACACCGTGTTCCTTAGCGAGGCGGACTGTTTTCGCCATGTGATTGAAGTCTGAAGCATGGAAGCCGCAGGCCACATTTGCGAGGTGGATGAACGGCATCAGGGCCGCATCGTCGCCCAGTTTATAGAGGCCGAAGCTCTCGCCCATGTCGCAGTTGAGGGTGATGCCCATTCCCATCCTCCCGCAGCGCTTTTCGCGTCTTGCTTGGCTACAGAATGCGCGTTTCAGCGGCGGTCGTCTAGCCGGGTAAGCTTAACGGTTTGGGCACAGAGTGGTTAGTCGGCGGCAAGCTCTAGAAGGCCCCAGAAAGGCCACTACGGGCCGACTTGAGGCGGGCGAAGTCCTCGCCTGCATGGTGGCTGGAGCGCGTCAGCGGGCTTGCAGAGACCAGCAGAAAGCCCTTCGACTGAGCGATGGCTTCATAAGACTTAAATTCTTCGGGCGTCACGAAGCTTTTAACCTCGGCGTGCTTGCGTGTCGGCTGCAGGTATTGACCGATCGTCAGGAAATCGACGTTCGCGGATCTGAGATCGTCCATGACTTGGAGAACCTCATCGCGCGTTTCGCCAAGGCCAACCATAATGCCCGATTTCGTGAACATTGTGGGATCGAGTTCTTTGACGCGCTGGAGCAAGCGCAGTGAGTGGAAATAGCGGGCGCCGGGGCGGATGCGCAGGTAGAGCGCTGGAACGGTTTCCAAGTTGTGATTGAAGACGTCGGGGCGGGCCGCGACCACGCGTTCAAGGGCGCCATCCTTACGCAGGAAATCGGGCGTCAGGATTTCGATCGTGGCGGCTGGCGCCTCGCGGCGGATGGCACGGATCACGGCAGCAAAATGGGCACCCCCCCCATCGTCCAAATCGTCTCTGTCGACGGACGTAATGACGATATGGGCGAGACCGAGTTTGGCGACAGCGGATGCGACGCGATCTGGTTCGCTTGCGTCGAGCGCCCCGGGAATGCCCGTTTTGACATTGCAGAACGAGCACGCGCGCGTGCAGGTATCGCCCATGATCATCATGGTGGCATGACGGCTCGACCAGCACTCGCCGATGTTCGGGCAGCTGGCCTCTTCGCACACTGTATGGAGGCCGTGGTCGCGTACGATCTTCTGGGTCGCTGAGTAGACCGGCGAAGTTGGTGCTCGGACGCGAATCCAGTGGGGCTTCTGAAGCACGGCAGAGTCAGGCCTGTGCGCCTTCTCGGGGTGGCGAGCAGGACGTGCATGGTCCTGCGCCGGTTCTGGATTGCGATTATCGATCAAGTTGACCATGGAAGCCTGTGTCAGGGAGCCTTAAAAGCTCACTAGATATGGCTACTGCGGCCGCACAGCGCAAGTCAGACTATCGGCTGCAAGAAGCCAGTGAGGCAACAAAAAAAGGGCCGCCCGGAGGCAGCCCTTTCAAAGTTCAAAAGAAAACACCGGCCAACCCGACGGGAGTCGAAGGCGGCCGGTGTTTTCTTTAATTCAGACCGGTGCGGTTGCCCGCACCGGGACGTAAGCCTTAGTAGAAGATGACTGCGCCAGCGAGGAACATGTCAACGTCTTTAGCCGTGAAGATTGTGCCGTTGGCGAGGCTTGCATCATACTCGTGGTGGCGA
>JAYSVT010000203.1:0-15879 GCA_043718455.1 Hyphomicrobium sp.
CTCATAACCTGAAGGTCGTTGGTTCAAATCCAGCCCCCGCAACCAAATTTAGCAACAAAATCAGATGCTTGAAACTTCGCCACGGCGGAGCTTTTTGCGTTCTTGGCCTCAGCGAGTACATAGCGAGTACATGAGCGGCGAGATCGGGTGAGACGCCCGTCGTTCATCGGCGACACATTTGGGTCGGCGAGGGGACCGTGCGGATCGGGTGTTTTCTCTGAATCGAGCGCGGGGTTGGGTGCGAGGTGCTGAGATGAATGATGACGTGCGCAGATTGTTTCGTGACAAATTTCAATCCGCTGCACAGGTGGCCGCCATCGCGCGAGCAGGACGCCGCGTCATCCTTACTTTCAAACCGGTGATCACATGGTGCGCCGTCAAAAAATTAGCGCGTCATCGCCGTGCGCGCACTCATCAGCGCAGCGCGACCGACATCGAGATTAACAAGGTGCAGACGATTTCATAGCAACAGCAGAAGTGCCCTCTATTGCTGACGGTCCTACTGCAAACCCACTCCGACAGAGTCGGGCCAACAAGAGAAACTCTGTGGACACTTAATTTAGGTCGGCTTTATACTCGGGGGGGGTCACAAGCGGTCAGGTACTGACCCACCGCAGTTCGCGCTCGCGCATCGGGTTGTTCGTTCGAAGGATGGCCCCGCGCCCTTGGAGACACCAGATCGATGCTCTCGTTTCTTCGTCGCAGCAAGGCACCAGTAAGAACCCTTAGGGTCTTCGTGGCGTCACCCGGCGATACTGGAACGTTGCGCGCTGCGGTACTTGACGTTGCAAACGATCTCAATCGCGCGGAATTGCGCAAGAAGTTGACGAGGCTCGAAGTGCTGCGGTGGGAGACGGATACGATCCCCGGCACGGCGGCAAATCTGCAGGAGGTCATTAACACACAGATTGACTATGATATTCTGATTGTCATTTTTCGAAAGCGATTCGGCACACCAACTGAGTTGGCGAACTCGGGGACTGAAGAAGAGTTCGAGCGCGCATACAATCGGCTCGTTAGGAGCCCGGGATCGGTGCAGATATTGATGTACTTTAGCGACGAGCCGTTCCGGCTTTCAGAGATCGATCCCCATCAATGGCTCCGTCTGACGAGTTTCCGAGATACAGTCGCGCGTCGTGGTGTCCTGTCACACACCTACTCGTCTGTTGACGACTTCAGCAGCCAAGTACGGAGAGCGCTGTCCATAATAGCTAGTCGCCAACCGGGCTTGTCCGGAACTACTGCCGATGTCCGGGAAAGTACTGCGAGTGATGAGGTTGTTCGGATCAGTGACTGGAGGATCGGAACGCAGAAGCTGTATCCTCAATGGGGGACCTACCGTGAAATTCCGATCATGAGCTACAAGGGGCGGAATCTAACATTACGAGGAACTTTCTATTCGGAATCACCCCATTTCAGGTTTGGATTCAAGACATTCAAGGCCGCGGGCGAGGTTTTCGGTAGGGAGACCGTGCAAACGAGCGATCCCAACTGCCTCATACATTTGGGATTGAACAAAGACCGACCCCAGTTATTTCTCAGCCCGTACATCAACGGGAACCGGGTCGCCGCCAATATCGATGTCGTCGATTACCGCGTGCCGAGGCCGGTGCACTTGGAGTTCCTAATGCTTACCGACCGGAACCAGCTGTATATAGAGGATAGCCTAGTCTATGAGATGTACAGTCCAGAGAAGTTCCGCGAGAGGTTCGCACTGGTCGCCTGGGGCGATCACGATGAGTATCTCATCCAGTTCACCGACGTATCCCTGAAGGTATCGAGACCGTCGCGTTCGGAGTAGGGCTCGTAGTTGGGGCAAATCAATGCGCCGTCAATCCCTTTAGTTCATAAGGATATTCATGCGGATCGCGCACATTTCCACCTTTCCGCCGACGCGGTGCGGGATCGCCGAGTTTGCGAACGACCTGACAGCCAATCTATCAGGAGTGAGATCGTACAAGTACCGACTGGTCCATTCAACGACCGATAACCCTGGCTTCGCCGCAACGATCGTAACGAGTGACCGGAGCAACCTCGCGCGGTTAGGGGATGCAATCAATAGATCGGATCCCGATGCCGTTGACCTCCAACACGAGTTCGGCATATGGGGAGGGGACGAGGGCGAACATATTTTGGCATTTCTCGAAATCTGCCGAAAGCCCATAGTCGCAACGTTGCATACGACGTTCGGCCCCGGCAACCAGCCCAAACAAACAAGCATTCTACGGCAGATATGCTCGGCGGCCAGTCGGGTTGTGGTGTTGAGTGAGAAGGCCGCCGACAACATGGCGCGACTCGATGCGGCCGTGACGCCCAAACTCGCGGTCATTCGGCATGGCGTTCCCAATATCAAATTTGTCGAAAGGGTCACCGCGACCGGGAGCGAAGCACGGAGCGCGGAACCAGTGTTTGTATCGCCGGGATTCTTCAGGCCGGACAAGGGCGGAGAGCAGGTGCTCAGAGCATTGGCCATGGCTAAATCGAACGGCCTCAGCTTCAAGCACATATTTGCTGGTGGGCTCCAGCGCCAGTTCCTCGGCCAGGATAGCTACAAGGACGAACTCGATAGTTTGACGCGCTCGCTTGGCCTTGAAGGCGACGTCATCATATTGGAAAAGGATTTCGACCGCGACGATCTCATAGCGTTCGTGCAAGACGCAACTCTCTTGATTGGTTATCCATGTTCGCAAGTGGCCCTGAGATGCTCGCCCCATCGTTGGCGACGGCCAAAATTGTTGTGCTACTAGTGAGGCACAATGCGAGGCGAACGAGCTGAGCCAATTCTGTCGCCGTCCAATGGGATGGCTTGTAGTGCCCGGATACGTTGTTAACGTAGAGCACAGTGCAATCACCATCGCGTGTCGCAAATTGTAGCGAAAATTCGCCAGCCACCAAAATCGTCAAGCCGAATTCGGTCGCAAGAAATGGATGAAAAGGATACGTTTTTGGATGATTCCGTCCAATTATTGAAACATCGATTGGTTGCGCGATTGGATGGTATCGAAATTGCCGGTTAGGTCCAATAACGTAAATGTATTTTTCCAGGAGAGTGCTGCCACGAACGTCGTCAATTGTGCATGAGGTCTCGAACGTCACCGCATCCCAGATAGGCTGGTAAATATTCCGATAGATGTCCAAAGGGAACGTGTATAGCCGGGAGGCACGCGGTTCACTGAGGGGTGGGTCGTGCCGGAGCGATGGCACTTCGAACAAAAAATCTGCCAGTTCAAGCAATGCTGAGTGAAGCGGAGCGCGAAAGCCTGCAGATGTGCTATCACCCTTAGCAGCCTCAGTTGCGATTATCGCCAGCTTAATCTCTGCTAAGCGACTAGCGAGCGGGTTCTTTTTTCCGAATTTCGCGCCCGTGGCACGAATCATGTTGTCTAGATTTCCAAGTACATCTTTGATGTCCACGTCGCACTCAGAGGTGGGCATACTCGCGCTTTCGAAGGCTATAGAAAGCCAAATCTAGTGGTCTAGCGGCTCACGCCGATTGCGTGTCAGCTCCACCTGGGCGCTTGCCAAGACGAACCGCGAGCCTTGTTCTTTGGAATTTCCGCCGATTTGTCATTTGCTACACAGTCTATTGCGGTGATCATCTCTTGTACCTTCTCCAAGAAGGTCTTAGTAACGGGCTGATCCTCGACTGCCGTCTTAGTAGCCTCAATCGAAGCGATTGACATATGTTCCTCCTACCATCCGGTATCTGTAATGAGCATGTTGGACCAATCTCCGTCAAGCATATCTCAATAGTTGATATTCGCGTCGGTCGGCCCCAGCGAATAGGCTGACTTCGCGTGTCGGCCGCCTCTCAGGAATGTACCCCATCACGTGTGTTTGCAATTTCCGGTCTATCCCACAGGGGGGAAGTCCACGTTAGCGTCTAGTCTGCCCCTCGTCCTTGCTGGCTCAGAAGCCGGAAGCCGCACCGCCCCCCGCCGCTCAAACATCTTGCTCAAATTCATTTGCGCGATTGAGATTTGTGAATAGAATGAGCGTGTTATCTTCTGGCTTTTGCAACATGACTGTCTTCTTCACCTCGATCAAATGAGGGCAAGGGAAAACCACCCATGCCGTCGGCTACGCCAAATATTCGGGCGCGGCACTGATCACCAACGACCTCGATACCGGCAGTACTGTTGGTTTGATCCCAGGCGAAGCCGCCACAGTTTGCCCCCGCACAAGGTTGCCGCCGGAGATCGGGCGACATCTATGAAACCGCACTCGGGCCGGGGCCGCATCCTCACCTTGAAGCCGGGTCAGACCGTCGCCTCCGCCGCCGGGTCCTTCAGCGGCATGCCGGTCGTCATCGACTTCGGCGGGTTCGTTGAATGTTGCTCCAGGCCCAGATTGCATCTGTCATGGCGTGCACGCTGACGCGTTTTGTCATGCCCAGCGCCTTATCGCGCCGCCGCCTCTGCGGTCTCTCAGCTGCCCGTTGTCGCGCGGATCGCGGGGCTGCTCAAACCCGCTCGCTTCGGGGCTTTGGCCCCTGCAGCAGCGCGCCCGTTGGGTCGCAAGAGAGCGAGGTTGTGACAGCGTCGCTTGAGCTCCGCGCTTCTGTCCGGGCATCGAGACCGCAATCGGGCGGTCCGGGTCTCAAGGACAAAGCCATGACGTCTAAACCTTCACTCTATGACAGCGTTACGCAATCAATTATCGCGGCCATCGAAGCCAATCCCGGTAAACCCGCCATGCCCTGGCATCGCGATGCCGGTGCGCCGCTGTTCATGCCGGCCAATGCGCTGACCCGCAATCTCTATCGAGGCATCAACACCGTCGTGCTCTGGGTCTCCGCCGAACAGCAGGGCTACACCACTCCCGTTTGGGGAACCTACCGGCAATGGGCCGAACTTGGATGCCAAGTCCGCAAGGGCGAAAAATCCACACCCGTCATCTTCTACAAATCTTTTGCGGTTGTTCCTGATTCTGAAAACGCCGACGATGACGGCCAGCGGCGCGTCGCCCGGACCTCCGCGGTTTTCAATTGTTCGCAAGTGGATGGCTATCCAGAACAAGCAGCGGTGCCTGATCTCGGCCCCGTCGGCAGGAACGAACAGTTCGACGCCTTCGTGGCGGCAACCGGTGCCGTCGTCGTTCACGGCGGTGACCGGGCTTTTTACCGGCCGTCTGTCGATTCGATCACGATGCCGGATGAGAGCCGCTTCTGCGGCACCGGGACCATGACGCGCGATGAGAGTTACATTTCGGTTCTTGCCCACGAACTTTGCCATTGGGCCGGCGCATCGTCCCGCCTCAACCGCGAGCTCGGCAAACGTTTTGGCGACGCCGCCTATGCGGCCGAAGAAATCACCGCTGAACTCTGTGCCGCGTTCGTGTGTGCCGAGCTTGGCATTGCCAGTGCGCCACGCGCCGATCACGCCCAGTACATTGCTCAGTACCTCACCCTTCTGAAATCCGACAGCCGCGCCATCTTCACCGCTGCCGCCAAGGCCAGCCAGGCGGTGGCGTATTTGAAGGCGTTCTCGGAGGTTCAATCCAAAGCCGCGTAAGGCCGTACCTGCGCCGGGCTCAGGCCCGGCGCGAGCCCGCAAAGATCGATAAGTGTGATCTATAAATAGGTCTTTAAATACATTATTGATCTTTTTATAGATTATATATTGACCAGGGACAGAGTTCTGGATAGACTGATCGACTGGCAGATCGGGACCTTGTTTCCCGGTCGAATGATAGATCAAGCACCATGGCCAAACCCGTAACCCGCCCCACATCCCGCTACGCTCAAGACGCCATCACCCTCATGGGACACCTCATCCGGGCGGCACGCATTGAGCGCAAGCTCACCGTCGCCGCGCTGGCCGAGCGTGCGGCGGTGTCGAGGGGCTCGATTCAGCGCATTGAAAAGGGCGACCCAGGCTGTGCCGTCGGCGCTGTGTTCGAAGCCGCCGCAGTTCTTGGTATTTCCCTCTTTGACTCCGATCCAGCGCGGCTGAGCGCCAACACCGCCATCGTCCAACAGACCTTAGTGCTTCTGCCCAAGGCCGCGCGGGCGTCGAGAAAGCCGGTCAAAGATGACTTCTAAGACACGTGCGGAAAAACCAGAGGCGGCCGCAGACGAGGTCTTTGTCTGGATCTGGCTGGCGGACGCAACCGAACCTGTGGTCGCCGGACGGATCGAACGCAACGGCAAAACCCACCACTTCAATTACGGCCGTGGCTACCTCAATACACCCGGCGCTCGCCCGATTTATGAACCCGAGCTGCCGCTGCGGCTTGGCGCCATCGACCCTCTGCCCGGTCTGACGCTGGCCGGCTGCTTGCGCGACGGTGCACCTGATGCCTGGGGACGCCGCGTCATCATCAATCGCCTCTATGGTCAGACCGGCACGGCCATTGCCGTCGATCAGCTGGACGAACTGACCTATCTCTTGGAGTCCGGCTCTGATCGTATCGGAGCCCTGGATTTCCAGAGGTCGTCGTCGCACTTTGAACCGCGGCAGGCGAGAGGGGCGTCGTTAGAGGATCTGCTCAGCGTCGCTGACCGGGTCGAAACCGGCGTGCCGGTCCCAAAAGAATTGGCACAGGCTGTGTTGCACGGAACCAGCCTCGGTGGCGCGCGCCCCAAGGCCGCCATTGAAACCGAACATAAAAAATACATCGCCAAATTCGCGTCCAGTCACGACATCAGCAATGTGGTCAAGGCCGAGTTTGTGGCCATGCGTCTGGCCGCAAAACTCGGTCTCACGGTGGCCAACACCGAATTGACGCGGGCGGCTGGCAAAGACGTCCTGCTGATCGAGCGCTTCGACCGTGTTCAAACGCACCGCGGCTGGACGCGCAAGTCCATGGTCTCAGCCCTCACCTTGTTTGGTCTCGACGAAATGATGGGCCACTACGGCAGCTATCAAGACCTCGCCGCGATCATCCGTGCGCGCTTTACGTACCCGAAAAAAATACTGCATGAACTGTTTGGCCGTCTCGTCTTCAACGTACTGTGCGGCAATACCGACGATCATGCCCGCAATCACGCGGCGTTCTGGACCGGCGAAGAGCTGAGTTTAACGCCGGCCTATGACATCTGCCCGCAAACCCGCAATAGCCGCGAAGCCAATCAGGCGCTTTTGATTACTGGCGAAAACCGTTCAAGTAAGCTCGCCACATGCCTTGAAGCCGCCCCGCATTTTCTCTTGAACGGACGGACTGCGGTCGAACTTATCGAGCGGCAGATCGAGGGCATCGCCGAGCATTGGGCCAGTGTTTGTGAGGAAGCCGCACTCTCCAAGATCGAGCGGGCGGTGATGTGGCGGCGGCAAGTCCTTAACCCTTATGCGTTTGAGGATGCGCCTCAAGCGCTGGCGCGGCTTGAGCCCGAAGTCTAACGCCGGTGCCAGACGAAAGCGCGATCGCGGATGTTTAAGAAAAAGCGCGCAGGAGCCGCGCCATTTTCACGGCCGCCGCCAAGGCCAGCCAGGCGGTGGCGTATCTGAAGGCGTTCTCGAATGCCGAGGTCAAAGCCGCGTGAGCAGTGCCTGCGCCGGGCTCACGTCCGGCGCAGGCTTTTTGTTAGCCCGTGGAATTTGTCAGCATCGCATCAGACCGGCCGCCGTCAAGCGCAAGCGCTCCTGCACGCTGTTGCGGCCCTACGGGTGACGGAGACCGGCCCTGATGCGGTTCTGGCCGTGTCGGGGCGGGGAACGGTGTCAGGTTCAAGCGTTCGTCGAACGGGGAACGGGTATTGAGCGGTTGTGGTGCGCCACGGTGATGTGCCTTTGTGGCCGGTGGTGTGTGCGTGTCAGCCAGCAAGATTTTGTGTCAGGGCGATATCGACGACTTTGAAGGTGCCGTTGACGCGTTGGCATTGGACGACGACATCGACAGTCGCATGGACCAGTTCGCGGATATCGGCGCGGGTTAGATCGCGGCCGCCGTCGCTTTCTTTGACCAGCAGCGTCAGCTGCTCAAAGGCCAGGGCACAACTGTTGGCGTGCAGCGTCGTAATCGAACCGGGATGACCGCTGTTGACGTTGCGCAAATAGTAAAACGCCGAACCGTCGCGCAGCTCTTGCAACAGAATGCGGTCCGGGCGCATACGCAGCGCGCTTTCGAGCAAGTCCTTGGGGCCGATGCGGGCGCGGCCGTGGGCGTCCCTCGATCCGTCCTTGGGGTAAAACAACGCCACGCGGTTTGGGTGTGGCACAACCAGTTCGGCGGTGTCCTCAATCGTGATAATGCGTTCGGTCCCGGGAATTTCTGCAATCAGCGCTTTCGACAGCGTCGTCTTGCCCGATCCCGTCGCCCCGGAAATCAGAATGTTCTTTTTAGCTTTCACGGCAGCGGCGAGAAACCCTTTCGTATCTTTGCTGTCGAGCAGGGCTTTGAGTTCGGCGTTTTGATCGCGATTGCGCTCTTGCCGCCCAGTGTCGTCAAAGAGGCCTGCGGTTTGCAGTTCGTCCAGCGACCAGGAGTATGCCGACGGCTTGCGGATGGTGACACTGATGGTGCCAGATACCGTCGCCGGTGGACCAACGATTTGAATGCGCGCGCCGCACGGCAGCGTCGCCGACAGGATCGGTCGTTCGTCGCGGAAGGCTTGCGCCGCAAAGGCCGCTGTCGCCTTGGCCAGCCGCTCCAGGCGGACAAAGGTCATCTCCGGCGCGCCGGTTGTCTCCCAGCCGTGGCGGGTTTCAACCCAGACTTCGCCAGGCCGGTTGATGACAACTTCAATCACGTCGTCGCGGTCAAGCACGGCTTGCAGGGAGCCGAGTTGGTCTTGCACCGCGCGCCGGGTTTCATCGCGGCCCTGCCCGGTCTCAATCTTTGAGAGATCGCCCATCGCTGCGCTCCAGTGTTGCGTGCCACGGTTCGGGTGTCGCCGCTGGTGCCAAGGTCAGCCGGTAGACGCTGGAAAAGTCCAAATCCCTGGCAACAAAGATCGTCACCAGTTCGCCCTGCGCCTTGTGCAGTGTCGGCGGCATGTTGATCGATTGCTCAACTGCAATCGCCGCCGCTTGATTGCCCGCCTGGCCGACGCCGTTGAAACTTTCGCCCGTGGCGCTTTGGCCAGCCTTGGTCAAAACCCGCATGCCGTCACCAACAACCGACATCAGCAGTGCCGACCCGAACCGCTCCCACCAGTGGTTATCAATTTCGCCGCCGACCCCAGCGCGACCCAATGGATCGGTGGCAGGCGAGCCCAAATCGACAACGACACCCCCAGGCGAGCGCGCCCGGCTCCAGAGCACGTGCAAGCGCACCTGGCCTTGCTTGAGGCCGCCACGGTATTCCCCCGTCACGTGCGTGCCGCGTTCGAGCAGCACGACGCGGCCGTTGGCACCCAGCACGTCGCGCGGAATGACGCACGACACAAACCCCGGTTGATCGGATTGCATGGCGGTTTCCAGCGTGCAGGGAATGGCTGTCCCCTGCGGCACCACGAAGTTCGGATTGCCGAGCAGTCCGGCGCGGACACCTTCAAGCTTCGGCGGTTTGAGACGGCGCTCAAACTGGCCTTTGTCGTCGGCCTCGGTCTCAGATGTGAGGCTGCCGGTCGTGATCGCGGGGGTTCGGGAAGATGCGGACTCGCGCTTGCTGACGGCGAGGACCGGAGCTTTGCGTGAGGCTTCTAACATTGGATCGGGCGGCGGCGGTGCGGGTGGAGGAGCTTCGATGATGGCAGCGGGTTTGATATCCGTCATGACCGCCAACCTTGGCAGCTCTTTGGGTGCAGGCTTTTCCATCGCCGGTTCGAACACCGCCGTCTGCCGTACTGCCGTGTGCTCAACTTTGTGTTGCGGTGTGGGACCGGCCCACAGCAACCAGAGCAGCACGGCGGTGGACCCGCCTCCGACGGCAAGCGCGGCGTGGCGGCGGCGGGTTTCGCCAGATGGCAGTTGTCCGCGTTGATCGATGTGTTTGTCGCGCTCGCCAGGAATTGCAGCGGCATCAGTTGCATCTGGTTGTGACATGTTTGAACCTTCTTATTTCTGGGGTTGCCCGGCGGAGCCCGCTGCAATGGCTTGCGGATGGACGGTCGGCTTCAGGGACTCGCGCGTCAGGCGTTCAACAGCGGGCGAGGTCGTCAGGGTGCCGGTCGCTAAACCCTCCGGCACGTAAGCCTCGTTGAACAGGCACAGCACCTCATCGCCCTGGCGCAGCACAAACTTGGCAGCAATGGCATGGACGCGGACCTCGCCACTGGTGACGGTTTTGGCAACCAGACTTTCCGTGCCGTCGCCCTGCACCAAATAAATCGCCGGGATGATCATGTTTTCTGGAAACACAAACGTTGTGATTTTGCCGTTGTCATAGACGGCGTGCGGCTCAAAGCTCGCTGCCCCTTGGATGCTGTAGTGGACATTGCGCGGACCTGCGGTCTCGCTGGCAGCCAGCGCCCGCTCGGCATCTTTGGCTTTGGCCACCTCGGCCGCTGCCGCCGCTTCGGCTTTGCGTTTGGCGGCTTCATCCGCCGGATACTGATACTTGACCAGGAAGAACGGCGGCGGCTGGCCTTTGAGATCGGCGTCGCTGCTCGCCAGCTCAAACTGATAGCTGCGCTTGGTGCCGTCAGGACGTTGCGTCACCACCGACATGTTGGTCGGCTCTTGGTGCTCGCGCGGTTTTAAAAACAGAATATGGCCGACGGGGGCGGCTTCCCAAGCAACCGTATTGCCAATCGCCGCCTGCAAAATCTCTTCGTCAGGCGAAAACTCGATTTGGATCGAATGCCGCAAGAGACCGGTGACGCGGACCACCTGATACGGCCGGTAGTCGACAAAGCGCACACGGGCGTCGAGTTGACCGGCGCGCGGGTCTTCAGCGGCCTGCGCCGCACCCGTGAGTGTGAGGAGCGCGAGAAATGCGCCTGCAAGAAGCCGTGATGGATATGCTTTGCGTGTCATGGGTGTCACCGTCATGGGATAGCCTCCGCATCTGCTTTGAAATCGCTCACCAGAAACCCGAGCGGATTGATTTGCCGGTCGGCGGCTGACATGGCCTCGCTCGAATAGGAAAACGTCAGCGTCGCAATCCAATGGGTCGTGGTGGTCTCGTCGCCGCGCAGCACGGTCTTGAGATAGCGGACCGAGGCGACGTGCTTGTCCAGCATCGACACCGAGGAAATGGTGATCCTGACCAGCGCAGTTTTACCGTACTGAACCTGCGGGCTTTGCGGGTTGCTGCCGCGATACAGCTCCTGGAAGCGGCGCTGTTCGGCGGCGACCGACATCAGCGCCACGGTGCGGAAGTTGCTTTCGGCTTCACTCGCCGCAAAGCCTTCCCGCGCCCGGACGTAAAGCCCGGCGAAGTACTTGGTCGTCGCGTCATGATAGGTACTCGGGCCGGTGATCGCAGACACCACATCAACAATCCCCGTCGTGTTGTCGACACGGATGACGAACGGCTCGACACTCTTCATCGGCGCGAGGCACGCGACCGCTATGAGGCTGAGCGCGGTCAGGACTGACGCGCCACCGGCAATGCGCCAGGCGCGTTTGGCCGAGGCTAAGGCTTCGAGCGCCGCGTCCTGATCAAAGCGGCGCGCGGTGGCGAAGTAGTGCTCAAGATCACCGGCGCGGACGGCTTCAGCTGTGGACATTGTGGCCTCCGGCGTTGGAGACATCCGGCGCGATGAAGCGGGTTTGCTCAGGACCAGCTGCCCCGACCGGACGGCGCGATGCGCCATCACACGATGGCGGTCCACCTCTGAGACTTGCGCATCCTGTGAGTGTGCTCAGACTAGCTATTGCGATGAGTGTTATGACTTTCGGCATGCTTACCCCCTCTGTTCCCCAGTCATGGCTTGCTGCTGTTCGAGTGTTGGTCCACCGCTGCGCACCGGAACGGCGCGCACAGTGTTGGGCCGGAACCAGCCTTGGCCGCCGCTCAAACTGCGCGACCGCGCAGCTAAGCTCTGGCCACTGGCCTTGGCGCTTTCGATATTGCTGACCGTGGAAGCATGCGTCGCCCGCATCACTGCCGCTGGACCGCGCACCGCCAGCCAAGCGCCACCCGACGCCAGTGCGGCTGCCATCGCCGGTAAATTCCACAACACGCCAAAACAGAACGTGCCGCCGGCGACAATGCCAAGCGCCGAGGCGGTGGAATCCCACGCGCCCTTGGAGGTGCCAAGCAAACCTTCGAGCGTCGTCAGCATCATCGCCAGAACGGCAATGGAGAGCACCTGCAGGATCACGTAATTGACGACTTGCCCGAGCCAGGCCTGGGCGAAGCCGCGTGTTGACTCAAAGAGGGCTAAGGCCACGAACATCGGACCGAGCCCCAGCACCAGGGCGAGCGCAAACTTGGCGAACAGCCAGGTGAAGTAGCCGTAGGCCGTCAACAGCCCCATGTTGACATAGATGACAACCGAGGAGACGGCCGCCTTGATCAAACCAAAGCTCCACCCGGCATCGCGCCACATCTCTTCGACCAGAACATTGGTGCGGGTGAGGAGTTGATCAAAGCGTCCGGGGGACGCCGGTGTACCGCCGCCAACGACGGCCGCGATTTCGCGCGGCAGGGTGTCGAAGAAGAAGGTGCCAATGTAGTCGTTGTAGCTGGCATAACTCAGCGTCAGCGTCGTGATGATGCTGGCTTTCATGATCCGGGCCAGCGCCTCGGGGATCGGCTCCTGAACCGCGCCGCGCAGCACCAGTATTCCGAACCACAGCACATACAGCGTCAGCGCCGCCCGCATGGGATCGGCGAGCGCGCTACACAGCCCCGACGCCGTCCGCTCCAGAAACTGGATGGCGGGCTGCTGAAACGCCGCATCGATGGCTTGAAAGACATTCATGATTGCCTCGCGTGCGCGTGGTGATGGGTTGAGAGTTATGGCTTGGACGACGTACCGCCCAGCGCCCGGATGTTGCCATCAATCCGCCGGTCCCAATCTTCTCGTGAGCGTTGCTCGCGGGTTTGAACTTCCGCCTGCTGCAACATGGCGAGGGCCTGCATTTTGAGGAGTTCGTTTTGCAGCTGCGCACTCTCACTGCCGATCCGGGCCTGCAGACCGAGCGTGGTCTTGGGGTCTTCGCTCTGGCCGATCTGACGGCGCAGCTCGTCGAGGCCATCCATGCGGCGGTTGGCGGCCTCATAGACCTGCTGCGCCACGCTGGTTTGTCCGGCGTTGGCGAGCTGATTCCGCCGGGATTCGCTCGCATAGAAATCATCGCCCGCACGGGCGTAAACTTCGTTCTCCCGGACGTAGGTCTCGGCCCGCGAGCCCAGAGCGCCCGCACCCTGCCCCTTCAGCGCCGCTTCGAGCTGACCAAAATCTTTTGGCAAGGCTTGCCGCACCGCCGGGTTCGACAGCAAGGCTGCGATGTCGCCCATGTTGGTCAGTTTGTTGAGCGAGCCGTGCAGCGATTGCAGTTGCGTCAACTGATCTTTGGCGGTTTCAAGCTGCGTGCGCAGCTCAGCGATCTGCTCGATTTGCTTGGCGATCGCCGCCGGATCGATGACCGGAATTTGCGCCGTTGCGGGCAAAGCTGAAATCCACAAAGCTCCGCTGCTTGCGGCCGCGCATACCGCGCGCCGCCAAAATTGTCTGATCATTTTGAAGTCTCCTTGTCCTCTGTTGCTGGACCGCTAGGCCCGGCGCCGCCTATGAAACGCCGCCATCCAATCGGCGTCGCAGCTGTCTTCGCTGTGGTCACTCTCTTCACGGATACGTTCCGCCAGCCGCACATTGGCGGTCCGGCCCGACAGGATTGCCAGTTCGTCGTCAAAGCCGCTCAAATTCAACTCCGTCACGACCGACGCATGCCCCTGCTTGATCAGGAACCGGCGGCTTTCCGGCGTCAGCTCGCGTGCCACCAGCTCAAACTCCCGTGCCGTCAGTTTCATGCCGTTGACGTAATCACTCTCGCTGGCCCGGCCGTTGGCCATGTAAATTTGTGTCGGGCATTGCTCGATAATAGTGTGGGCGATCTTCGAGCGCAGCGCATCGGCCGGGCTCTGGGTCGCAAACACCATCAACCCGTTCTGCTTTCTGATCGTCTTCAGTTTGTTGTTGGCGAGGTCGCTGAACATAGGATCACCCAGCGCCTTCCAGAATTCATCGATGGCAATGACAATGCGGTCGCCGGTGATCGTCCGCTCAATGCGCTCGAACAGATAGGCCATCAACGGCCCGCGAATATCGGCGTTGTCGAGAAACTCGGTCATGTCATAACCGGAATAGGTGACGCTGGCGTTGAGCGCGTCTTCGGGATTGTCGAACACCCAGCCGAGCGGCTCGCCGCGCTGCCAGCGTTTGAGGCGGGCAGCAATGCCGTCGGTTTCGGTTTGATCGAGATAGGAGCGCAGCGCCCCGAAGGTCCGGTTTGCTGGCGGGCTTTCGCCGAGAGCCGCGACGGCGCTCGCCAAGGCTTCGCGCTCGTGCGTTTGAACTTTGCCACCCGCCAGGCTTTCCAACCAGCGGGTCAGAAACGCTTGGCCACTCGCGTCATAGGGGATGGCCTTCAACGGCGCGAAGCCCGTCGGCACGCCACTCTTCAAGGGCAAATACGTCCCGCCCAGCGCCCGGATAAACAGATCGGCGCCGCGGTCTTTATCAAACAGCACAATGCGGGCGCCGTGCTTGGTGACTTGCGAAAGCAGGAAGTTCAACACCACGGTTTTACCTGACCCTGACGGCCCGCAAATAAACGTGTTGCCGAGGTCGCCATCATGGAAGTTGAAAAAGTACGGCGCACCACTTTGCGTCTTGAACATCGCCACGGCTGGTCCCCAGGGGTTACCGTCCGCCCGGCCCTTCGGAAAGCCGTGGAACGGCGCGAGGCTTGCCAGGTTCGCAGACGTAATCGCGCCCGAGCGTTTGCGATGCCGGAAGTTGCCCGGCAGCTGCGCCCACCAAGCCGATTCGAGCCCTAAGTCTTCGCGCACGATCACGGCCCCGCCTGCAGCGGCGGCACTGCGGGCGCTCGCGAGGTTGTCGTTCAGTGCTGCAACGGTGTCCGCGAACACGGCAACACTCAAGTGATGCTCACCCAGCACCCAGCGGTTGCTTTCGAGATCGTCGAGCGCCAGGCTGAGTTCTGCCACTTGCGAGAACGCCTTGTCGGCAGCGTTCAGCATCTGGTTTTGCTTGCGCGATAGGACCGCCCGCGCCGAGGCTTTGTCGATAAAGCGGAACGACTGCACCACGGTCAGTTCGAACGGCAGGGCCAGGAGTTCGTTCAACATGCCGGGCATGGTCCGGGCCGGATACTCCTTAATGCCGAGCATACCAGCAAAGCGCGTATCTTTGGGATCGCGCAGTTCCAGTGTCTCGCGGCCGATGATGATCCGGTCGGTGTGAATGGCGTGGCGGATCGCGCCGCGCGTCAGCGGCACTTGGGGGAGATTGCCGCCAAGCAAGCGGTGCAGCACCGTTGATATCTCGGACATGAGGATCGCTTTGTCTTCGATCAGTCCAAGCTGCCGCGCGCCGAGCGGTGCCAGTTCAGTCAGCACCAAGCGGGTGGCATCGGCCAATGCTTTCAGTGCCTTGAGATCGGCTTCAGTCGCGGTGTCCCGTGCCCGCCGCAGCGTGGCGAACAGGGCTGCGGCTTTGACTTCGGCGTCGGTGCCCGGCATCCAGACCAGGGCCAGGATATGACGGTTGTCAAAGAGAGAGTCGCTGGCGAGCCGCGCTTGGTATTTGGCATCCAGCGCCGTTGCAAACGGACTTTTGCACTCACCATCGGGATAAGTTTGCACCCGGCGGCGGATCATCAAAGTGTAGAGCGCCAGCCTTGGATCGGCGATGTTGCGCCACAGCGTGTTGAGCCGTGCCTGGAGGCCATTGAGGTCGCGGGTATCCGCCGTCTCAAAGGCGAAGCCGTCGATCTCAACCATGGTCATCAGGCCCTGAGCCCCGACCGTGATCGTATGCGCATCGATGTGACGGCCGTAGGAGATGAACTCCTCGGCCTC
>JAYSVT010000204.1:0-15854 GCA_043718455.1 Hyphomicrobium sp.
CTCGGCGCGGCTCCAGCGTCCATTAGATCCGCCCCCAATCGATCCACCAACGGCCCGGTCTATGTTCAGGTCGGCACGTTCCGCGATCAGGCCAACGCCGAACGCATGCGTCGCGGCATCGGCCATATCGGTCCTGTCGAAGTTGCGCCTGTCGCTGCGGCCGGCACGTCCGCCTACCGGGTTCGGATCGGCCCGATGCCGGCGCAAGACGCCCAGTCCGCCCAGGCGCAAGTCGCAGCTCAGGGCGTGACCGGGAGTAGAATTGTTCAAGACTAGGTGAATAGTGCGGCTCTGGACCGTTGACAGGATCTAAGGTCGCCCTCGATAGTCACATGGAGTCCGCCGGGCCGGCTTCCTATTTCAGGATTGATGATATTGTTCCCATTGCAGATTTCCCTGGGGCATTTGATGCGCTTCACTTTAGTGATGGCATTCTTGATGACGGCTTTGGCCGCTGTCACGCAGCCTGTTCATGCTGTAGGTGCCGACTCCCAAAACTACGTGACCAAAGCGCAGCGTGCAATCCTGTTGGACGCGGGCGACGGGTCAGTGCTCTTCCAGCATAAGCCTGATGAATTGGCTCCGCCCGCCAGTATGAGCAAACTCATGACGCTGGCGCTCGTCTTTCGCGGCCTAAAAAGCGGTCAACTGAAAACCTCCGATGAAATCCTGATGAGCGTCAACGCCTGGCGCAAAGGGGGGGCGCCCTCCGGCACGTCCGCCATGATGGTGCCGGTCAACACCAAAGTGACGCTCGACGAACTCGTCAAGGGCATCGCCATTCAATCCGGCAACGACGCATGCATCGCCGTTGCCGAGGCCATGAGCGGGAGCGAAGCGAACTTCGCTAAAGCGATGACAGAAGAAGCGCGCCGCATCGGCCTGACGAAATCGACATTCACGAACGCAACCGGGCTTCAGGACGAAAATCACTTGATGACGGTGCGCGAACTGGCGCTGCTTGCGCGTCACATCATCAGCGAATATCCGGATTATTATCAGGTCTTTGGTCAGAAAGAATTTCTGTACAAAAAGCACAAGTTTTATAATCGCAATCCACTGCTATTCCTTGGCATCGGCGCGGATGGATTGAAAACCGGCCACACTGCTGAAGCCGGCTTCGGCCTCGTAGCGTCTGCTGTCCAAGAGGGAAAGCGCCTTATCGTTGTCGTCGCCGGCCACGCCAATGCCGAAGAGCGCAAAACCGAAGCCGCTAAACTCCTTGAGTGGGGCTTCAAGAGCTTTAGCCAAGTCAAAATCTTCGACGACGGCGAGATCGTCGGTCAAGCCCGTGTGTGGGGCGGCACGCGCATGTATGTACCCTTGAGCGGCAAGGGCGAGGTTAAGATATCGCTGCCCAAATATCCGGCGAACCAGCGGTTATCAGCCGAGATCGTCTACAAGGCGCCTTTGAAACCGCCCGTCAAAAAGGGCGATCAGGTCGCTGTTCTCAAAGTTATGAGTACGTCAAGCGCTGCAACCGAAGTACCGCTTTATGCCACCGAAGACGTGGAACCGGCCGGCGTCATGCGGCGCGGCATCGATACGCTGGTTCTCATGGCGTTGCGGCGGCTTGCCCTCTAAGATCGGCTGAAATTCAAAAAGGGGCCGGCGAGCCATGAAGCGTGGACTATTCATTTCCTTTGAAGGCGGCGAGGGCGCTGGGAAATCGACCCAAGCCAAGCTTCTGTCGGCCCGCCTCGAAGGCGCTGGTATCCCAACTCTTGTCACGCGCGAACCGGGCGGCACGCCGCTTGGCGAAGACATTCGCGGCCTTATCCTCAAAGACCGGCCGCAAGACCCGGTCACCGAACTCTTACTCTTTGCCGCTGCGCGTGCCGAACACATGACGGCGCTCATCCGCCCTGCGCTTGACGATGGGACGTGGGTCATCTCAGACAGGTTCATGGATTCAACCCGCGTCTATCAGGGGCGCCTCTATTCCGTTGAACCGGAATTGATCGCGATGCTCGAACGATTCACGGTCGCGCCCGATTTTCCCGACCTGACTTTGATTTTGGATTTACCGCCGGAAGCCGGTCTTGAACGCGCCAGCACGCGCGGCACGCTTTCGCGTTACGATGCTGAGCGCATCGAAACCCATGTGGCGCTGCGTCAGGGCTTTCTTGAGATCGCCGAAGCCGAGCCCAAGCGCTGCGTCTTGATCGATGGCAGTTTGAGTGCCGCGAGCGTCGAGACGGCTGTGTGGCAAGCGGTCAGCGACCGGCTTCTCGCGAAAGTACTTTGAGTGGCCCGCGCTCCCGCACTCACAGACAACGAGGCGCTGCCAGAAGCAGATAAACTCGATGGCTTCCCGCATCCGCGCGCAACGGCTGTGCTCGTGGGCCACCCATCGGCCGAACAGATTTTTGCGGACGCCCTTATCTCCGGAAAGATCCATCACGCCTGGTTGCTCACTGGCACCGAAGGCATCGGCAAGGCAACGCTCAGCTACCGTGTGGCGCGCGCGGCACTTGCGCGTCCCGAAGATCGCGATCCCTTCGGTGGCAGTTTGCACATCGAGGCGAGCTGCCCGGCCTACCGGCAAGTCACGGCACTTTCGCATCCGGGTCTTTTGATCATTCGCCGGGGCTACGATCAGAAGGCCAAGCGGTTCTCAGCGTCCATCTCGGTTGACGACGTGCGCCGCCTTCGAAACTTCCTGGCGCTGAGCGCGGAGCAGCAAGGCTGGCGCGTTGTCATCGTCGATAGCGCCGATGATTTGAACGTCAACGCGGCTAACGCGCTTCTCAAATCGCTTGAAGAGCCCCCGCCGAAAACAATCTTCCTCATTATCTCGTCGGCACCGGGAAGACTGCTGCCGACCATCCGCTCGCGCTGCCGCTCACTTGCGCTGGCCCCGCTTGGCGCGGACGATCTTCTCCGAGCCGTGCGCGGCGCTCTTGAAGCGGCTGGAAAACCGCCCATCGCACCCGCTGATTTTCAAGCCCTCGCGCCCTTCGCCGGAGGCAGTCCGCGCCGGCTTCTCGCTATGGCAGACGGCGGCGGATTGGCTTTGCAGGCGAAAATCACGAAGGTCTTCGAATCGCTGCCAAGCCTCGATACGCGCGCCGCTCATACTTTGGCGGACGAATTGCAGCCTGCCGCTCAAGAACAGAAATTCGAGCTGTTCTATGATCTTCTTTTGGGTTTCCTGGCGCGGCTTGTGAGGGCTGGCGCCGCCCAAGAGGGCGAGGGGTCCGAAGTCGCGCTATCAAACCGCATCATGGGGGAGGCCCGGCTTGCCACGTTTGCCCATCTGTGGGAAACACTGGCCCGCGACAAGGCGGACGCCCTCGCGCTTAATCTCGATCGCAAGTCGCTCATCCTCGACACCTTGTCCAAGCTTGAAGCGGCGGCCCGCAGCTGACGCGCGCGATTTTGGAATCGCGATTTAAGGATCAAGGTGTGACTGAGAAATTCTATATCACGACGGCCATTTCTTATCCCAACGGCGTGCCCCACATTGGCCACGCATATGAAGCCATTGCGACGGACGCCATCGCGCGTTTCGAGCGGCTGGATGGCAAGGATGTATTGTTTCTGACCGGCACCGACGAACACGGTTTGAAAATGAAACAGACGGCGCTCAAAGAAGGCATGTCGCCAAAAGAACTCGCGGATCGCAACGCCGCGCGCTTCATTGAGATGGCGGAACTCTTAGGCCTCTCCAATGACGACTTTATCCGCACGACCGAAGCGCGCCACTATGAGGCCTGCGCTGAGCTCTGGCGGCGCATGGAGAAGGCTGGCGACATCTTCAAGAAGAAATACGGCGGCTGGTATTCGGTGCGTCAAGAGACCTACTACAAAGAGAGCGAAACCGAAGTGCGCGATGGTGAGCGCTTCGAAACCCAGAACGGCACGCAGGTCGAGTGGACCGAAGAAGAGACCTATTTCTTCAAGCTCTCTGCTTACCAGGACAAGCTACTTGCGCACTACGACGCGAATCCTGATTTCGTTCTGCCGCCTGAACGCCGGAACGAGGTTGTTAGCTTCGTGAAAATGGGCTTGGAAGACTTGTCGATATCCCGCTCGACGCTGGATTGGGGCATTCCTGTTCCGGGCAATCCAGGCCACGTCATGTACGTGTGGATCGACGCTCTCAATAACTACGTGACGGCAACGGGGCTGCTGAACGGAGGCGGCGCGCGCGCGAAGTTCTGGCCAGCCGACGTGCACGTCATCGGCAAGGATATCGTGCGCTTTCACGCAATCTATTGGCCCGCCTTCTTGATGAGCGCAGGGTTGCCGCTTCCGGGCCGCGTGTTCAGCCACGGTTTTGTGCTGAGCAAGGGCGAGAAAATATCGAAGTCGGTCGGTAACGTCGTCGATCCGTTCGATCTCGTCAAAGCCTACGGCCGCGACAGCGTTCGCTACTTCTTCTTGCGCGAAGTGACGTTCGGTCAAGACGGCAACTATTCGCCCGAAGCCATTTCAAATCGCATCAACGCCGATCTCGCCAACAACCTCGGCAATCTGGCCCAGCGATCTCTGTCGATGATCTTCAAGAACTGCGACGGCAAAATTCCGGTGCCCGGTCCGTTCTCGGACGCCGACAAAGCAATCCTTGCAGCAGCTGACGGCATTTACGCCCAAGCGCGCGAAGACATGAACAAGCAGGCGGTCACAAAATATTTAGACGCCGTGTGGCGCGTGATCTCGGAGGCGAACCAGTATTTCGCCGCCGAAGAACCTTGGGCGAAAAAGAAAACTGATTCCAAACGCATGGAGACCATTCTCTATGTGACAGCTGAGATCGTGCGCCAGTTCGCTATACTCATACAACCCGCGATGCCGGAAAGCGCCGGAAAGCTGCTTGATTACCTGGCAGTTCCTTCGGAGAGACGCACGTTCTCGTGTCTCGGCATGGCGGGGCGGCTCACAGGCGGCTCCGCGATCCCAGAACCGCAAGGCGTTTTCCCGCGCTACATCGATCCGTCTGAAGCCGAGAAGCCCCCTGGCGCGTCGGCCGAAGCGCAGATGCAAGCCAAGGCCGCGAAGGAAGCCAAGCGCGCGGCCGAGCGAGAGAAGGCTAGAAAAGAGAAAGAGCAGGGCGAGAAATCTTGATGCTCGTCGATCACCACTGCCATATCGACCGCCACGAATTTAAAGCCGATCTCGACGGCGTTGTCGCGCGCGCACATGCGGCGGGCGTTGGCGTCCTTGTCGATATCTCGACGCGCATCCGCCGCTTCGACGAAATCAAAGCAGTCATCGAGCGCTACGATAATGTCTATGGCTCCGTCGGCACGCACCCTCATCAAGCGCACGAAGAACTCGACATTCCGCCGAGCGAAATCGTGCGCCTTTCCAAGCACCCAAAGATCGTCTCCATTGGCGAAGCGGGTCTCGACTATTTCTACAAGCATTCCCCAGCGGCCGCTCAAGCCGAGGGATTTCGCAACCACATCGCAGCCGCGCGTGAAACAGGTTTACCCCTCGAGATCCACACGCGCGACGCCGACATTGACACACTCGCGATCCTGAAGGACGAGCACGCCAAAGGGCCGTTTCCCGCCATTCTCCACTGCTTCACAGGCGGACGCGATCTCGCCATGGGCGCGCTGGACCTTGGGCTCTACGTGTCGTTCTCCGGCGTCATCAGCTTCAAGAAGTCCGAAGCCCTGCGCGACATCGCCCGCGACGTGCCGCTCGATAGATTGTTTGTCGAAACCGACGCACCGTTTCTTGCGCCGGAACCCTTTCGCGGCAGACTCTGCGAACCAGCCCACGTCGTGCATACGGCCGCCGCACTTGCCGCCGCAAAAGGCGTCACACTGAATGAGATTGCGCGCGCGACCACGGAAAACTTCTTCCGTCTCTTCACCAAAGCCAAGCGTCCAGCTGGGGCGGGCGCTGCATGACATACCGCTTCACGATCCTCGGCTGCGGGTCATCTGGAGGCGTGCCGCGCATCGGCATGAGCTGGGGGCAATGCGATCCCACCAATCCGAAAAACCGCAGAACCCGGTGTTCCGCGCTTGTCGAACGTGTTTCGGCGGCGGGACAAACCGCCGTCATGATCGACACGTCACCAGATTTTCGCGAACAGATCCTTGCGATCCGCCTCATGGCGCTCGATGGCGTGATTTACACCCACGACCACGCCGACCATACGCACGGCATCGACGATTTGCGCATGGTCGCCTATGCCATGAAGAAGCGCGTCGATGTCTATTTTGATGCGCGAACCGGCGACAGTCTCAAGTCACGCTTTGCCTACTGCTTCAAAACGCCAGAGGGATCGAACTACACACCGATCCTGAACGCACACGACATCGACGGCGTTACCCCGTTCGCTATTTCAGGAGCAGGCGGCCCCATCCCCGTCGTCCCAGTGCCGCAGGTGCACGGCGACATTACTTCGCTTGGCTTTCGGTTTTCAAATCTGGCCTATTCGCCCGATATTTCCGATCTGAGTGACGCGTCCGCCGCATTACTCGAAGGACTTGATGTGTGGGTTGTCGATTCCTTGCGGCACATTCCGCACGAGAGCCACTTCAATGTGAAGCAAGCCCTTAAATGGATCGCGAAGCTGAAACCGAAGCGCGCCATACTCACGCATATGACCAGCGATCTCGACTACGAAACGTTGCGCCGTGAGTTGCCGGATGGCGTTGAACCGGCTTACGATGGCATGGTTCTCACGTTCAATTGATCGCATTGGCTCTGGCCAACGTGTGCGCAAAACTGCGAAACTCGGACGCATGAGCTGGTTCAAGGACAACGATCCTATCCCAGGCGACACACAGTCGTGCTCCGCGATAGAGCAGATCATCGTGCCGCGTGCGCGCGATCTCGGCGGTTTCGATGTTCGCCGCGCTCTGCCCGCACCTCGGCGCCAAATGGTCGGCCCTTTCATCTTCTTCGATCAGATGGGGCCGGCGCAATTTATCGCCGGGCAAGGGATAGACGTGCGCCCCCATCCCCATATCGGCCTCGCGACCGTAACCTATCTCTTCGAGGGCGAGATCTACCATCGCGATAGCCTGGGCACCGCACTCGCCATTCGGCCGGGCGAGGTCAATCTCATGACGGCGGGGCGCGGCATCGTCCATTCGGAACGCTCGGCACCCGAGTTGCGGGCTGCGGGCGCGGGTCTATTCGGTATTCAATCGTGGATGGCGCTGCCGAAATCGCACGAGGAACAAGCGCCGCGCTTCGATCACCTGAAAACCGACGAATTGCCGCGGATCGAGGAGGGTGGAAAGCGCGTGCGCGTTATCCTGGGCTCCCTCTACGGGCAAACAGCGCCAGTGAAATTTCCGCATCCAGCCTTCTACGCCGAAGCCGTACTGGCACCCGGCGCGGTCTTGCCGCTCGATTCCGATTATGACGAACGCGCGATCTATATCGCGTCCGGAAACATCGATCTCGCGGGCCAGACCTTCGGGCCCGGGCAACTGATTGTCTTTAAGCCTGGAGATCGCATTTCAATTTTGGCGGTGAGCAACGCGCGTCTCATGCTGCTCGGCGGCGATCCAATGGATGGACCGCGCCACATCTGGTGGAACTTCGTGTCGAGTTCTGAAGAACGCATTTCGCAAGCCAAAGAAGAATGGCGGCGCGGGCGTTTCGATATCGTGCCAGGGGATGCCGAGGAGTTCATACCACTGCCAGAATAAGCCGCGTATCAACCCCGTCCGCGATAGGCCGCGACGCCCTGGTCCGGCAGCCACACGTCTTTTGACAGAGCGCCCGTCTGCCAAAACACATCGATCGGCATGCCGCCGCGCGGATACCAGTAACCGCCGATGCGCAGATAATGCGGCTTGATCAACTCCGCGACGCGTTTCCCGATCGCGACGGTGCAATCTTCATGAAACGCGCCGTGATTGCGAAACGATGCGAGATAGAGTTTCAGCGACTTGCTTTCGACGAGCCACTTGTCAGGCACATAGTCGATCACAAGATGTGCGAAGTCTGGTTGCCCCGTCACTGGGCAAAGTGACGTAAACTCCGGCTGCGTGAACCGCGCGACGTAGTGCGTGTCTGCATGTGGGTTTGCCACGCGCTCAAGCTGTGCTTCTTCGGGACTGGCAGGAAGCGCCGTCTGCTTGCCAAGCTGTGAAACCTTCGGCGGGGACTTCGCCATGCTGATCTACTCCGCCGCGAGACGCGTCTGACCTGCCGGGCCCGTATAGACGCAACCCTCGCCGCAGCTATCGCGGTTGACGTGAATTTCAGCCAAGCCCGGCACGCGATTTTGCAACCGATTCCAGATCCAGATGGCGATGCGTTCAAGCGTCGGCGCGGAAAGCCCTTCGACCTCGTTCAACATGCGATGATCGAGGGCCGCTTCTGTGCCGGCTATCGCCGTTGCCAGATCCTCGAAATGAAAAACGTAACCGGTGTCGGGATCGGGTTCGCCATCAATGACGACGCGGGCGCGGAACGAGTGGCCATGCACGCGTGCGTTTGCCGATCCTGGCGTCGCGGACGGCAAGAAGTGGGCGGCTTCAAACTTGAAATCTTTGTAGATGCGCATGGGGAGGGAATAGGGGAAAGGAAGGGCAGTAGGCAATAGGCATGAGGCAATTGGCGACGACGAGCGACAGTTTACCCTACTGCCTAATGCCGCCTGCCTACCTGATCCCCAGCACCTTGTGGGTCTGCACGGAAAGCCGCCACGGCGGGTGGGCCTTACAGTAAGTGATTGCGGCCGCCATGTTTGCGGCCTGCGCTGGGCCGTCCATGGGCTGCAAAAAGTGGTGCTCGAAATCGAGATGGCGCACCGCGTCCGGCAGCAGGGCCGCTTGCGGATAGACGAGCTTCAGTTCGTCACCGTGTGTTTGCTTCAGCTCGGCGCCAGCTTTTGGCGAAACACAAACCCAGTCGATATCGTCTGGCACCGGCAACGTGCCGTTCGTTTCGATGGCGATCGCAAACCCTTCGTCATGCAATGCATCGATGAGTGGTTGATCGACCTGCAGCATGGGTTCGCCGCCCGTTAGAACGATGAGCCCCGGTCCCGTTGATCCAGCCAACGCCGCGAGACAGGCTTTGGCGAGGGCATCTGGCGATACAAACTTCCCGCCGCCGTCGCCGTCAGTGCCGACAAAAAGCGTATCGCAAAATTGGCACACGGCTTTGGCGCGATCTTCCTCGCGGCCTGTCCAAAGATTGCAGCCGGCAAACCGGCAAAAGACCGCCGGCGTTCCGGCGTTCGCGCCTTCGCCTTGGAGCGTGTAAAAGATTTCTTTGACGTGATACATGATGTGTCCAAGTGTCTGGCCCGCCCGCCGGAGGCGAGCAAGAACAGGGGTTTGACACCGTTACTCGATGCTCGCAAGAGGGCGCATTGGACCATGACAGATCGTCGACCGAAAGTCCGGGCGACGGTGTCAAACGCAGAGGGTCAGACACCTACCACCGCTCCTTCGATATTGTCATGGTCGCATTTGTCGTCGCGCTCGTGTGCTCGAACCGCATCGCACACTAAAACCCAACATTTACCTCATGCCGCCGCGATCTCGACTGAGAACGGCTTCAATGAAACTTTGTTGGCGATCATTTCGATCGAGGTGCGAACGCCGGCTGGCTTCTCTGGAAGTTTGTCGCCGTGGGGGAAGAGCATCACCAACAGCGCAAATCCGGCGATGAAATTCACCGCCTGGATTTTCGAGCTGTTGATCTGCTTCATCATCGCCGTGGGCCTTGAGTTGGGGTGACTTGAGCGTCTGTCGCGTTATCGGGGTCTAAAGGTTCAAACTGAAATATCGCTTGGGTATAGGTTTGATAGCGCGAGGCCAGGCAGGCCCGCAGTTCCGGGGGGAACAGGGGGGCCAAATCTCCCAATCCCCATTTCTGCCCCGAACGGGGGAAGGCCCGCCGCGCGACCACTTGGAAGCCCCCTTGGGGGGCGGGTGGCAAGGACAAGCGGGTGGGGGGTAACAAGGTCGAGCCCCGCCTACTTTTGAGTTTTCATGGTTTTTCGGCTATGCTGCCGCGATGAACATCCAAGCGCCAAATCCGATGACGGTGGACGAATACCTGGCCTGGGCCAAGGACCGGCCGGGGCGGTACGAGTTAATCGATGGGACGGTACGGCAGATGTCGCCAGAAACAATTCGCCACGCCAACGAGAAGCACGCCGCTACCGTTGCGCTGAGGGCGGCTGTGAAGCGGTCTGGTGTTGCAGCGTTCGTAGTGCCCGACGGAGCAACGGTTCGTATCTCCGAGCACAAGAGCTTTGAACCCGATGCTCTCGTTTACATGGCCCCGCAGCAAGATTCAGAAAGTATTGAAGTGCTAAATCCTGTAATCGTTGTTGAGGCCGCCTCACCTTCGACGCACAAATACGATGCGGGCTTCAAGTTAGAAGGCTACATGAGATTGCCGAGCGTGCACCACATCTTACTTGTGCATGGCACGACAAATTCAATCGTGCATCATCGCCGGATATCCGCGTCAGAGTTTAGAGCGACGACAGTATCCGACGGCATCTTGAAACTCGATCCGCCTGGCCTCGAAGTTCCCGTCGCGGATTTCTTCGCGGTGGATTGAGACCCGTATCACCCGCATTCCCGGATGCGACGCAGAGTGCCTTCATGGTGCGACGCTGATCCGGGACCCTTACTCGTTGCCGCATGTCACCTGAGCGCCAACCGCGATAGATCCCGTGTCTGCGACGCGCCACGATAGGCATGCCGCAGCGCGCACGTGAAGGCGGGTAGGCGGTGACACCATCGCCCCGCTGTCTTCATCTGCAAATATGATGCGCGGTGGATTGAGGCATAATGGCTTGGCATTCGCGGCCATCACTTTTTGCACTGACCGTCAGCTATTAAGACTTCGGTTTTCGTGATGACGCCGCTGGCGGATTCCTCTAGTCTCGCAGTCCAGTGGCACCAACCCGAAATTAAAGCTTCACTTGATTGCACGTCCACGTCTTTGGCGATGATGGATCGCCAGTTGATGAGCAAATGAATTCACTACCGCTCAGTTCATCCACCACTGACGAAGCGCGTTTCCCCTCAAATGAAGCAATCCTGCTGATACTTGGTCTCGTGTACTCTGAGTATGCGAAACTTGCGATCAAGTAAGCTAAGGGTAACATGACGATGAGCATGACAAATACAATTAGTGCGGCAAGAAAACCTTTTTGGTCAACTTTCATTTTGTGACCATCGCCGCTCGCCACTTCACCCACCCTTTGGCCCTAAGGTCGCACGCCGGACACGTGCCGCATCCGTAGCCCCAGGCGTGGCGGTGCGTGCGGTTTCCAAGATAGCAGGTGTGCGTTTCCTCGATGATGAGATCGACAAGGGCCGCGGCGCCGATGTCTTCGGCCATCTTCCACGTACCAGCCTTATCGACGTACATCAGCGGCGTCTCGATCGTAATGTCCTTGTCGAGCCCCAGGGACAGCGCCTTAGCCAAGGTTTGCAACGTGTCGTTGCGGCAATCGGGATAGCCGGAATAATCCGTCTCGCACATGCCGCCAACCAGCGTTGAAATTCCACGCCGCCAGGCGAGTGCCGCCGAGTACGTGAAGAATAACAGATTGCGCCCCGGAACGAACGTATTTGGCAATCCGGCCGCGCCGATTTCAATCTCCGTCTCGCGCGTCAAACTCGATTCTGAAATGCGCCCGAGTGTGGCAAGCTCCAAGACACGATCTTCGCCAAGCTTTGCGTCCCAGCGCGGGAAATCAGAGCGAAGTTTCTCAAGCACCCGCTGGCGCGCAACAAGCTCAATCGCATGGCGCTGCCCGTAATCAAATCCGACCGTCTCGACGCGCGCGTATCGCTCGAGCG
Organism: Hyphomicrobium sp.; assembly: GCA_043718455.1. Lineage (GTDB taxonomy): Bacteria > Pseudomonadota > Alphaproteobacteria > Rhizobiales > Hyphomicrobiaceae > Hyphomicrobium_B. The sequence continues at coordinate 11,763 of JAYSVT010000204.1, forward strand.
CCCACGCGAGGCACACGGTCGAATCTTGACCGCCGGAGAAGAGAACGAGGGCTGACGGCGCGGTGCGCGCAGATACTGTCATAATTCCTACTTTGAAGTTTAGGCCTTGCCCTTTAGCACATCGCGCGGATTTTCCATCCTCCAGGGTAGGTCCGGCCTGCCCGTCAAGACTTTCGTCCCGTCCCGAACGGGTCTACAACCCCGGCATCCAATTGGACGGGGTACGGCCCCGGATTCGTCTCTTTTCCCCAAGGACACACCTCCCATGACCGCCATCGTCGATATCATTGCCCGCGAAATCCTCGATAGCCGCGGCAATCCGACGGTTGAGGTCGATGTTGTGCTTGAAGACGGCGCAAAGGGGCGTGCGGCGGTGCCGTCCGGCGCCTCAACCGGCGCGCACGAAGCCAACGAACTCCGCGACGGCGACAAGGCCCGCTACATGGGCAAGGGTGTTTTGAAAGCGGTTGATTGCGTCAACGGCGAAATCTACGACGCTCTCGCCGGCATGGACGCCGAAGACCAGCGCGGGCTCGACGCCGCTATGATCCAGCTCGACGGCACCAAGAACAAAAGCCGCTTAGGTGCGAACGCCATTCTCGGTGTTTCGCTTGCCGCCGCAAAGGCTGCCGCTGAAACAAGCGGTCTGCCACTCTATCGCTATGTCGGCGGCGCCACAGCCCACATACTGCCGGTGCCCATGATGAACATCATCAACGGCGGCGCACACGCCGATAACCCGATCGACATTCAAGAATTCATGATCATGCCGGTCTCGGCTGAATCGGTTGCCGACGCCATCCGCATGGGCGCCGAAATTTTTCACACGCTCAAAAAGAACTTGAAGGACGCGGGCCACAACACCGGCATTGGCGACGAAGGCGGATTTGCGCCCAACCTCAAAAGCGCGGACGACGCCCTGAGCTTCATCATGAAGGCAATCGAAAAAGCCGGATATAAGCCGGGCAGCGACGTCATGCTGGCGCTCGATTGCGCGGCGACCGAATACTACAAGAACGGCAAGTACGAGCTTGCAGGCGAGGGCAAGTCGCTCGATAGCGCCGCCAACGTCAAATATCTCGAAGGTCTGGCCGCGCGTTTTCCCATCGTCTCTATCGAAGACGGCATGGGCGAAGACGATTGGGCTGGATGGAAGTTGCTCACCGAAGCGCTCGGCAAAAAATGCCAGCTCGTTGGCGATGATTTGTTTGTCACCAACACCGAACGCCTCGCTCAAGGCATCAAAACCGGCACAGCGAATTCCATCCTCGTCAAAGTCAACCAAATCGGCACGCTGACCGAAACGCTCGACGCCGTCTCCATGGCCCAGCGCGCCGGCTACACCGCCGTCATGTCGCACCGCTCGGGCGAGACGGAAGATTCCACTATCGCCGATCTCGCGGTCGCGACCAACTGCGGACAGATCAAGACCGGTTCGCTCTCGCGCTCGGATCGCTTGGCGAAATACAACCAGCTCATCCGCATCGAAGGCGAGCTCGGCGGCGTCGCGCGCTATGCGGGCCGCAGCATTCTCCGAAGCGCCGTGGCGTAAGGGCGCGACGCGCAACCTTGTACTCACTCCGCCAACGGACGTTGCACCGAAAAGGCCTGATTTCAGCACACTCGTGTCACTTTAGGCTCGTATCGCTGATGAGCGTTGCGGGACCTGTTGATTGAGTGTGCGTTGAGGTCTCTTATGCTGGTTCCGATTACTTCGGCGCGTCCGCCCACGTATCCGCCCGCATCTCTCGTGAGGGATGCGAAAGCGAATGCCGAAACACTCGCATGGTTCGGCACAGCCTATGGTCGGCGCGTTCGTTCTCCTGATCGAGAAGAAACGTCCGGCACTGCTGCAAACTCTCCCACGACCGTCGATTTCAATAAAGCCGCGGCCGCCGCAATCCCCAAACCGCGCAGCTACGCGCCACTTGTTGTACTCGTCGGCGTTCTAATTGCGCTCTTTGTACTTCGTGCGATGCCCTTGGCTCCGCCACCTGCACTCGACCGCGTTCATGACCCGCTTCCCATTGAAGCCGCCCCGCAAATCGAAGCCGCGCAACAACCGGTGCAGAATTCACCCGTGACCCGCGCGGATGCCGAACGGTTAGCGCACGATGCCGCCAAAGAAGCGGAGAAGCTGAAAGCTGCGCCTGCGGAAATGCCGATGGAGTCCGCATCAGACACGATACTGGCCGCGCCGTCTATCGGACCGCCCATTGCTGACACCACAGCACCAACTCCCACCGCGCCGCCAGCGATGTTGCCGCCTGCAGTTCCACTTGGCCCCATGGCCGCGCCTGTTGCTGAAGCGCGTCTCGCCGCAGCCCCAGCGCTTGCACCCATTTCGAGGCCCGAGCCCATCACAGTCACGGAAGGGCAAGCCATCGCCGTTCAGCCGTCTCCTGTGGTGAAGGCGAACTTGCCGACGACACAGCGGCCAGCGGTCGCGCCGCCAATGAGCCAAACGCGCAATCCGGATTTAATCGCGGGGCGAGCGCACCTCGCCGAAGGCAACCTGCCCGCAGCGCGCGCGGCTTTCGCAAAGGCCTTTGATACCGGCTTGCCGGAGGCCGCCCTTGCGCTTGGCAATACGTTCGATCCGGTGAGTCTCGCCAAGGTGGGCCTCAAGGAGAAAGGCGATCCTCAGATTGCACGCCGCTGGTATCGCCGTGCTTTCGAACTCGCCATGTCGTCCCGTCCAACCATGTCGTCCCGTCCAACCATGCGCCGCCCAGGCCGGCGTGAACCATAGCCGAAAAGGAGATGTATGTGGGCTTGGGGAAACTATCGCGCAGGGCTGGGCCGCGTTCGCGTTGGCAAAAGACCGCCGCCACGCGCGCGGCATCCATTCTGATTCCGGCACTTTTGGTTTCCGGGTGTGCACACGACGAGCCGGAATGGGCGCCTTTGATGTATCTTCAGGCCGAGATTGCCGATGGCCTGGCCGAGACCTATTGCAGCGTGCGGCGCCTGTTCATCGGGAATAGTCCCACATCCGATTTCGCCGCTCAGGCCGATCCCGAACTCATGGAGCTTGCGCGCCGCGATGCCCAGCGTGCTTGCCTTAAGGGCCTCGAAACTGACGCCGAGGAGCGCGCCCGGCGTATGCCCGGACGCAATAATATCTAGATTTTGAAAGGTTAACGTAATTATCCGCGGCGATCATCCGGACGCTGTGTGTCTGCAACTTTCGTCAATGGCTGGTTTAGTGGGGGCGGGGTGGGGTAAGACCTCTTGCGCTAACCACCCCTGAAAGCGCCGCGAAAGCGCCGCAACAGTTATCGCGCCGAATGTGCTACACTCTGACCAACAAGAAGGTAGGTCAGACATGGCGACATCGACTAAGAAGGCCGCGCCCGCAGCCAAGGCGGCAAAACCAGCGGCCAAACCAGCATCCAAGCCCGCGGCCGCCAAAGCCGGCGCGAAGCCCGCCGCGAAGAAAGCCCCGCGTGCAAAGAAAGTGCCCGCGCCACCGCCGGAGCCCATTCCGTATGTCAGTACCTTTGAAGTCGGCAATAAAGTCTCGCATCCGATGTTCGGCGACGGCAAGGTGACAGCGATTGACGACGAACAGCTCTCGATTGCCTTCTCGGGCGGCGACAAAGTCGTGCTCGACAGCTTCGTGAAAAAGAGCGGCAAGGGCTGAGGCGGACTTAGGAAGCGCGCGCTGCGCTTTCGCCGAGAATTCAGATTTGTTGTGGCGCGGTACGTGCGTGAGGTGTTGGGTTTCGCTCCCGGCGCTCCCGGCGCTCACGCGCTTTCGTCTACCCAACCTGCATTTTTTCATTTTGATTCCACCCAACTTACTAACCCGCCCTTGTTCTTCGTTTTGATTGATCCAGGCTACGCGCCAATAGTGCCGCGCGGTTTCCCGCCAGCGTTTTGAAAATTTAAAAGACGGAAGCGGAGCGAACGTGCGCCGGGTTCTGCCTATGTGAAAAAATACGGTCACACGTCCGCTCCACGTCATGTGGGACACATGCCTCCGGCATGACTGGTGTCAAGTATCTGCGCCGCCACTTGGCTAGGAGGCTGCTCTCCACGTGAGCGTCTCACCTGTCATGCCGAAGGCATGCGTTCCGCATGAGGCGG
>JAYSVT010000205.1:0-1665 GCA_043718455.1 Hyphomicrobium sp.
GCGATGAGCAAGCTGCCGCCGGTTGGTGCGGCCATCGGAAAGATGTGCCGGGCAGCGAGTGTGTTGAGCGCTATATCACCACTGAAGAGCGCGACGGCCGAAAACATCGCAGCGCTCACCGCCATCCAACGGCGGGAGTTTTCGCTGCGCAGTGCAATGGCTGCAAGCGCCAAAACTGCGGCTGCATGAATCATCAGCATCGAAGCGGCTGTCGCCAACGCCGGACTATCTATCTTGTGCGCGGCAACGGCCGCGAGCGCAACGCCCGCAGCTCCACCAAGACCCGCGAGCGCGCAAAGTACAAAGGGCGCAGCCGACGCCGCGCCCATTTTGTTCGTTATATCGGTCTCGCTCACTTCACATCCGCCGCGACACGCACCGAGACCATTTTGTCCGGGCTCTTTGGCGGTTCGCCGCGCGCGAGCTTATCGACATTGTCCATGCCTTCGATGACTTTGCCCCAAGCGGTATATTGCTTGTCGAGGAACGTGGCGTCATCCAAGCAGATGAAGAACTGGCTGTTGGCCGAATTGGGCATGGACGAGCGCGCCATGGAGCACACGCCGCGCACATGCGACTCGGCGTTGAATTCTGCGGCCAAGTTCGGGTGCTTCGACTGACCCGTACCGCGCCCTTGCGGACAACCGGTCTGTGCCATGAATCCTTCGATCACACGATGAAATGCGATGCCGTCGTAGAAGTTCTCGCGCGCCAGCTGCTTGATGCGCTCGACGTGCTTGGGCGCGAGATCGGGGCGAAGCTGAATGACAACATTGCCTTTGCTGGTTTCGATCAAAAGCGTGTTCTCGGGGTCTTTATACTTAGCCATTATAAACTTCCTGATGCCTATTGCCGAATGCCTATTGACTGGGATCAGACCCGCAGGGTCTGCCCCCAAAGACTCTCACTGCACGGTGACTTTGACCATGATGTCGGGATCGGTGACAGTGCCGGAACCCGGCGCGCCGCGCTTGATCTTGTCGACGAGTTCCATGCCGCTGATGACCTCACCCCAAACTGTGTACTGGCCATCGAGGCCGCTGCAGCCGGTGTTGGTGAAGCAGATGAAGAACTGGCTGTTCGCGGTATTCGGATCGCTCGTGCGGGCGGCGCCAACCGAGCCGCGCGTATAAAGCGTTTTAGAGAATTCGGCCTTGAGGTCTGGCAACTTCGAGCCGCCGCCGCCCGTGCCTGTTGGGTCGCCTGTCTGGGCCATGAAGCCATCCATGACGCGATGCCACTTGACGCCGTTGTAGAAGCCTTGAGCCGCAAGTGTCTTGTAGCGCTCGACGTGCTTGGGCGCGAGATCGGGGCGGAGTTTGATGACGACCTTGCCGGATTTCAATTCGATGACAAGGGTATCGCCTTTGCTAGCGGCGGCAGGTTCAGCTTTGGGCGCTGCTGCGGACTCGGCCGCATTCTCCATCTGTTGCTTGCTGCCGCCAACGGCAAACGCGGCAGGCGCCAAAGCCAGTGCGAGCAGCGTTACTGTCCAGATCAAAGACTTTCTCATGCGAACCTCATTTGGAATTCAGGGGAAAGCGTTATTTCACCCGCCCTTATGGCGATTTGACGGCCCAGGGGCAAGATGACGTCATCTCCTCTTCTTTCGCACTCCATTCCCATGAGGAGAGGGGTTTCTAAGCCGGCCTGTCTTTCATGCCG
>JAYSVT010000206.1:0-4740 GCA_043718455.1 Hyphomicrobium sp.
GCGATAAAGCTCCTGGAAGCGGCGCTGTTCGGCCGCAACCGACATCAGCGCCACGGTGCGGAAGTTGCTTTCGGCTTCACTCGCCGCAAAGCCTTCCCGCGCCCGCACATAAAGCCCGGCGAAATACTTCGTCGTCGCGTCATTGTAGGTACTGGGGCCGGTGATGGCCGAGACCACATCGACAATCCCGGTTGTGTTATCGACACGGATGACGAACGGCTCGACGCTTTTGAGGGGCGCGAGACAGGCGACCGCTACCAGACTCAATCCTGTCAACACGGACGACCCGCCAGCGATGCGCCAGGCGCGTTTGGCCGAAGCATAGGCTTCGAGCGCTGCGTCCTGATCAAAGCGGCGCGCGGTGGCGAAGTAATCGTCAAGATCACCGGCGCGGACGGCTTCAGCTTTGGACATGGTGGCCTCCGGCGTTGGAGGCTTCCGGCGCGATGAGGCTGGTTCGCTCAGGACTGGCTGTCCCAACCGGACGGCGCGATGCGCCATCACACGACGGTGGTCCGCCTCTGAGACTTGCGCATCCTGTGAGTGTGCTCAAACTCGCGATTGCAATGAGTGTTATGACTTTCGGCATGTTTACCCCCTCTGTTCCCCAGTCATGGCTTGCTGCTGTTCAATTGTTGGTCCGGAACTCCGCACAGGTGCGGCGCGCGCGGTGTTAGGCCGGAACCAGCCTTGTCCGCTTGAGAAACTGCGCGACCGCGCCGCTAAGCTTTGGCCACTCGCCTTGGCGCTTTCGATGTTGCCGACGGTCGATGCGTGCGTTGCCCGCATCACGGCCGCCGGTCCGCGCACCGCCAGCCAGGCGCCACCCGACGCCAGCGCGGCTGCCATCGCTGGCAAATTCCACAACACGCCGAAACAGAACGTGCCGCCAGCGACAATACCGAGCGCCGAGGCGGTTGCATCCCACGCGCCCTTGGAAGTGCCGAGCAAGCCTTCCAGCGTTGTCAGCATCATTGCCAGAACGGCAATGGAGAGCACCTGAAGGATCACGTAGTTGACCACTTGCCCGAGCCAAGCTTGAGCAAAGCCGCGTGTTGAATCAAAGAGAGCTAAGGCCACGAACACCGGCCCAAGCCCCAGCACCAGGGCGAGTGCAAACTTGGCGAACAGCCAGGTGAAGTACCCGTAAGCCGTCAGCAGACCCATGGTGACGTAGATGACGACGGAGGAGACAGCCGCCTTGATCAAGCCAAAGCTCCACCCGGCATCGCGCCACATCTCTTCGACCAAAACATTTGTGCGGGTTAGCAGTTGATCAAAGCGCCCCGGCGACGCGGGCGTGCCGCCGCCGACAACGGCTGCGATTTCGCGCGGCAGGGTGTCGAAAAAGAAATTGCCGACATACTCATTGTAACTGGCGTAGCTCAGCGTTAGCGTCGTGATGATGCTGGCTTTGATAATTCGGGCCAGCGCTTCCGGGATCGGTTCCTGCACAGCTCCGCGCAGAACCAAAATTCCAAACCAAAGCACATAGAGCGTCAGCGCCGCCCGCATGGGATCGGCGAGCGCACTACACAGCCCCGAGGCCGTCCGCTCCAGAAACTGGATGGCGGGCTGCTGAAACGCCGCGTCAATGCTTTGAAAAACGTTCATAGGTGCCTCACGCGCTTTTGGTCAGGAATCGGATCGTTACCGAGAGGTGGCGTTGGTACTCAGCGCCCGGATGTTGCCGTCAATCCGCCGGTCCCAATCTTCGCGTTCCCGCTGCTCGCGGGTTTGAACTTCCGCCTGCTGCAGCATGGCGAGCGCCTGCATCTTGAGAAGTTCGTTTTGCAGCTGTGCACTTTCGCTGCCGATCCGCGCCTGCAGATCGAGCGTGGTTTTCGGATCTTCGCTTTGGCCGATCTGACGGCGCAGTTCGTCGAGGCCATCCATGCGTTTGGTGGCGGCCTCATAGACCTGCTGCGCGACACTCGATTGCCCGGCATTGGCCATCTGGGCCCGGCGGGATTCAGCGGCATAGAAATCATCGCCCGCACGAGCGTAAATCTCGTTTTCTCGGGCGTAGGTCTCAGCGCGGGACCCGAGTGCGCCGGCACCCTGGCCCTTGAGCGCAGATTCGAGCTGACCGAAGTCTTTCGGCAACGCTTGGCGCACAGCCGGGTTCGACAGCAACGCCGCGATGTCGCCCATGTTGGTCAGCTTGTTGAGCGACCCGTGCAGAGATTGCAGCTGAGTCAGCTGGTCTTTGGCCGTCTCAAGTTGTGTGCGCAGCTCCGCGATCTGCTCAATCTGCTTGGCGATTGCCGCCGGATCGATGACCGGAATTTGTGCCACTGCAGGCAGAGCTAAAAACCACAAAGCTCCACCGCTTGCGGCCGCGAGACCCGCGCGCCGCCAAAATAGTCTGATCATGTTGCCGTCTCCTTGTCCCTTGTTTCTGGGCTGTTAAGCCCGGCGGCGCCTGTGAAACGCCGCCATCCAATCGGCGTCGCAGCTCGCTCCTGTTTGGTCCCTCTCTTCGCGGATACGTTCCGCCAGCCGCACGTTGGCGGTCCGGCCCGACAAGATCGCCAGTTCGTCGTCGAAGCCGCTCAAATCCAGCTCCGTGACGACCGACGCGTGCCCCTGCTTGATCAGGAACCGTCGGCTTTCCGGAGTCAGCTCGCGCGCAACCAACTCAAACTCCCGAGCGGTGAGCTTCATGCCACCGACGTAATCGCTTTCACTCGCCCGGCCGTTGGCCATAAAAATCTGGGTCGGGCATTGCTCAATAATAGTGTGGGCGATCTTCGAGCGCAGGGCATCGGCCGGGCTCTGGGTCGCAAACACCATCAAGCCGTTCTGTTTGCGAATGGTCTTCAGTTTATTGTTGGCAAGGTCACTGAACACAGGATCACCCAGTGCCTTCCAGAATTCATCGATGGCGATGACAATTCTGTCGCCGGTGATCGTCCGCTCGATGCGCTCGAACAGATAGGCCATCAACGGGCCTCGCACATCGAGGTTATCGAGAAATTCCGTCATGTCGTAACCGGAATAGGTGACGCTGGCGTTGAGCGCGTCCTCAGGATTATCGAACACCCAGCCGAGCGGCTCGCCGCGTTGCCAGCGTTTGAGGCGGGCAGCGATGCCGCCGGTTTCGGTTTGATCGAGATAGGACCGCAGCGCTCCGAAAGTGCGGTTCTCAAGCGGGCTCTCGCCGATTGCGGCGACAGCACTGGCCAATGCCTCGCGTTCGTGCGTTGCAATCGCGCCGCCCGCCACGCTTTCCAGCCAACGGGTCAGAAAGGCTTGGCCACTCGCGTCATAGGGGATGGCTTTGAGCGGTGCGAACCCCGTTGGGACACCACTTTTCAAGGGTAAGTACGTGCCGCCCAGCGCCCGGATAAAGAGATCAGCACCACGGTCTTTGTCGAACAGCACAATGCGGGCGCCGTGCTTGGTCACTTGGGCTAGCAGGAAGTTCAGCACCACCGTCTTGCCCGAGCCCGACGGCCCGCAAATAAACGCGTTGCCGAGATCGCCATCATGGAAGTTGAAAAAATACGGCGCACCGCTCGCCGTTTTAAACATCGCCACCGCTGGTCCCCAGGGATTGCCGTCGGCGCGTCCCTTCGGAGACCCGTGGAACGGCGCGAGACTCGCGAGATTCGCAGACGTAATCGCGCCCGAGCGTTTGCGATGCCGGAAGTTCCCCGGCAGCTGCGCCCACCAAGCCGATTCAAGGCCTAAGTCTTCGCGCACGATCACGGCCCCGCCGGCAGCAGCCGCGCTGCGGGCGGCAGCGAGGTTGTCGTTTAATGCTGCAACGGTGTCGGCAAAGACCGCAACGCTCAAGTGATGCTCCCCCAGCACCCAGCGGTTGCTTTCGAGATCGTCCAGCGCCAGGCTGAGTTCTGCCACTTGCGAGAACGCCTTGTCGGCGGCGTTCAACATTTGGTTTTGTTTGCGCGACAGGATCGCTCGCGCCGACGCCTTATCGATAAAGCGGAACGACTGGACCACGGTCAGTTCGAACGGCAGGGCCAGAAGCTCATTGAGCATGCCAGGCATCGTGCGTGCCGGATACTCCTTGATCCCGAGCATGCCGGCAAAGCGCGTATCTTTGGGATCGCGGAGTTCGAGTGTTTCCCGGCCGATGATGATCCGGTCGGTGTGAATAGCGTGGCGGATAGCGCCGCACGTCAGTGGAACCTGCGGCAAGCGCCCGCCCAGCAACCGGTGCAGAACGGTTGAGAGTTCGGATGATAGAATTGATTTATCCTCGATCAGTCCGAGCGGCCGCGCACCGAGCGGTGCCAGTTCAGTCAGCACTAGGCGGGTGGCATCAGCCAGCGCTTTGAGTGCCTTGGGATCGGCTTCAGTCGCGGCGTCCCGCGCCCGACGCAGCGACGCAAACAGGGCTGCGGCTTTGACTTCGGCGTCTGTGCCCGGCATCCAGACCAGGGCCAGGATATGGCGGTTATCAAAGAGGCGATCACTGGCCAGCCGCGCTTGGTACTTGGCATCGAGCGCTTGTGCAAAAGGGCTTTTGCTCTTGCCCTCGGGATAACGCTGAACCCGGCGGCGGATCATAAGAGCGTAGAGTGCCAGCCTTGGATCGGCGATGTTGCGCCACAGCGTGTTGAGCCGCGCCTGCAGGCCATTGAGGTCGCGGCTGTCCGCCGTCTCAAAGGCAAAGCCGTCGATCTCAACCATGGTCATCAGGCCCTGAGCCCCGACCGTGATCGTATGCGCATCGATGTGACGGCCGTAGGAGATGAACTCCTCGGCCTC
>JAYSVT010000207.1:0-15628 GCA_043718455.1 Hyphomicrobium sp.
CGTCACGTTCGCAGGATGGATGAACCCGGCACCCGCAAACGTTACCGTTGACTTGTGGCAGGTCTCGCACGCCGCTGTAGTTGGCACGTGCGTGCTGGATTTGCCTTTAGCAGCCGTGCCGTTGTGGCAGGACGCGCAACCCGACGTGATGCCGGTGTGGTTGAAGGAAGCGCCCGAGAACGTCGCCGTCGAATGGCAGGTTTCGCAGGTTTCCGCCGTCTGGACGTGCGTCGCCGACTTGCCGCGCGCGGTGCTGCCATTGTGGCAGGTCGCACAGCCCGACGAAATTCCGGTGTGATCGAATGATGCGGCCGTAAACGTCAACGTGTTCTTGTGGCAGGAGTCGCAAGGTGCATTTGTTGCTATGTGAGATGAGGCCTTGCCGCGCGCTTGACTGCCATTGTGGCATGTAGCGCACGGAGCGTTAGCTTCCTTGTGATCGTAGCGCGTTTGATCCCATCCGGCCGACGCATGGCACGACTCGCACGTATCACTTGCCGGAGGATGGCCGTTGGGTTTGCCGGCCGCCCGCGCTCCGTTGTGACATGAACTGCATTTTTGCGGCGTGCCTTTGAATTGGCCGCCGACGTGACAGGATGCACAATCGGTGGCCGCATGCGCGCCGAGGAGTGGAAAACCGGTTTGCCCGTGATCGAAGGCCCCGGTCGTTTGTTGAGCTTGTGCTGGCAATGAGGCGAGCGTCAGCAAGGCACAAAGGTGCATGAATAGAAGCGCAGCGAATGTATTCGCAGCTTTCATGCCTTCTCCCTTGTCACACCGCTCGATTGGTCCACCGGCGCCCCCAATGTTCTGAACCGGTCCTTATTTGGCTTATCTCCGTCCGCTCCAGTCTATGCAGGCAGCGCGTCCGGTCCGAAACGTTGTGCGGATTGAGATCTCCATCAGCACAAGCAACGCTTTGGAAAACCAGTAATAACCGTGCAATGTGGAATGCGAAATTTTGTTTATTTTGCAATGCAGTAAATGGACAACGTCAGTGCGCGTAATTTATTCCGCGAAAACTCATTGAATGCGACGAACGGTTTGAATCGAAAGATATTGAACGGGCTCAATTTTTTCACGGTGAGGCCTATTACTGCCTCATTCGGCGCTGCCGGAAAGTTTCCGTGACGTGACACGTCTCGCAGGCGCGGCCAAAGGCGCCGCGATGCGCATCATCACCACTATGACACCCAAAGCATGTGGTGGGGGCCGAGACCTTCGTGGTGTTTTTGCTGGTATGACACGAGTGGCACTTCAGTCCCTTATGAGAGCCCGTCAGCGGAAACTTCGTTTCCTTGTCGTGATCGAAGCGCCAAAGTTCAAATCCATTGGGGTTATGGCAACGCGAACAGGCCGGGCCAATCCGGCCCTCGTGATACTTGTCTTTGTGACAGCTCTCGCAGGCGCGCGGCGTATCCTTGTAGGCCTCCGTACGATGACACTCTTCGCAAGGTACTGCTGCGTGAAGCCCGATAAGCGGAAACCTAGTCAGATCATGATCGAAAGCTACCTTCTTGCGCCAGCCCGTTTCGGCGTGGCACGTCTCACATTTTTCCCCGAGCTGACCCTTATGGGGATCGGACTTCTTGTGGCAGGAGATGCAGGACGTGCCGAGCTTGTCCTTATAGAGATCGCCCTTGTGACAGGTATCGCATTTAACCTTCTGGTGTGCTCCTTTAAGAGGAAACTTGGTCTTCGAATGATCAAAGCTAATCGTGGTCCACTTTTTCGGAGCGTGGCAGGTTTCGCATTTGCTGCCATAGCGGCCGAGATGAGGATCTTGGGTCTTATGACAATCGACGCACGCGCGGGGTAAGTCCTTATAACGTTCGCCCACGTGACAAACGGCGCATAGAACCTCTTTGTGCGCCCCCTCAAGCGGGAATTTTGTTTTGGCGTGATCAAAGTCCTTGGGCTTGCGCCAGCCGACTTCGCTATGGCAGCGCACGCAATCTTCGCCCAGCTCACCTTTATGCGGATCGTCCCCTTTGTGACACCCGATACAGCCGGACGGCGCCGAGCGAAATTTCTTTTCCGGCGCGTGGCAGCCGGTACAGGGGGCTTGTTTATGGGATCCTTTGAGTTCGAAATCCGTGAACATGTGATTGAAAGTCTGCGGATCGAATTGAATAATGTCCGCTTTGCGGCCTTTGTGATCAGTGTGGCAGTGCTTGCACTCGGCCTTTGCGACATCAGGTCTCTTGCCGTGCATGCCTTTCTTTTCGTCGATGTCGTTGGTCACGTCCTTGTGACAATCGCGGCATAGCCTTTTCTGACTCTCTTTGGAAAACGGCTCGTGGCAGCTTTCGCACTTTTTTTCATATTTCGCATGTCCCTCAATCACGTCGCCAGGCATGACGAGTTTTTCGAACAGGCTTTCACCTTGGACGGCGACCGCCGGAAGCAAGGCCATCGCGGTGCCGATCGCCAAAATTCGAAACGCCCCCCGCATCAGAACTCTCGCCGGATCAATAGAGGTGGACGGCAACTATATGGATCACGACCGTCATCACAAGGAGTACGAACAGCGGCATATGCAGAACGTGCCAGAGTGCGAACAACCGTTCGAACAGCGCAAGCTTCTGAGCTTTCTTGACGGCCGCGAAATAGATCCGCATGTGCTCGCGGAAGATGTTTAATCTCTCTTGCTTCTGGCGCCGGCTCCAGCCGTTTTCACTCGCGTGTGCGCTCAACGCTTTATCAGTCAGGCGAAACATCTGCCGGCGGGCACGCCGCACACGCCCGCCGATCGTCAGCGCGGCCCATAGCCCTCCCATGGCCGACTTCGGTGTTTCCGAGACGCGCGTGTTGAACTCTTCAAGCCCCGAAAAAATCGACGTGCTTCCCGCAAGATCAATTCCGAGCTGCCTTTTCAAGGCTTCGGCATCCGCCAGAATATCCCGTGCCTCGGCGCGGCTGCCGTACAAGCCCTTATGGACCTGAGAATAGAGATACCGGCCGACTATGCCGCTCGCGACCACGACCAGCATCGTGAAAAGCGCAAGGCGGCTGTTCAGCGAGCCTATCTTGAAATTGGAGTGTAGGATGATGAGGGTTGGCCCGAGGATACCGAGCACCATGTGAATTCGGAACCAAGATGCGACCCGGCCCAGCCCGTGCAAAATCCGGTACCGCTTGCGGAGCGGATAAAGGATCAGGAGCAACATCGTGACGCTTCCTGCAATGCCGAGCCAATATCCGATCCCTGATTCAGCTGTCCAGTGGCCTTCATTCCGGATTAGCCAGGCATATGCGATGATCGCAACAATGCCGACGCCGAACAAAATCGGACCGGCACGCAACAGCGGTCTCGTGAGATAATGCCCGAAGTGAGCGCCCCACGGCACGCGTCCAGAAGGTGCGTGAGGCGTCGCGGCAGCTTTTGGCAACGGAGGCGGCCGCTGGGAAGATCTGCTCATTGGCGGATCTGCCGTTTCGACTCGTAATTCAATTGTTGCAGAATTTGGCAAATAACATCCCTCGACATGCACTTAGTTGCGCGAATGCCGATTGCCTATTGGCTTCGGACACACGATTTTGCTTGGGTATGCAATCGAGCCCGACGATCGTCTGTCAGCACTTCAATCGTGGCGGCAGCGTGACGTCGCATAAAAACTCGAACGATACAGTTGGCGGGACTGCCATCTGACAATGCGCCTTCGGTGCTTTTGCGGCAAATTGGCTGTTTTTTGCCGTATTTGGAATAAATACTGAGGGCAATCGTTTTCACTGTGGGTATGCACCGAGCTGTCTGATGAGCTGTTGCGCAATTTGGCGACTATTCGCCGATTGGGTGCGGCTTTCGATTCATTGTGCCGAATTAGGCAGTGGTATCACGACAGCGGCTGCAGACGATGATGCCGCGTTGCTTGATTCCTCAGCCGAATAAAGTTCGTGAGGACAGGTTCGTGGGGACAGGGATGACTCAAACAGTTGTATTTGTAATACTGGGCTCGGCGGCAGCTACATTGGCCACCGTACTCGCAGCGCTGTGGTTGGCCAGTGGCACCAGCGGCAAATGGCGCCTGGCGCTTGAGTTGGCAAGACGAAGGTCCGTGAAAGACGCACGATCGTTAGGACTTGTCCTTGTGCCACTGCTCGCAATCTCTGCGGTGTGCTTCGCAAGCGTTGGGTCGCGCCAGACAGCTGGCATAAAAGACGCCGGCACAACAGGCGATTGGATTTCCGGCGTTTTGGAAGCCGCTCCGGCGGCAACCCGAACTGCAGAAAGTCAAACTGGCAGCGATGCGAGTTCGGCCCGCGCGCTCGATACTCTTCGCGCCTATGCGGACCGCATCTCTGCTAAACGGCAAGTGATCGCAAATATGTCGACGGCGCAAAGCAAGCCCGCCGGGCAAGACGCCGCCGATCTTCCCGACGTCGATACAATGATATCGCGGTTGGCCACCCGGCTCGCAAGCGAACCAGAAGACGCGGATGGTTGGAAAATGTTGGGCTGGTCTTATCTCAACACAGGGAAGTCACAGGAGGCCGTCAAAGCCTATGAAGCGGCCCTTAAACTTAAACCCGATGATGCGGATATCAAGAAGGGACTCGACGAAGCAAAATTGGCGCCAGCCGAAGGACAAAATGCAGAAGTAATTCCATCGGCAGCCGGTTCATCATCGCCAGGTCCCTCACCGGAAGACGTGAAGGCCGCCGAAGGACTCTCTGGCGATCAGCGCAGCGACATGATCCGGGGGATGGTTAATCGCCTCGCGAACCGCCTTGAAACGTCGCCGAACGATGAAGACGGTTGGGTCCGGCTGATGCGTGCCAGAATGGTGCTTGGAGAGAAGGATGAGGCGAAAGCCGCATTGACCAAAGCTCTCGAGACATTCGCCAGCGATAGCGGCGTCAAGGATCGCTTGACGGCATCGGCCCGCGAGCTGGGCGTCGACAACAACTAGACATCCAAAGTAGCGAGACCAAAATCGCATGATGCTCGATCCTGTTCTTGCTTTCTATGGCGCTCCGCTCGTGGCTATCTGGGGCGCCTATATCATCACGCGCAAGCGTGCCGAGTCCCGCAGCCTTAGCGCACGTGATGAGGCACACGCCGCCGGACTTTCCGAACCGGCCTCGCTTCATCCGATTATCGATCCTACATTGTGCGTCGGCTGCAAGGCATGCCTGAGTGCCTGCCCTGAAGGCGACATCCTCGGATTGATCAACGGTAAGGCGGAACTCGTCGAACCATCCAATTGCATAGGCCATGGTGCCTGCAAGACGGCCTGCCCGCGCGGGGCCATTTCACTGGTCTTCGGCAGCGCCAAGCGCGGTGTCGATATTCCCGTCGTTGCACCAGATTTTCAGACCAATGTGCCCGGCATCTACATTGCCGGGGAACTCGGCGGCATGGGGCTTATTCGCAATGCAGTCGAGCAAGGCCGCCAGGCAATGGCCGCCATTGCAGCGAGGCGGCGCAAAGGAGGTCGTGGAGACTTCCTCGACGTCGTCATCGTTGGAAGCGGTCCGGCCGGTATATCCGCAAGCCTCGGTGCGATCGAGCACCAGCTCGATTTCGTGACGCTTGAGCAGGATACGCTCGGGGGAACCGTGGCGCACTTTCCGCGCGGCAAGGTTGTCATGACCGCGCCTGCAACGTTACCCATTGCCGGTCAAATGAACTTCAAGGAAGTCAGCAAGGAAAAGCTGCTCGGGTTCTGGCAGGAAGTCGTGCGCGATACCGGCCTCAAAATCAACGAACAGGAGCGGGTCGAAGCCGTCAGACGAATCGAGGGCGGCTTTGAGGTGTCAACTACACGCTCGCGATACCGGACCCGCACGGTGCTTTTGACCATTGGCCGGCGCGGCACCCCGCGGCGACTTGGTGTCCCGGGCGAAGAGCTACCCAACGTCGTCTATCGTCTGATCGATCCCGAACAGTATCGCGGTCAGCACGTCCTCGTCGTCGGCGGTGGCGACAGTGCACTTGAAGCAGCCGCCAGTCTTGCCGAACAGCCCAATACGAAGGTCACGCTTTCTTATCGGAACGATGCCTTCGCACGTGCCAAGACCAAGAACCGGACACGTGTTGAAGACGGCGAATTAAATGGCAGTCTCGACGTTCTCTTGTCGTCGCAAGTCCGTGGAATTCGCAGAGATAGCGTGGACCTCGTGCACCGTGGAAAACCCATGTTGATCCGGAATAACACCGTCATCGTCTGCGCTGGCGGCATCTTGCCGACTGACTTTCTGAAAAGCATGGGTATTGCGATCGAGACAAAATATGGCACGGCATAAGCGCTTCAGACTTGTACTGGCGTTGGCGGCAGGCGTCGCCGGAACCAATTTGCCTACAGTTCACGCTCAGGAGCCTGAGGTGGTTGTCCCCGACTCCAGCGTCGCCGCAGCACTGCGGTCCGGCCAATTTAAGCATGCCGCGCAGCTGCTGGAAAAACGCGCAGAGAGCGGCGATCGGGACGCACAATATCAACTCGCGGCGCTCTACAGGTCTGGTCGCGGCGTAGGGCCGGACGATGCACTGGCCAGTAAGTGGATGCGTGCTGCTGCCGATCAAGGTCACGCCAAGGCGCAGTACAATCTTGGCCAGATGTATCTTTCCGGGCGCGGCGTTGCGGCCGATCGCGCGAACGCCCGGGCGTGGTTGCAAAAGGCGGCGGCCCAAAATCATGCCGAGGCCGTCCGGTTGCTTGCTGACTTAGCGGCCGTAAAACCGGGGCAGGCGGTTGATTCGAACAACGTGAAAGGCATTGCAACCAAGGCGGAGCCGAAACCGCAGCCATCCGCAGTCCCCAGTACGCCAGCCGCGGCGGCACGGGAGAACGCATTGGCTCCCGGTAGCCGGCCGGCCATCGTCGAGACCTCATGGCGTGGACACACCAAGGTTGTCCAAGCCCTGATTGCCGCCGGAACCGAAATCGAAATCCGCGACAAAGATGGCAATTCGGCGCTCGCCATGGCCGCAGCTGGCGGACACGCCGCCGTTATCGATTTGCTGATCAACGCGGGGGCCAATGTCGATGCCGTCAATAAGGCGGGTGCTACGCCGCTCATTCTGGCTGTGACAAAAGACAAGGGCGATAGTGTCGTGCGCCTTGTCACCGCCAAGGCCAATCTCAATATCAAAAGTTCGGCTGGTACCACCGCGCTCGATGCAGCGTTATCGCAATGCAACGCCAAAATTTCCGATGTCCTAATCCAGGCGGGCGCAAATACCGGTGTGGAAGACCAAGAAGTTTCACCCGTGATGCGGGTGGCCGCGAAGTGTGGGAGCGACGTTCTGCGGCCGCTACTCAGCCGGGCCACTCCGGTCAACGCCCAGAACGCCCGTGGAGAGACGGCGTTGTGGCACGCGGCGGACCATGGCAATACTGCAGCGGTTGAACTGTTGTTGAAGTCAGGGGCCGATGCCCGGGTCGCCGATAGTCATGGTGACTTGCCAGTCATGCGCGCGCTAACCCGGGGGGCAACAGGCACGGCGGCGCTGCTATTGCCCAGCTGTGGTGAGTGCAACCAGAGCAACGATTCGGGAAATACAGCCCTTATGCTTGCCGCGAAGTCCGGCGCTAAGGCTATGGTTTCAGCCTTAATCGCGAACAAGGCGTCACTCGACCAGCGCAATCAGCTTGGATATACCGCACTCATGCTCGCAGTTCAGGAAGGGCACGCCGACGTTGTCCAAGCCCTTATCAACGCGGGCGCCGACCAGAGTCTGCGCAATAAGAAGCGCGAACAAGCTCGCGACATTGCATCAGCCCTGGGGCACGCGGATGTCATGCAGCTCTTAAAGTAGCGGCGGTGGTATTGATCGCTTCGTATCGTGCCACTTCATTTTTTTGCAGATACCCGCCACGCGGTTCTGTTCTACAAAGACGAAACGAGATGACCGCCATCGGCGACGAGCGAAGAGCCTGTCACAAAGCGGGAGGCATCGGAACTGAGAAAGAGCAGGGGGCCTTCGAGATCAGCGAGCGTGCCGAGGCGCCGCTGCGGGATACGCTTGACGATTGTCATACCCGCGGCGGTTTCGAAGAAGTCGCGGTTGAGGTCCGTTTCGATGTAGCCGGGGCAGAGTGCGTTGACGCGAATGCCGAGCCGCGCCCATTCGAGCGCCATACTCTTCGTGAGTTGCACCAGCGCCGCCTTGGATGCGGCATAGGCCGCGACTTGGCCTGCTACGCGGTGCCCGAGAATGGAGGCGACGTTGACGATAGTGCCGCTCTTGGCGGACTGCATCACGCGCGCAACAGCCTGGCCAACAAGGAACGCGCCCTTCAAATTGGTATCGAAGATCCGGTCCCATCCCGCCTCGCTCTGGTCGAGGAGAGGCACGGTCTCTGTCACACCCGCATTGTTGACGAGGATATCGATGCGGCCGAGGTCCTTGGCCGCTTTGGTCACCGCGTCTGCAACGCTGCTGCTCGACGACACATCGAGTGCTATGGGGAACGCCGTACCCCCGGCGCGGCCAATCACTTCGCACACGCGCTCACAGTCTTCACTGTTTCGCGCAGCCACAGCGACGCTGGCCCCCGCCGCCGCGAGCGTCTTCGCGAAATGCGCACCAAGGCCTTTCGAGGCCCCTGTTACCAGCGCGCGGCGGCCCTTCAGCGAAACATGAAAGTCCATTTGCTTATCCTCAAACCTCACCCGCACGCCACTTGCGCTCGGCTTCATCCCATGCCGCCAGCGGCTGCAGATCGGGCACCCACGCGAGCCCCGTCTTTCCGTCGGATGACACCGCCTCCGGCGTCACAACGAAATCAATGAGTGCAGGCCGGTTGGCCAGAGCGCGTGCGATCGCAGGCTTCAATTGATCTTCGGTCTCGACTCGTTCCCCATGCATCCCGAGTGCGCGAGCCATGCCAGCGTAGTCGGAGTCTCGGAGCCGCGTGCCGACGACCTTGCCGTGCGTCACCGTCTGATCATGAACTTCAATCGCCCATGCGCCGTTGTTGGCGACCGCAATGAGCACCGGCGCATTGTGGCGCACGGCCGTATCGATTTCCATGGCATTGAAGCCGAATGCGCCGTCGCCGGTCGCCACCAGCACGGTCTTTTCGGGATAGGCGAGGCTCGCCGCGACGCCATAGGGCACGCCAACGCCAATGCAGCCGAAGGGGCCTGGATCGAGCATTTTCGTGGCGTTGAGACCGACGCGGGCGAAGGCGAGAAAATCCCCGCCGTCGGTGATCATAATGGAGTCTTCCGGCATCGCGTCTTGCAACGCTGCGAGCACTTTGTTGGGATGCAGCCGGCCGTCTTTGCCATTGGGGGCGGACGCCATCGTCACTTTCAGCTTGGCCGCGCGCTCTTCGTGTCCCGCACGCAGTTTCCCGGCCCAAGAACGGTCCACCTCGGACTGGCGATTGCCTGCAGCCTCGATAAGGGCCGCGAGTGCAGCCGCGGGGCTCGCCATGATTTCAACAGCGCCTCTGCGATTGTCGCGCACTTCGCCTGGGCAATCGCCAATGCGAACGAATTTTGCCGATTGGAAGACGGCTGGAGACCCGAACGCGAGCTGGAAGTCTAAGCGCCGGCCTATAGTCAACACAACATCGGCGTCGCCCATCACGGCGCCGCGCATGGCGCTGACCACGGACGGGTGATTGTCCGGAACGAGGCCGCGGCTTTCGCCCGTATCGAGGTAGACCGCGCCCAACCGCTCAAGCAACTGGACAAGTTCAGAGCTGGCACCCTTGGCGCCCCGCCCCGAAATGACGACTAAGCGGCGCGCCGACCAGAGCAGATCGACGGCTCTAGCCACCGCATGTGGATCGGGACGCGCAGTACTGCGCGGCTTGGCACTAATATGTTCCTCAAGTTGCAGCGCCTTAGGCACCTCTGCACGCAAGGTATCCGTCGGAAAATCGATGTAGGCGGGGCCCGGCTCGCCGCCTTCGCCGAACGCGCGCGCGATAGCTTCGTCGAGTTCCGGCAATGCCAACGTGGGCTCGCGAACCGTGCGCGCGTATCGCGTGATCGACTTAACAAGCTGCGGCTGGTCGAGATCTTGGAGCGCGCCGCGATTTTCCTGCGGCCGCGTCACGGTACCAGACAGAATGAGAACGGGTGCGCGGGAGACGTGCGCGTTAGCGATGCCAGTAATGGCATTCGTAAAGCCGGGTCCGGCCGTCACGAGTGCGACGCCGAGTTCGCCGGTCAACTCGGCATGCGCCTGAGCCATGTGCACGGCCGAACGTTCGTCGCGCACGTCGATGATGCGGATGCCTTCGGCATCGAGACGCATCCAGATCGGCATGATGTGCCCGCCACAGAGCGCGAAGACGTGCTTGACGCCGCGCGCCTTAAGCGTACGGGCGATGAGTGCGGCAACGCTGTCGGCAGAGATTGTCATGACGTCAGACCATGAAAGCTATGAGGAAGGATAAGGTGAACACTGAGACGACATGCGACGTCAGGATCGCACCTGAGGTCACACCGGTATCGAGTTCGTAAGTCTTGGCAATTGTGAAGATCCCTGAGCCGATGGGCAGCGCGCTCAACAGTATTACGGCCTGAGCCCACATTTTCGGCATCGAGAACACATAAATCGTTAAGGCCGCGGCGATGGCGGGCTGCAAGAGCAGTTTGAGCGCCGTCAGCCGGGCGATCGCTGCGTAGTCGTTGGTAGCAAGTTTCGTCTGCGCGAGCGATAGGCCGATACAGAAGAGCGCCGTGGGAGCCGCCGCATTGCCAAGGAGGAGTGCAAACTGTTCGAGCGGAGCGGGGACGGTCAGCCCTGTCACACTCGCCGTGATCCCTGCAAGCGGCGCGATGAACAACGGGTTGCGGATGAGGGAAATCAAGACCTGCCGAACCGCGCGCGCCAAGCTCTCGCCGCCTTTCAACGCCAGTTCGACGAGGATGATGGCGAGAAGAAACTGCACACAGGCCGTGAGCAAAACCGACATGGCCGCAGGCGCAATTCCCTCCCGCCCGAAAACGAGAAGGCACAATGGCACGCCCATGAATCCGACATTGCTGTAGCCCGCATTGCAGCCGTCGATCAGGGAATCGGCGGCCGGCCGACCTTTCGCCCGGCTGATAATGTAGCCCACGATCCAGGTCACCACGACGCCTCCGGCAAACGTCGCAAGAAAGCCGAGCTGGCGAAGTTGATCCGGTGCGACCTTGGCCATGGCAACGAAAATGAGGGCCGGCAGCGCGAAATAAAAGGCGAAGCGGTTGAGCGTGTCGGTGGCGGAGGGCTCGAACCGTCCCGAACGGCCCGCGAGAAAGCCGAGGAGTATGAGGCCGAACACCGGCAGAGCTGCATTCAAGACTGTGTGCATGCGCGGGCTCGATCGATCTAGTTGGCTTTGGCATCTTGGGCATACCTTGCTTTCAGCTGGCGGTGCAGGATCTTGCCTGTCGCGTTGCGCGGCATGTCTTCGTCGCGAATAAACGAGTACGAGCGCGGGCGTTTATATCCGGCCAGCCTCTCCTTCGCCCATTCGAGAAGTTCAGCGTCGTTGAGCGACACGCCCTGATGCGGGACGACGACGGCATGCACGCGTTCACCCCACTTTTCATCCGCGACGCCGATGACGGCGACATCTTTCACTTTCGGATGCGCACCGACGGCCGCTTCGATTTCTGAGGGGTACACGTTCTCGCCGCCGGAGATGATCATGTTGCTTTTGCGGTCGACGAGCTGGATGTAGCCGTCGGCGTCGCGCCGCGCCATATCACCGACTGTGCAATAGTCGCCGCGGAAGGCCTCCCCGGTTTTTTCAGGCAGCTTCCAATAGCCGTCGAACGTATAGGGATTGCAGGAATAGAGCTCTCCCGATTCTCCATCGGCAACTTCATCGCCGTCTTCGTTCAAGATTTTGATGGGCGCGGACCCGACGCATTCGCGTCCCACACTGCCTAGCTTGTCGAACTGCTCATGCGGGTGCAGCATCGTCACCCACCCTGTTTCCGTCGAGCCGTAGAGTTCGTAGAGGTCCGAATTTCTAAACATCTCCATCACTGAGCGCTTGGTGTCGCTGCGCGCAGGCGCGGACGAGATCATCAGTTTGCGCACGCGGCTGAGGTCATGCCGCGACTTCACCTGCTCCGAGAGCGCCAGCATCATGATGTAGTGCGTCGGCACCAGCGACGTGAACGTGGCGCCGCCTTGCGCCAGCGTACGCACACATTCTTCGGGATCGAAGCTCTTGCGCGAATAGATCGTCGTCGTCGCGCCGCAGTAAGCGAACGCGCCGAAGAAGTACAGCGAGTTGGCGTGGCACATCGGCATGACGAGCAGCGCGCCATCGTTTCGGTGAATGCCGAGTTCGATCTCGGTGATGAGCGCCATGGTGGCCGCGCCCCGGTGGCTGCGGATCGCACCCTTGGGAGTTCCGGTTGTGCCGGACGTGTACATCAGCGTCCAAGGGTCGGTCAGCGTGTGCGTTTGCAAGGGTTCGCTGTCGCACGCCGCCGCGATGAGGCCTTCGTAATCTCGCCATCCCGCAGGGCCGTTTGCACCGAAATGAATGATGCGGCCGGACTCTATCGGCAGATCGGGGCCCATTTCTTCGATAATCCCAGCCAGTTCATCCTGCACGATCACCGCCGCGGCCTCCGCGTTGGCAATCACGAAATGAGCTTCCTTGGCCGTCAGCCTGAAATTGACCGGCACGGCGACAAGCCCCGCTTTCGCCGTCGCCGCATAAATCTCGGCCCACTCCAGGCAATTGTAAGCCAGTACCGCGACGCGGTCGCCTTTCTGCAAGCCAAGACCGACAAGCGCATTCGCAAGCCGGCACGAGCGGGCATTCCATTGCCTGAACGTAAGCGCGCGTTCGAGGTCGCGCGCGCCCACTTTCTCTGGGAAGAGCCGCGCATGAACCGACAGCATGGCGCCGATATTCAACAGCTCCATTTCAACACGTCCTCAACATCAACGAAGGCAATCATTTCAGGAACCCTATAGAGAGAATGGGGAAGGCGGCCACAATCACGAGGCCGGCAAACAGCGCCGCGATGTACGGCAGGATCGCGCGCATGCCCTTATCCGGATGCACCTTGCCAATGGCACACGCCGCGTAATAGCCGACGCCGAATGGCGGCGCGAACAGGCCGAGCCCCATGGAAAGCACGACGACCATAGCGTAGTGGACCGGATGAATGCCGAGCGCCTTGGCGATTGGAAAAAGCATCGGGCCGAACAGCACGATCGCCGGAATCCCCTCCAGAATACTGCCGAGAACAATAAAGGCGAGAATCGTAATGGCCATAAATCCTGCTTGTCCGCCCGGAACGCGCGACATGGCCTCCGCCAGTTGATGCGAGAAGCCGGATTGCGTCAGCGCCCAAGCCATGGCCGTCGCGGTGCCGATGATGAGCAGAATTGCGCCCGACAGTGACGCCGTCTCAACAAGCAAGGCCGGGAGCTGACTCCAAACGAAGCGGCGGTAGAAAACGAGACCGGCCAGAACGCAATAGGCGATGCCGAGCGTCGACACTTCCGTTGCGGTTGCGACGCCTTCTACGACGGCTGCGCGAATGACAAAAGGCAAGGCGAGCGCAGGAAGCGCGATAAGCAACGCGGCGCCGATCTGCTTTGCGCTGGCGCGGGTGATGTGGCTCAGGTCTTCCGCACGCGAGCGCCAATAGACGAGCAGACACAGCATGACGCCAAGCACAAGTGCGGGAACGAGCCCGCCCGTGAACAGGCTCGCAATGGAAACTCCGGTGACCGAACCAATCGTAATGAGCACGATGGAGGGCGGTACTGTTTCCGTCTGCGCGCCTGTCGCCGACAAAAGTGCAACGAGGTCGCCTTCATCGGCGCCTCGCTTCTTCATTTCAGGAAAAAGCACCGGAGCGACGGCGGCCATATCGGCGGCTTTGGAGCCGGATATGCCAGACACAAGATACATCGCACCAATGAGCACATAGTGCAGGCCGCCGCGCACGTGGCCGAGCAGCGAGGCGAGGAAATCGACCATCGCCTTGGCCATCCCCGTCATCTCCACGAGCTTGCCGAGAAACACGAAGAGCGGAATGGAGAGCAAGATGAGATGACTCATTCCCTCTTCCATGCGTCCCGGAATGACGGAGAGCGGAATATCAGTTGTGAAGGCGAGATAGGCGTAGGTGGCGAGCGCAAAGCAGAAGGCGATCGGAACGCCCGCCAGCACGCAGACCGGCAAGACGCCGACAAAAAATAGAAGCAAGTTGATGTTACCCAGCTGGGAGAGCAGGGGCGACGCCGTGTATCCCAGTATCAGTGCGATCATGACTGTGCCGGCTGCCAGCAACGCAAATTTATCGCGAATCAATTGCAACATTGCGAACATGAGCATCGCGGAAAGGCCAACCGGGATTGCGGCCGTGCGCCAGGCATTCGACACGTCGAGTGCCGGCGTCCGGATCACATACTCTTCGTGGGTGTACGCAATCGCGGCAGGCAGGATGAGCGCCAAGAATGCAACGGGCGCCGCAACGGCCACTGCGTCGAGAAGAGACTTGGTATGATCGGACAAGCGGTTCGCCGCCGCCGTCATACGCATATGTTCTCTGCGGTGCATCGCAATCGCGGCACCCAGCATCGCCAGCCACAAGAATAGAATAGATGCGAGCTCGTCAGCCCAGATGAGAGGCGTGTGAAGAACGTAGCGCGCGAAGACGCCAGACAGCAGGATGACGATTTCGGCGGCAACAAGCGCTGCGACTGCCATCTCCACAATGGCTCGTAAGGCACGTTCCCCGCGCGAACGCGATGCCGGGGGCTCTAGACCGGCAGGCAATATAGCGGACACGTTGCGCGAGACGATCATCAGCTAACCCAAGCTCCCTGTGAACGATTCTAGGAGCTTCCAGGGCGCCTCGCCAAATTTGGCGCGGGTTTGTGCATAAAATCCGCTGGCGTTCAACGCTTGCCGGAAAGCGCCGGTATCAACCGGGGTGAAGGTCAAGCCTTTGGCTTCGAGGTCTTTGCGCAGCGTGACGTTCGCCTCTGCGATATCGGCCCGTTCTTTGAGCGCCGCGCCGTTCAAGTGCTTGGCGAGAACAGCCTGTATGTCCGCGGGAAGTTTTTTCCAATTGTCCTCATTCGCAACGAGCCAGAATCCGTCCCATGCGTGGTTGGTCAATGAGCAATATTTCTGCACCTCGTAGAACTTCGCGATATTTATAAGAGAGAGCGGGTTTTCCTGCCCATCGGCAATTCTCGTTTGCAGAGAGGAATAGGCTTCGTTGAGCGGAATGCTCACAGGTGCGGCCCGCAACGCCTTGAACATCGAAACCCACAGCGGCACGACGGGCACGCGGATCTTGAAATTCACGAGGTCGGCGGGCGATCGAATGGGTTTCGTGCTGGTCGTGATTTGCCGGAAGCCATTGTCCCACACGGCGTCAAAAGGATGGAGACCCGCCTTTGCCACCTGCCCGCGCAGAAAATTGCCCAGTTCGCCATCCATCGATGCCCAAACCTTGTCGTAATCGGTATAGGCAAACCCCACCCCCGGCAAGGCCATCACCGGCAACAGCGTCGACATGACGGTGCCAGGAAATGTCGCAAGCTCGAGTGCTCCGGACCGGATTTGAGACAGCATACCGGGATCGCCGCCGAGCTGGTTATTCGGGAACAACTCGATGTCCACGGTGCCTTGCGTTTCAGCACCGATGGCCGCAATCGCCTCGCGCAAGCGGGTGTTGACGG
>JAYSVT010000208.1:0-15542 GCA_043718455.1 Hyphomicrobium sp.
GCTGCAAAAAGCCAAGGAAGCCTATCTGAAAGAAGGCGCCGACCGCACCAACGCCTTTTACGGCTTCGTCGATAAGAAGAACATTTCGTTCAAGCGGACATAGGCCGCTAAACGATCAGGAAGCCGGCGTGTGTGATCAAGGTTTTCGTTGTGAGAGTCGCGAACTTGATCGCGCCGCCGGCGTGCCGCATAAGCGAGAATGCAATTTTCGTATGTCGAAGCGTCTCGCGCTTTGATCATGACTTGGGCGGCATTCGCTTGTTGAAGAATGCATCCACAGCTTCGCGGTGCTCAGTAGTTTTCTGCACAAGTGCCTGCATCGAAGCAGCCATATCAAGTGAGCTTGCTAAGGAGAGATGTTGTCCTTCGCGCAGCAACCGTTTTGTCATTCGGACCGCGTAGCCGGAATTGATCGCAATCCGCTCTGCAATGCGCTGCGCCTCAGGCATAAGCTCAGCCGCCGTCACGACGCGCGAAACAAGACCGCAGGCCAAGGCTTCCGCCGCATCCACGCTTTCGCCGGTGAAAGACATTTCAGCGGCCTTCGACATCCCAACTATTCGCGGCAGCAGCCATGAGCCGCCATCACCTGCAATGATCCCGAGACGCACGAAGCTTTCCGCGAACGTGGCTGTGTCCGCGGCGATGCGTATGTCACACATGCAAGCAATGTCGCAGCCCGCGCCAATCGCAGGACCATTTATTGCTGCAATCGTGGGTACCTCAAGATTGTATAATGCCAGCGGCAACCGCTGGATTCCTTGAAGGTACTCGGAACGCAGTTCGGCCGGCGGAACCCCCAACTGGCGGCGCATTTCGTTGATGTCGCCGCCGGCGGAAAAAACAGACCCCGCCCCCGTTATGATAACCGCCCGGACGCTTGCGTCAGCTTCAATCCGCGCGCAAGCCGCCAGAAACTCATCGACAGCCGAATTTCCAGTGACAACGTTGCGGCGTTCCGGCTGATTCATCGTTAGAGTAACGATGGGTCCGCGCTTCTCATACAAAAGAAAATCGCTTGTCATGTCGGTCATATTGAGCTTCAGACTCCCTAACTAGACGCGTTGAGCGGTGCAATATCGCGCAGAGCGACACTAAACGACGTTGCGCTTATACAAATCCTCGATCTGCGCATCGTTCAACCCCAGCACATCGCGCAGAACCTCTTTGGTGTGCTCACCGAGCATTGGGGGTGCGAGCCGATACTCGACTGGTGTCTCCGACAATCGGATTGGGTTTGCGACAAGCGGAATTTCCCCCGCGGCCGGATGCGACACGGTAATCCGTGCGCCGCGCGCCTTCACGTGAGGGTCGTCGAACACCTGCGCGACAGTATTGATCGGTCCGCAAGGCACACCTACGGCTTCGAAGCACTTGATCCACTCCGCCGTGGTGCGGGTCACAGTCACCGTGCGCATCGCAGGAATGAGCGTGGTCCGGTTGACGACGCGCGCCGCGCTGGTGGCATAGCGACCGTCGGCCGCCCATTCGGGGTGGCCAACGGTCGCGCAAAACTTGCCGAACTGGCCGTCATTGCCGATGGCCAGAATCATATCGCCGTCTGCGGTTGGAAAGTCCTGATAAGGCACGACATTGGGATGGGCATTGCCCATTCGTGCTGGCGAGACGCCGGTATAAAGATAATTCATCGCTTGGTTCGCGAGGCACGCGATCTGCACGTCGAGAAGCGAGAGATCGATTTGCTGGCCCACGCCACTGATATCGCGATAAGCAAGCGCGGCGAGGATCGCGGTTGACGCGTGAAGTCCGGTCAGAATGTCGGTCAGCGCCACGCCGACCTTCAATGGCCCGGCTCCCTCCTCATCGTCGCGGCGGCCGGTCACGCTCATGAGGCCGCCTTGTCCCTGAATGAGAAAGTCATATCCGGCGCGGGGCGCATACGGTCCTGTTTGGCCAAATCCGGTGATCGAGCAGTAGACAAGGCGCGGGTTCAGCTTGTGCAGGCTTTCGTAGTCAAGACCGTACTGCTGCAACCCGCCTACCTTGAAGTTCTCAACGAGCACGTCGGCTCTCGCGGCAAGTGACCTGACGAGTTCCTGTCCTTCCGGCTGCGTGAAATCAATCGTCACCGACCGCTTGTTACGATTGCAGCAGAGGTAATAGCCAGAGTCCTTCGTATCGCGGCCACCGGCATCTTTGAGGAACGGAGGACCCCACAGCCGCGTGTCATCTCCGAACTCGGGCCGCTCGACTTTGATGACTTCGGCGCCCAAATCGGCAAGTTGCTGGGTCGCCCAGGGCCCCGCCAGAATACGAGAAAGATCCACAACTTTGAGATGCGAGAGGGCGCCACTCATTACGCTAGTCCCCCGATGCCATGACTGTGCACGTGAGTATTCCTCCGATCGTAGGGATTCCGGCACGTTCGCCCTCAAGCGGGGGCCACTCATTTTAATGTCACGTCTTAATGTCACGTCGGGTTGGTCAAGGCCAGCCGAAGGGTGCTCAATACGGTAATTTTTATGTTTCGCACTGCGAAACACTACGAGCAATCCCAAGGTTCCCCCTGCATTTGCGTGCCATTTATTGGCCTGATAATCCAGAGCTGAACTCAAAGCTATAGTTCGCAAGGATGCTGGATTCAGAGAACGATTGGCGCTAAAAGTGGCAGGTAAATCAATCGCTCGGAAGCTGAATCGCGCGTTCTTAGAGCTAATTACGGCTATCCTTGATGCATCTATCACAGCGCCAGTTGAAGATTTTCGTCGCTCTTTCGCATTCGCTCAGCTTTAGCCGCTGTGCGGAACAGCTTCATGTTACGCAGCCGACCTTAAGCAAAATCGTGCGAGAAATAGAGGAATCCATCGGCTTACAGCTTTTCGAGCGCACCACGCGGAGCGTCCGCCTGACGCCGGAAGGAGCCATGCTTCTTCCGATCGTCTCGCGGATGATCGAAAACTACGATGCAGGACTTGCTGAACTCCAGGGCTTCGCAAAAGGTCATTCGATGACCCTTTCGATTGCGGCCACGCCTTCTATTGCCGCACATTTTCTGCCCGAGTGTACAAAGCGAATGCGTAACGAATTTCCAAACCTTCGTATTGCCATCCACGACGTCAGCGCCGAAATGACGCTCGAACTATTGAGAGCAAGGAAAGTCGGCGTTGCCATCACTGCCTTGTTGCCAGGATTGACGAACGACAAGGATCTTGACGCATTCGAATTGATGACAGACGAATTCGTACTGCTGAACTCGCGAAGCAATCCGCTGAATCTGGCAGGCAAAGAGTGGTCGGATGAGGTGCTAAGCCAACTGCCGATTATCACCATGCCGCGGGGCACAAGCACAAGGCTCGCGCTCGACCTGAGCTTGCTCAACGACAACGCCATCACGCAGGTGTTCGAGCTTCGCGATTTGGCGACGATCAAGAAATTTGTTCAGTGCGGCGTGGGTGTCGCGGTGCTTCCCGAACTCGCCGCCAAGTTGATTATGGACGACGATCTTGAAGTGGTGCGTCTTCTGGATGCGCCCAAGCGTTCCATCGGGGTTGTGACCCGGCGCGGCGAAACGGGGTCGGCCGTCACCACCCGCTTTGCTGCATGCATGCGGCAGGTCTCGGGCGGGAACGCGCCGGTTCAACACTAGGCTCAAAAACTACGTTTTGATGGGCCGGTTCTCGGGGTGCTGTTCGATTTCGGGAGAGATGTGCAGCCACGGGCGAGCGCTATTTGTCCAGATATTCATGACAATCTTCATGGCCTCGGAACGATCGAGCGTGCCGACTTTGACGACCATCAATTCCGGCATTTTTTCGCGTTGGCTGTAGATGGGCGATCCGCAATCGCCGCAAAACGCGCGGTAGAGCTTGTTGCCGCTGTTCGCCGTATCGGCAAAGATTTTTGGTTCACCTGATGTTAATTTAAACGAACTGCTTTGAATTGGCGTGTTGTGGCTCATTCCGGAGCCCGACGATTTCTGGCAATTGGTGCAATGGCACGCAATGATGTTTTGCACCGGCTGGCTGATCTCGTAGCGAATTTTGCCGCATAGGCATCCGCCGGTCATCGTATCAGCCATTGGTCATCTCCTGTCACTACGTCGATCTTGCCTGCCACACCGGCAAAGAAGTGCAGCCAGATTTGAATTGGTATTCAGCGTCACCTTCATTGCGAGAGGCGCTCAATAACAACCGCGAGACCCTGACCCATGCCGATACAGAGACTCATAACGGCGTACCGGCCGTTGCGACGCTCTAACTCGCGCACAGTCGAAATCACCAACCGCGCACCCGAAGCACCGAGCGGATGGCCAACGGCAATCGCGCCACCGTTCGGATTGACACGCGCATCATCGAAAGGAACCTTCATAAGCTCCAAGCAACCAAGGACCTGCGATGCAAAGGCTTCGTTGATTTCGATAATATCCATGTCGGAGAGCTCCAGCCCCGCCCTCTCCAATGCTTTCGGAATGGCATAGGCTGGTCCCACGCCCATAATGCGCGGCTCCACCCCTACCACAGCGCCTGCGAGAATGCGCGCGCGCGGGTTCTTTCCCGCTTTTTCGCCAGCCCGCTTGCTGCCTAGTAAGACCACAGCCGCACCGTCGTTCACGCCCGAAGCATTGCCGCCGGTTGTGACGCCGCCCTCGAACAGTGGTTGAAGTCTTGCAAGTGCTTCCAGCGTGCTGCCCGGACGGGGATGCTCGTCGTCAGCTACAATGCGCGGTGGCGCGCCCTTTTTGCCTGAAGAAACCTC
This sequence comes from Hyphomicrobium sp., assembly GCA_043718455.1. Classification (GTDB taxonomy): domain Bacteria; phylum Pseudomonadota; class Alphaproteobacteria; order Rhizobiales; family Hyphomicrobiaceae; genus Hyphomicrobium_B. The sequence continues at coordinate 4,717 of JAYSVT010000208.1, forward strand.
GATCGGATGAATCTCTCCGGCGAAGAAGCCTGCCGCGCGCGCCTTTTCGTACTTTTCCTGTGACCGTGCAGCAAATACGTCGGCGTCTCGACGCGATAGTCCAAAATCTTTGGCGACGTTGTCGGCCGTCTCCGGCATGGTGTCGGCGCCGTGACTCTTCAGGATGCGCGGATTTGGAAACCGGGCGCCTATGGCAGAATCGAACACTTTGAAGTCGCGCCCGTATGCGCTTTCGCTTTTGGCCACGACGAACGGCGCCCGGCTCATGCTCTCAACGCCGCCCGCTATATAGACCTCGCCTTCGCCGCAGGTGATGGCGCGCGCCGCATCGAGAATGGCTGCGAGACCGCTGGAGCACAGGCGGTTCACGGTTTCGCCCGGCACGGTGACGGGCAGGCTTGTCAACAGCACGGCGTGACGCGCGATATTGCGGCTGTCTTCTCCTGCCTGACACGCGCAGCCGAGCACAACGTCTTCAATCTGATTTGGAGAGAAGCCGGATCGTGCGACGAGCGTCTCGATCAGTGTCGCGACAAGGTCGTCCGGCCGCACACTGGCGAGTGCCCCAGCATGTCTTCCAAAAGGGGATCTGAGACCGTCATAAATGTATGCTTCTAGCATCGAACGACCATGGCCCCTTGTTAAGAGATTTGCATTTCCGGGTGTAGCAACGACAGCCCGAGTTGCGCACGGCGGCGCAGCCAAGGGCTTGGCCTATAGCGTGGGTCGCGATAGATCTCGAAGAGTCCATCGAGAATCTGGAGCACGCGCCCGGCACCTAATCGGTCGCCCATCGCCAAGGGTCCCGCCGGATAGCCAAGTCCTAGTTTCACGGCAATATCTATGTCTTCTGGGCGAGCGACGCCCTGCTGAGCCATATCGCTCGCGATATTGACGATTGTCGCCACGACGCGCTGAGCTATGAAGCCCGCGCTGTCGCTGATCACTGACACGGGCGTACCGTCAGCCGCAAAGAGAGCATTCGCTGCATCGCGCGACTCGCGGGTGGTGGCTGGTGTCGTCATCAACGTGCGCCGGCCACTGAGGAAAAGGGGATCGAGCGCAACGGTGCGTGTGGGATCGCTTCCCGCCTCGACTGCGGCGGTCGTCGCGTCTTTGCCGACCGGAAGCACAAGACAGATCGCTTCGGTACTGGCGGCGGCGCCCGGCTCGAGGGTAGCACCGAGCTTGGACAGAAGATCTTGCACATCCGGGAAGGCGATGCGATCGGACTTAGGTGTCCAGATGGGGCGATTAGTTCGCGCTGGCACAGATGGCGAAGGCAGAACTACCTTCTCGCCATCCTCGTAGCTGTAAAAACCGCGCTTACTCTTGCGTCCCAAAAGGCCGGCGGCCAAACGCTGCCGCGTGATGGGCGAGGGCCTGAAACGCGGTTCTTGATAGTACTGATTATAAATGGACTCCATGACCGGATGGGACACGTCCAGGCCTGTCAAGTCCAACAGCTCGAACGGACCCATCCGAAACCCGGCGGCCTGGCGGAGTACGCGATCTATTTCCTCGTGACTCGTAACGGATTCGCCGAGAATTCGCAGAGCCTCCGTGCCAAAGCCGCGGCCAGCGTGATTGACAATAAAGCCCGGCGTGTCGCTCGCGCGAACGGCTGTGTGCCCCATGAGTTTTGCGGTTGCGTTCAACGCTTCGACGATGTGCTCGCCTGTCCTTGGTCCCGGTATTATTTCCACAATCTTCATAAGTGGAACGGGACTGAAGAAGTGGAAACCCGCCACGCGCTCCGGCTTCGAGCACGCCGCAGCGATCGAGGTGACGGACAAAGACGAGGTGTTCGTCGCTAGAATGCAATCGCCGTCGACGATCTCTTCAAGCGCGCGCAGCAGTTGCTGTTTGGCATCCAGATTTTCCACGATGGCTTCGACGACAATCGTACACGGCTTCATGTCATTGAGCGCATGTGCGGCACGCAACCGGCCCTTTGCGGCTTCAGCTGCTTCAGCCGTTATTTTTCCTTTGCCGGCGAGAGTTGCGAATGTCGCCGCGAGCGCGTTGTACGCTTCTTCTGCAGCTCCAGTGCGGCTATCGAACAAGATGACCGGCATTCCCGCTTGAGCCGCGATTTGCGCAATGCCGCGGCCCATCAGACCAACGCCAACGACGCCGATCACCGGTTCTTTGTTGCTGCTCGCTGGCATAGATCAACGCCCCTTGTACTGGGGTTTGCGCTTCTCGAGAAAAGCCCGCATGCCCTCTTTCTGGTCTTCAGTCGAAAAGAGGAGCTGAAAGGCCTTCCGCTCGAGCATCAATGCGGCGTCGAGAGAGGTGTCCTGGCCGGCGAGTATGACTTCCTTAATCTGCGCGACGGCAAGCGGCGGCATCGCCGCAATTTTCTTGGCCATTTCCAGAGCGTGAGACTGCACGTCGGTATCCGGCACACAGTCACTCGCAAGCCCAATCGCATAGGCCTCCTTGCCCGAGATGGCCTGGCCCGTCATTACCATTTTCATGGCGTGGAACTTGCCGACCGCCCTCACCAAGCGCTGCGTGCCGCCAGCCCCTGGCATGATGCCAACCTTGATCTCAGGCTGTGCAAACGAAGCGTTTTCGCCCGCAACAATGATGTCGGCATGCATGGCCAGTTCACAGCCGGCTCCGAACGCAAAACCATTGACGGCCGCAACGACCGGTTTGGGACACTGAGAAATCGCCTGCCAAAGCCGCTCTGTATGCCTGAGATAAACTTCGATGCTGGTGTCATCGACCAGATCGCGAATGTCGGCGCCCGCTGCAAACACCTTATCGCCGCCGGTGATGACGACGCACCGTGTCAGCGGGTCTTTGGACAGGATTGCGAAGTGCTGCGCCAACAGCTCGCGCACATTTCTGTTAAGCGCATTCTTGACTTCGGGCCTATTGATGAGCACCCTGCTAACGCCGTCTTCAGGTCCGCTCAGTTCGACTTCTGGCATTTGTCCCCACAGCTGGCTACACCCGCATCAACAGGTCTGCATTGCGAACCACATCGCAGCTCATAAGCATGCAAGCCTTTGGTATCCCGCTTGCGCTAAATGTCAACTGAGCCTAAAGACTGGCAATTATGAACTTTGCGCGCCACACCGCACTTGATGTAAGTTGTTCCGCATTGCGAATAATGTCGAGGAGCGATCCATGTCGGAACGGCACAGCTTAAACGATATTAGCCGGTTGTCAGATGGGTCTTGGAGCAAGGACCGGCAGTTCGTTACCGCGCTCGCCCGCGGCCTTGAGTTGCTGCGCTGCTTTAATCCTGGCGAACGCTATCTCGGCATCACAGAACTTGCGCGCCGCACAAAGCTGCCCAAACCAACCGTATCAAGGCTCGCCGGTACGTTGACCAAACTCGGCTACCTGAGTTTTTCCGAGCAGTACACCAAATACCAGCTCGGACCGGGCGTTCTGTCACTCGGCTACGCCTTTATTTCCAATATCGACGTCCGCCAGATTGCCCGTTACAAAATGCACGAATTGGCTGAGCACTTCCAAGTTTCGGCGTCGCTTGCCGTTCGCGACCGGCTGAGCATGGTCTACATAGAAACGGTTCGCTCGAGTGCATCGATCGGGCTGCAGCTTGGCATTGGATCGCGAATACCCTTGGCAACGACAGCGACAGGCCGTGCTTATCTCGCAGGCTGTTCGCCCCGCGAGCGCGACACCTTGCTGGCACAGCTCAAGAAACAGGAGCCGGAGAACTGGGCGGCCATCTCAGCCGGCATCGAACAGGGACTACGCGACTACCGGGAGCGCGGGTTCTGTTTGTCGGACAAGGACTGGCATAAAGACGTCAGCGGCGTGGGCGTTCCGTTCCTTGCACCGGACGGCACGCTGATGGCCTTCAACTGCGGAGGTCCCGCATTTCTGCTGCCGCGAAAGAAGCTTGTCGATGAAGTCGGCCCCCGTCTCGTCGCGTTTGTGGCAAGCATCGGCAAGGCCATGGGGGGTGCATCGCAATCCCAAATGAAATCAAACGCAATTCAAACGGAAGCTTGAGCTTCTCCATGAGGAAAATTGCATGATCCGCGATCAGGAGACGCTGGACGCGCTCTGTGACACGGTTGCCCGTTTCGTTCGAGACCGGCTCATTCCGGCTGAAGCGACAGTCGCCGAAACCGACGAAATTCCGCCAGATATCGTGCGCGAAATCCAGGCACTCGGACTGTTTGGATTTTCGATTCCCGAAGACTACGGCGGCATGGGTCTCACAATGGAGGAAGAGGCCTTCCTGGCCATGGAGCTTGCCAAGGCCTCCCCTTGTTACCGCTCACTCATTGGAACGAACAACGGCATTGGCTCGCTCGGCCTCGTCCTGGATGGCACGGAGGAGCAAAAACGCGCCTATTTGCCCAAGCTCGCTGCGGGCGAGCTGATTGCGTCGTTCGCCCTGACGGAACCGAACGCCGGCTCCGACGCTGCCGCTATTGAGACGACTGCCGTTCGCGACGGCGACAGCTACGTTCTCAATGGCACGAAACGCTACATCACCAACGCCCCGCACGCGGGCATTTTCACTGTCATGGCAAGGACAGACCCTGCACTAAAGGGAGCCTCAGGCATATCGGCGTTCATTGTCGAGAAAGAAACCAAGGGGCTTTCGCTCGGCAAACGCGATAAGAAAATGGGGCAACGGGGCGCGCACACCTGTGACGTCATCTTCGAGGATTGCCGTGTGCCTGCGGCCAACATTATCGGACTCAAAGAGGGAGTCGGCTTCAAGACGGCCATGAAGACCCTGGACAAGGGACGCATTCATATTTCCGCCGTCTGCATCGGCGCCGCCGAACGCATGCTCGAAGATGCTTTGCGCTACGCTCTTGAGCGCCAGCAATTCGGCAAGCCGATTGCCGAGTTTCAGCTTGTGCAAGCCATGCTTGCCGATAGCCGCACAGAAATCTATGCCGCGCGCTCCATGGTGTTGGACGCGGCGCGGCTCCGGGATTTGGGCCGTGACGTTTCGACAGAAGCCTCGTGTTGCAAGCTATTCGCTTCCGAAATGTGCGGCCGCGTGGCCGACCGCGCCGTACAAATTCATGGCGGGGCAGGCTACATCGCGGAGTACGCCGTCGAACGCTTCTATCGCGACGTTCGCTTGTTCCGGCTCTACGAGGGGACAAGCCAGATTCAGCAGCTCATTATCGCGCGTAACATGATCCGCGAAGCGCGAGGCTAAGACAGACATTGCCTCGGGCCACTCAGACGGGCCAACAGCTGCAAGAAATGTATGATCAGTTGCATGAAGACGTTCGACAAGAAGCCCGGCCAAAATCTGTTCACAGGCCGCCGCGGCCCCGGGATGGCTCTCACGACCCGGCAATACGCACGGCTGGTTTCAGAATGGGTTTCGAGTATTGGACTTGATCCTCTGCTATATGGAACTCATTCGCTGAGACGAACGAAAGCAACGCTGATCTACAAGCGAACCGGAAACCTGAGAGCGGTGCAATTGCTCTTGGGGCACACTAAAATCGAAAGCACGGTTCGATACTTGGGCATCGAGGTTGATGATGCGTTGGAAATCGCCGAACAAGTTGACATCTGAATCGTAGGGGCAGGGCGGTAACGCTCTGCCCAGCCTGTACGCCCTGTCGCAATTCCAAAATCGTACTCCCGCACTTCCCCCGCAACCGGACGGAATGTTGCGTCGCAGCGCACTCCGGCAGTGGGCCAAATCCGGTCCTGACGAAACATAACGGAGGAGAGGGAGGCTTTCGTCCGTTGTTCTGCAGGAAAGCGGAAAGTCCATGCTCGCTCGGGACGACGGCGCTCGTGCCCTATGCTCTCCCCGTTGTGACTTAGGTCACACGTGCAGCTTGCAGATTGCGTTATCCTTATATTTCCGGCCAACTCAACTCAAGCGGAGAGGGCTTAGGTCCCCCATGACAGACCACATAATCAAAACCAAGAACGGCGCAGTCGATTGCGCGGAAGTCGAGCGCGTGATCGCCGCTTTCGAAGGGATAGCACAGGTCGCCGTCATCGGTATTCCCCATGCCAGATTGGGTGAAGCCGTGCACGCCATCGTCGTGCCGTATGCCGATAAGAAGGTGACGGCTCAGCAGGTCATTGCCCTCTGCCATGATCGGATCGCCGACTATATGTGCCCGCGCAGCGTTACGATTAGGACGGATCCCTTGCCGCGCGCGCAGTCTGGCGAAATTTTGCGTGCCGAGCTGAAAAGCGCCTACTGGCAGGGTTAGTAACGTACCCGAAAGCGTCTGCGGGAGCCATATTCGCGCAGAATGCGCTGTATCGCCCGCAATTGCCGCGATAGACTGGCCATGGACATTCATTGGAAAGAATTTTCCATGGCCAGCCAGAAGCCGCCAAGCAAGCCTCGATTGGATCACATCGCGATATGGAAAAGTCTCGCGCCCGAAGCGTTACAGCTCTTGCACGCTCGTTGCCGCTGGAAGAACTATGGCGAGGGCGAGGAGGTCCTGAGCTATCTCGATCACTCCGACGATGTGTTCTTTATCACCGAGGGCGAGGTTCGCGTCACCATTTTCTCGCTGCAGGGATCGGTCGTGACGATCGGGGACCTCGGCACTGGCGAGATTTTCGGCGAAATGTCTTCAATCGACGGGCAACCGAGATCGGCGAGCATAGTGGCACTGACGCCGTGCTCTCTTGCGTCGATGCCATCATCGGCGTTTCGCGAGATTGCAAGCGCTGAACCCTCGGTAAGCTGGGAACTCTCACGTATTCTGACGCACAAATTGCGATCCCTCACCAGCCGGATGTACGAACTCAGTACGCTCGATGTTGCAAACCGCACGCGCGCCGAACTCCTGCGCCTGGCAAAAAGCGCACCACAACGCGGCAAGTCCGCGATCATCTCGCCCGTTCCGACACAGGCCGAGATTGCGAACCGGATTAGCTCAAAACGCGAGGTCGTGGCACGAGAGCTACTTCGCCTGCGCGACCTCGGCATTGTTGAGCGCCGAAACGGGGCGCTTATCGTGTGCGACGTCGATAGGCTCGCCGCGATGGTTCATGCTGCAATTGGCGAATAGGCCCGTTCGGACACCGCGAAGTCCGCCTCTCTGCGGCGCTCCTTGTGCATGACCTCCATTGTAAACGTGGCGGCAAGTTCTGCGCCGGAAGATTGCGTTATTGCCCAGGTGTAGGCGCCAATAGCTGAAAATCCCTTGAACTTCCCGGTTCCGCCGAGGACGGCGTATGTCCCGTGGTCGAGCCCCGGCAACGCGTCGCCAGACTTGCGGGACGCGAAGACAGTGATGAACTCATCTCCATCACGATCAATCGAAGTGCAGGCGTCTTTCGTCCACGTCTGTTCGTCACCCTCGCCTCGCAGTCTTTTGAGTGCATCAACAAAAGACGGCGATGCACCATGAAATTTCTCGATGTGCGTCGCGTCATTGAGAACTCTAATTTCTCCACCGCCTGCTGTATGGCAATTATCGACGGCATGGATGACGTACTCCACTGTGAAAACCCTCATTTCGGTTTTCCGCGCGTCCCCCTCTTTATCGAAGTCAGAAACGATGACCGCCATGGCATCGAGTAGTATCGCGGATTTGAGTGCGTTGCTCGTCATGGGAATACTCCTTGAGGATTTCGAGTTGAGCCGACAATTGTGATCATCAAGGAAGTTTCAGTTACGAGCAGTGATTTTTGATACAAACCGGTGCAATGCGGGGCGCATATTCCGGCCTAGCCAGTATACGATGCTATGAGGTGCGGATTTTCCTGCAGAGTTGCCGATTAATTGCGTGTGCGATGACCGGCTGCTCACTCATCAGTGCATAGAAGCTCTCCTGCGCCAGGCGGAAGACGAGGGTCCGGTCGATAGCTGTGACGCTCGCGGCACGAGGCTCTGAATCGAGTAACGATAGTTCGCCGAAGAAATCGGACCGTTGCAACTCTCTAATCGTGCGATCTCCGTCGTGCACGCACACGCGTCCTTCGCAGATCACGTAGAGCGAGTCGCCGGGATCGCCTTTGCTGAAAATAGGCTCTCCTGCCGTGAGCCAGCGCTCGGTCAGAAGCGATGCGACGCTGAAGAGGACCTCATGCGGGATGCCTTCAAAAATACTGACTGCCTTCAGGAGCATCACTTTGTCGATTATGGACGTTCGAGCGAGCCGTCCGGCATTGCCGCCACCCCGCGATGTCTGGAGCGCACCTGCAGCCGCGTCCGCGACTATTGGATTGGGATCACGAGCAGCGGCTTCGAATGCCACAGCGGCATCAGGAGAAGCCGGATCGAGCATGTGAAGCGCACACAGCCGGATCCAAGGTGTCGCCCATTGATAGCGCCCCGACGCAAGTTCGATGAGGCGTTCCTGGCGCAATCGCGGATCGGCGACGTCAACGCGGCAAAGCGATTTCCGGAAAAGCGGCGACAGAAGCGCGCGATGGCGTTCGGCGAGCTCTGACTTAATGACCGCCCAGGCTTGTGAGCGCCTCTGGACGGACTCGAATTCTGCCGCGTGTCGAATTCTAGATAGCAATTCGAGATCGTAAGGCAATGACCGGAGCAGCATTACGGCACGGCGGCAGCAACCTTCCCTTGCGTAATCGAGGGCTGCGGCGAGGAGCGATGCTGGATTGTTTTCGCACGTATCTCTTTCGGCCGCCAGTAGTTCTTCGCCTTCTCTCGCTGCTTCGCGCAGGCGGGCGTCCGACAGGTCTTCGGCGTGCCGTTCCTCTAAGTGCGTGTCCGAGAGGACGGACCCGACGATGCCGAGGTCTTGGTTCCGCGCCACCTCGAAGAGGTGATAGAGAATCTGAATGCTTCGCGAACGCATCACGCTTTCAAGACGGCGCGCCTCTTCGAGATAGGCGTCGGGCTCGTGATCGAAGCCGGTGGCGAACGACTGTGCGCTCCTGAATGAATCGTCCACGCCGACGCCGAACCGGTACCAGGCGTTCTGCAAAGACTCGCCGATGATCCCGTATTCGATTGTTTCGCACCCAGGAACAGGGCCGCGCCAAATGGGCTTCGCCGCGCCAACCCGCAAGCCCTTGAACGTGCCAATCCATGTGCCCGCCACGTCGCTCGCATCGGCGTGGGAGGCCTCGGCGGTGTAGAAGTCGACAAGCTGGCGGCGGTCTATTGCCTCGAACGGTACACCCATGGCGTAGAGAATGCGGACCAGGAGGCTTACAGGATTAAGCCGATCGAGGGCCTCGCGTGTCGGAACCCGTTTGCCGCCGAACTCGAAAGCCTGCGGCAGTGGTCCTTCGACATGGTAGCGAGAGAGGGACCCATCGGAACGGCGGCATTCGATCACCACCCAGTCGTGCGGAATCTTGAGATCGCGGTCGCCGATGCGCGACGCCAAGCCGAGCGAGTTTTCTGTCTGTCGCATCGGCGTCTTGAAAACCGACGCGTCGATATTCGAGACAAAGCACGGAATCTCGTCCGGGATTTCAGATTTTTTGCCAGAAAGCAGGGCCGCAGCGAACTTGGGCCGCAGTCCGGACGGACAGCCGTAATCGGATTCGACATACTCGGCAGTGTGGTCTTCCGGGTCGTCGAAGTACGACTTGAGCGAGGGATCGGCTTCAGCCGCAGAAAGCCCAATTTCGTGAAGCGGGATCACGTTTTCTTTGCCAACGAGCGTTTCGCACAGATCGCTGCGCCCGCCGGTTGCTTCCAGAATCGTATCGAAACGGATCGCGACACCCGACGCCACCCGCGATACACTGTCGTACTGCCAACGTGTAATGCCCGCTGAAGCTGAAGCGCCCGAAGTTGTGCGTGCTGCTCTTTGAAGTTCCACTTCGCCGCCGCGCAGCGTCTGGAAATCCAAGCTGCGAGGTACGGCCCCGGTATAGAGGACGGCGCCGAGTTTCAAAGCAATACCGTGCAAGAATGTCTGGATGTCGGCGAGCATGATCCCGCGTTTTCCCCGGTACTGTGAGAAATCGTAGGTCATGCTTTCCGGCATGCCGAGCGCAGCCATGAGATGCGCGACTTCCTTGTAGACCCCGATATGCCGGTTGCGCGCGTAAGTCTCGCGCTGTTCGCAAACGACAACGTAATGGTCGCGAAGCCGCAATTGTATAGCTGCCATCAGCCCCGCAGGACCGGCACCAAGAATGAAGACGCGCCGCCGCAGCTTGCTGTGATTGATGGATGGGGCAACGAGCCGCTTGCGGTGCTGGAGAAGCCCGTCGACCGACAGGATCATGTCTTCTAGCGACGCATCGCTCACCATGAATGCAACGTCTTCGTTGGGGCATTCGAGCGGAGGCAGCAACGTCTCGATCGACTGAACGTCTAGGGGCACGGCATCGAAGCGGCGGCCGAAGTCCTTCGTCTCGATCATGGAGCGAATGGAGAGCGGCAGCGGGCTGCTGGCCATGATGGCTTCGCTCTGCAGCGTCCGGGCGGTTGCTTCGCGCATTTCCGTCAATACGGAGAGCCCTGATTCCATAACAGTCGCGCCTGGCGGCTGGCTACGAGGCGGTGCTGGCGAGCGCGCTCGAAGGCTCCGCCAAAGCTCAGACGTACCGGGACTGGTGGTGGTTTGCTCGCGCGCGACAACAGCGATTTGAAGCGCCGGCATTGTCTCGATCCTCCTGCTACCTAATTACGTTTCGATCACGCGAAAGAGGGCTGTTCAAGAACCTGATCTACCGCCGCAGTCTGAAACGGATGGAAAACAGCTGGGTCTTTCCGGCTGTCACCGGACAGTGCGTTGACCGCGATCACGACTATCGCGTGCGCATACGGCTGGCAGTGACTTCGGTCACAATCAATCATGATTGAACGGAGTATCTTGCCCCGCGCTCGGAGGTGCCTTGTCTTGACGTGCATTTTTCCGAGGACTACGCTAAACTTCGAC
>JAYSVT010000209.1:0-4699 GCA_043718455.1 Hyphomicrobium sp.
TGAGGCACCGATGGTTTTGGCGCCTGCCATCGCGGACGAAATGAACAAATAAAAAGAGCACAAGCGGGAGAGTTGATTACATGGCCGACGATCGCGACAGCCTGTTGCGCGAGGTGGACGAAGAACTTCGCCGCGACCAGATGAACAAAATCTGGGAGCGTTATAGCGGGCTCATTTTCGGCGTTGCCGCTATGATTGTAGCGGGCGTTGGGGGTTACAAGTTTCTTGAAAGCCGCCGCATATCAGCTGCTGAAACAGCGGGCGCTGAATTCACTGCGGCAGCGCAGCTTTCAGCAGATGCCAAGAACGACGACGCGCAAAAGGCTTTCGAAAAGATCGCGACGAGCGGTCCAAGCGGTTACGCGTCCCTCGCCAAATTGCAGGTCGCCGGGGCTCAGGCAAAAGCCGGTAAAACCGCCGAAGCGCTCGCTACGTTCGAAGCGCTGGCCAAGGAGCCGGGCGCCGATGATCTGTTGAAAAGCTTCGCACAAGTGCAAGCGGCATCGCTGCGCCTGGGCGAAGCAGACTATGCTGAGATGCAGAATCGTCTCGGCGTGCTAGCCGGAGAGGGCAGTCCTTTCAAAACGACAGCGCGCGAACTTTTGGGTTTTGCAGCCTTCAAAAGCGGAAAATTCGACGATGCGCGTAAACAGCTTGAACCACTCTTGATTGATCCGGCGGCATCACGCGCGATCCAAGAACGGATCAAAATCGTGATGGCGCAAATCACGGCGGCTGAGACGCCGGCGCTACCTGCGGGGGTGGCTCCCGCGAGCCAACCGGCCTCCGCTCAGGACGCAGCGCCAGCTCCTGCACCAGCCGCAACGGCACCAGCCGCGACGGCTGAACCTGAAAAGAAATAGGAGAAACGCGTTGGGCAACGGCACGAGGGGCGAGAAGATGCGGACTAGCGCCAGGGCGGCAGCCCTGCTGTTCGTTGCACTTCTTGGGACGGGCTGTGCGAGTGACGGTCCGACCTTGCCCAAGCTGGCCAATCTCAATCCCTTCAAGGAAAAGGCGCAACCCTTGCCAGGGCGGCGTATCCCGGTTGCGCAAACAACCGAGAGTATTGCCAGCAACCTCGCCGAAGCCAATCAACCGATCGTTCTGCCTCCGCAGCGTGCCAACGATACGTGGACGCAGCCGGGCGGAGACGCCAATAACGCGCCGGGCCATTTGACGTTGAATGGTTCGGTCCGCCAAGTTTGGAGCCAAGAAGCGGGCGAGGGATCGTCCAAGACCGGCCGCGTCATGGCGAGCCCGATTGTCTATGACGGCAAAGTTTACACGCTCGATGCCGAAGGCAAGGTGACGGCGTTCTCGTTGTCGGGCGGCAAGGTCTTTCAAGTTGCGACGGTGCCTGAAAATGAATCGGGCGGCGGCGGACACGGCGGCGGATTGGCTGCCGACAATGGCCGGCTCTACATCGCCAACGGATATGGTGTGGTTGCAGCGCTTGATCCGGGTTCAGGCAAAGTGCTTTGGCAAAAGAATCTGGGTGCGCCCGTTCGTGCGGCGCCGACTGCCGCCGGCGACCGGGTTTTCATCGTCACAGTGCAGGGGCGCGCTTACTGCCTCTCTGGCGCAGATGGCGCTGAGCTCTGGGCCGTGCGCGGCCTGCCGCAACAAGCAAGTCTGATGACATCGACGAGCCCTGCGGTCGATGGCGACATTGTCGTCGTGCCCTATCCGTCCGGTGACTTGATGGCTCTTAAGATTTCCGACGGCACGCCGGTGTGGTCGGAAAATCTGGCCCGCACGCGCTCCACCTCGCAGATGGCATCGATGAGTGACGCTGCGCGTCCGGCGATCGATGGCGGAACGGTTTTCGCGGTTGGTCATTCAGGTCGCATGATTGCGACCAACTCGAAAACCGGCGAGCGGTTGTGGTCGATCAATGTGCCCGGCATTCAAGCGCCTTGGGTTGCCGGCGATACGGTTTACGTCGTCGATACGGCAGGCCGCGTCATGGCGCTTGATCGCAAGGACGGCAAGACGCGCTGGACGGCGAACCTGCCTGAATCCAAGACTTGGTCCGGCCCGGTCATGGCTGGGGGGACGTTATGGCTTGCCTCAAACAAAGGCCGGTTAATCGGCGTCGATGCCGCAACCGGCAAGGTTGGGAGCCAAGTTGACCTCGGGGGCCCTGTCTATATTCCCCCTGTTGTGGCGCAGGGCCGCATGTTCGTGCTGACAGATGGCGCGAAACTCATCGCGCTAAACTGAGAATTGGGCTACAGAACGGGAACGTCAGAGCGGCCTCCATACGGGGGCCCTCGCTGTTTTAGGCTCTCTGTAGTCCCATGTCGCAACCCCCTGTCGTCGCCATTATCGGCCGGCCAAATGTTGGCAAGTCGACGCTGTTCAACCGTTTGACGGCGTCGCGGGCCGCGCTCGTTTCCGATATGCCCGGGCTGACGCGCGACCGGCGCGAGGGTGTCGCCGATCTCGGCGGCCCATTGATCACGCTTGTCGATACGGCTGGCCTCGAGGAGGCCGCCCCCGGATCGATCGCGGCGCGCATGCGCCAGCAGACTGAGAAGGCCATTGAAGACGCGGCGCTCGTGTTGTTTGTTGTCGATGCGCGCTCCGGCGTGACGCCGACCGACACAGCCTTCGCGCGGCTCGTGCGAAACTCGGGACGGCCCATCATCCTCGTTGCCAACAAGGCGGAAGGCAAGCAAGGGACGGACGGATTTTATGATGCCTTTTCGCTCGGCTTTGGTGCGCCGCTCGCAATCTCCGCCGAACATGGCGAAGGCATCGGCGATCTGATCGTCGATATCGGTGCGGCGCTGGGCCTTAAGTTCCCAGTGTGGAAGCGCAAAGGCCGCAACTCAGCCGATGACGAAGAAGAAACGGGTGCGCCCGTTGCCGAGGAAAAGTCCCGGCCCATTCGCGTCGCCATTGTCGGCCGTCCGAATGCGGGCAAATCCACTCTGGTCAACGCAATCCTCGGCGAAGAACGTATGATCACGGGCCCTGAGCCCGGCCTGACGCGCGACAGCGTTTCGAGCGATATTGAATACAAGGGCCGCACGATCCGCCTGTTTGATACGGCCGGTCTTCGCCGCAAGGTACGCATCACAGAAGCTGCAGAAAAGCTCTCTGCGAGCGACGCGGTGCGCGCCATTCGTTTTGCCGAAGTCGTCGTGCTGCTGATCGATGCCGAGTGCCCGTTTGAAAAGCAGGATCTCACGATCGGCTCCATGGTGGCCGACGAAGGCCGCGCGCTGGTTCTGGCTGTCAACAAGTGGGATCTGGTGGAGAACAAGCAGAAGGCACTGAAGGACCTCCGCGAGACGGTCGCTGATAGCTTGGCGCAGGTTCCGGGTGTGTCGCTTGTGACTTTGTCGGCGCGGGCGGAAACTGGAATTGACCAGCTGATGGCCGCGGTCGCTAAAACCCATGAGACGTGGAACCGCCGTGTGCCGACAAACGCGCTGAACCGTTGGCTCGCGGAAGCGCTATCGCGTCATTCGCCCCCGGCTGTGTCAGGCCGTCGCATTAAAATTCGCTACATGACGCAAGCCTCGACGCGGCCGCCGACATTTGTGGCTTTTTGTCAGCGTGCAGAGGCACTTCCGAATTCTTACGTCAAATACCTGACCAATAGTTTGCGTCAAGCCTTTGACCTTCCGGGAGTGCCGATCCGCTTCAATATGCGCACGGGCGAAAATCCGTTCGACAAAAAATAGCCGCTGATGTGCCGTTTTTTGCGGGCTTGTGATGTATCGTTACTGGCGCGGACGAGCGTCAGCCGGTAATTGGATTAGGGAACCCGGTTAGACCTGAGTTCTTGCGGGATTTTAATGAATTGAGGACGCGTAGCATGCAGAATGTGATGACCACGATGAAATTTGCAGCACTCAGCGTGGCACTTGTCGCGCTCACGGCCACGAGCGCCGGGGCTTTGTCTAAGAAGGTCAAGAATGCGTGCGCGGGCGATTACCAGGATTATTGCTCGCAGTATGTCCCCGATAGCAACCAGGCGCGCCGTTGCTTTGAGAGCAATCACAAGGCGCTGTCGAAGCCGTGCATTCGCGCACTTGTCGATGCGGGCGAAGTACCATCCAAGTATTTACGGAAATAAGCGCACTCTTCTTATTTGCGCTGCGCGTAGATCAAAAATGCGCAGCGGGCGGGAGCACAAGCAGCAAACGTAAGTAGGCTGCTCCGCTCTCCGCCCGCACGGGCGACAGCCGCACGTCTGGCGCCGCTCCGGACCCCCACAGATAATGCATCCTCATCTAATCGCAAGTGCTATTGCGCAAAAATAATTGCGTATGAATACGTGCGCGCGTTATGTGCGGGGCAAATACGCGAACGGCGCCGGGGATACTCGTGAACGCAAAACCGCCAGAAGTGCTGTTCTATCACCTGGAGCGCCAGCCGCTCGAGCGGGTCTTGCCGAAGTTGATTGAGAAGACGCTGCAGCGCGGGTGGCGCGCGGTCGTGCAGTCGGGCTCGGAAGAGCGCCTAGACGCACTTGATGTCTCGCTGTGGACTTACAGCGAAGACAGTTTTCTGCCGCATGGCAGTAAGAAATCCGGTTATGCCAGTGAACAACCAGTTTATTTGACGACGGGACCCGATGCGCCCAATGGAGCAGGCGTTAGATTTTTTGTCGATGGCGCGGCCGCCGAGACTTTTGATGGCGCCGAACGCTTCGTTTACCTTTTTGATGGCCGTGACCAGG
>JAYSVT010000210.1:0-4687 GCA_043718455.1 Hyphomicrobium sp.
TGTCAATAAGTTCTTAACCGTCTTGGCGGTAGTCTGCCTACGGTTATTTATTCAGTGGGCAGCCGGCCCGTTGAAGTGAGCAATAAAAGCCGCCAATGCGCGCGGCGCGAGGTCACAATGTGGGAATCGCTTCTAGAAGCCCTGCAAAAGCTCGGCGACGTAAACACGTTTACGGTCGTGATCGTGATTGGACTCGTCGCACTCGCGAACTGGCTCATTAAGCTCCTGACAGATTCAACCGGTTTTGCGATCCTATTCACGCCCGCTATGATCGTTGGCGCGCTTGCTGCCAATTATTTGTTCGTCGAATACTACATAGCTCCGACCCCGGACAAGAATTCTAATGTCGTGATTGCGTCTGCTATGGGCGTATTGGCGGCGATGCTTTTTATGCTGCTGGCAACGCGTGGCGTCGTCGGGTTGGGCGATCGCCGCCGGAAGAAGCTAAGCTCCAGACTGGCCGGTACCGTCGGTCTGGAAAAAACCGGGTCCGGCACGCAATAATGCCACCGGGCAAACGTCTAATCCTTACCATCTCAAGGATCACCAGCGGCATCCTAGTACCCACTATCACAAATCCCTGATACGGCTGACGGCCCAAGATGCTGGCCGGGCAGGAGCGAGGTCGCAGGCGATGCGCCTCATCGGTAAGACCTCGCGACGCCCCCGGCCCGCATCTTCGGCCGCCCGAAGGGTCGCAGATCCCGGCCGCCCGGTGCGTTGCGCGCCTCGACCGTAGCTACGGCTACGCTCTTCGGCACGCGCCTGCCGGGCACCTCGGCCTCTGCGATCAGACGTGCCAGGGATTTGTGATAGTGGGTACTAGCATTTTGCGTTGCGGGAAGCTCAGGTTAGCTTAAACAACCGGCTTGGCACATACGACCAGAGCGGAGGCCCCACGCGGGCCCATAGGCTTGAGACCGAGATAGAACCATGGCTACCAAGAAAACAGGCGTCACAGATTCCGCGCCGGTATCTCCAATTGCGGGTCCAAAGGGGCAGGCGGAACGGGACAAACCCTGGATGTTTCGGACGTATGCCGGACACTCGACGGCGGACAAGTCCAACGCACTCTATAAAATGAATTTGGCGAAGGGTCAGACCGGCCTTTCAATCGCCTTCGATCTTCCCACTCAAACCGGCTACGACAGCGACCACGAACTCGCGCGCGGTGAAGTTGGCAAGGTCGGCGTCCCCGTTTCACACATTGGCGATATGCGGACGCTGCTCGACGGCATTCCTCTCGACCAGATGAATACCTCGATGACCATCAACGCGACGGCCGCGTGGCTGCTGGCGCTTTACGTTGCGACCGCCGATGAAACAGGCGCAAGCCGCACCAAGCTGACCGGCACCATCCAGAACGACATCATCAAAGAATATCTGTCGCGCGGAACTTATGTGTTTCCGCCGGAGCCATCCCTGCGGCTGATCAAAGACACGATTGTTTTCTCAACCAAGACCGTGCCCAAGTGGAACCCCACCAACGTGTGCTCGTACCACTTGCAAGAAGCCGGCGCGACGCCGGTCCAAGAGCTGGCTTACGCGCTTGCAACGGCCCTTGCCGTGCTCGACGGGGTCAAGGCATCCGGTGAAGTGCCGCCTGCCGAATTCAGCAACGTCGTCGGCCGCATGTCGTTCTTCGTCAACGCCGGCATGCGCTTCGTCACCGAAATGTGCAAAATGCGCGCATTCACGGAACTATGGAGCGAAATCACGCGCGATCGCTATGGCGTGACAGACCCCAAGCACCGCATGTTCCGCTACGGCGTGCAGGTCAACTCGCTCGGACTGACCGAGCCGCAGGCCGAGAATAACGTCTACCGTATCCTGCTCGAAATGCTGGCTGTGACACTGTCCAAAGATGCGCGCGCCCGCGCCGTGCAGCTGCCCGCCTGGAACGAAGCACTTGGCTTGCCCCGTCCATGGGACCAGCAGTGGTCGCTCAGAATGCAGCAGGTCTTAGCTTACGAAACGGACTTGCTCGAATATGGCGACATTTTCAACGGCTCGGCCGAGATCGCGCGCAAAGTTGCGGCGCTGAAAGAAGAAGCCAAGGCCGAGCTCGCAACCATCGAGAAATTGGGCGGCGCCGTTGCCGCCATCGATTACATGAAGCGCCGCCTTGTTGAGAGCAATACAAACCGTTTGCGCCAAATCGAAACCGGCGAACAGATTGTTGTCGGCGTCAACAGATGGACGGAAACGGAAGCGTCCCCGTTGTCTGCCGGAACGGATTCCATCCTCGTGGTCGATCCGGCGCTCGAAGCCCAGCAAATCGAGCGCCTCAAAGCGTGGCGCGGGGCCCGCGACGACAAGCAAGTGAAGGCCGCGCTGGCCGACCTCGAACGTGCCGCCAAGGAAGGCCGCAATGTCATGGAACCGTCCATCGCTTGCGCTAAAGCAGGCGTGACGACTGGGGAGTGGGGCGGACTGCTGCGGAAGATCTTCGGCGAATATCGCGCACCAACCGGCGTGTCGCAGGCCGCCGTACAGCGCGACGGCGCCGGTCTTGACGCTGTCCGGACCCATGTTGACGCCGTTTCAAACAGGCTCGGACGCCGCATCAAGTTCTTGGTTGGCAAACCGGGCCTCGACGGCCATTCGAACGGCGCGGAGCAGATCGCTGTGCGGGCACGCGATTGCGGCATGGAAGTTGTCTACGAAGGCATTCGCCTGACACCCGCGCAGATCGTGCGCGCGGCGGTTGACGAAGCCGTGCATTGCGTCGGCCTTTCGATTTTGTCGGGCAGTCACGTGCCGCTCGTCAAGGACGTGATGGAGCGCATGCGCAACGAGGGCCTTGAGGACATTCCGGTTGTCGTCGGCGGCATTATCCCTCCAAACGATGCCAAAACGCTGAAGGCCTTTGGCGTGGCCGCCGTCTATACGCCTAAGGATTTCCAGCTGAATGACATCATGGCCGACATTGTGCGGCTGGTGGACAGCAACGCTAAAGCAGCGTGATCTTCACGACCGGGACAATTGGAACGCCGGCAAATCGCCCGCGTTGACGGCGCCCCCCGGCGCACTATAGAAGGCCCCTTCGGTTTGACTGAAGCCTCTGTGGCGGAACGGTAGACGCGGCAGACTCAAAATCTGCTATTCGCAAGGGTGTGGGGGTTCGAGTCCCTCCAGAGGCACCAATTTTTTGGACTTCGGCGCGGCGTGGAGGTCTCACGTGTGCTCTTCAGAGCTGGCCAAGCCACACCCATTCATCATAACGACGCATCTTCCGGCCGCTCGATTGCCGCATTCTGCCGGAATGTGGTATCCGAACAACGATTATTTTCTCCGGGGATGTTGTATGCGGCCTGAAGGGAAGTTTTTTTCGGCTCTCGTTTTGGGCCTCGCCATTTCGATAGGCATACTTGGCAAGACGCCGGCGGCGTTGGCGGGCCCAGCGCTGCTGTTTGAAGCGTCGAACGGCAAGGTTCTTTATTCCGAGGACGCAGACAACCACTGGCATCCCGCTTCCCTCACCAAGATCATGACAGCCTATTTGGCGTTCGAAGCGCTGAAGGAAGGCAAACTGAAGATCGACGGCAAGGTAACGTGTTCACTCGTTGCGACGCTTCAGCCACCGAGCAAAGTTGGGCTTCCGGTCGGCGGTGAGTTGAGTGTCGATTTGGCGCTCCAAGCGGTCATCGTTAAATCGGCCAACGACGTGACCGTCATGCTCGGAGAAGCGATTGCCGGGTCGGAAACCACATTCGTTCAAAAAATGAATGCGACGGCGAAGCGGCTCGGGATGACCCGCACCAATTTCGTCAACACGAATGGATTGCCGGACCCCGCGCAAGTGACCACCGCTCGCGACCTTGCAAAACTCGCGCGCGCCGTCGTCAATGAATACCCAGAGCATGCACACTATTGGTCCGCGCCCGATATGCGCCTCGGCAAAAGACGCCTCGGCAGCCACAATGCGTTGCTCAAAACATTTCCAGGTGCGGACGGTCTCAAGACCGGCTTCACCTGTGACTCTGGGTTCAACGTGGTTGCCAGCGCGACGAGAGATGGGCGCAAGCTGATGGCCGTCGTCCTCGGTGAATCATCTGGCAACGAACGCGCCATTCGCGCCGCAAGTTTGCTGGAGCACGGGTTCCAGAACTACGGCTGGAAAGAACTATTCAATCAGACGAGCATCGACTCGATGACCCTAGATCCGGCAGCGAAGGCGGCGATCAGCGTCCGTGAAAACGTTGTCTCGTGGGATTGCGGAAATGGACGGCGCCGCGCCAATCGTGCAAACATTGCCAGCCGCACCAAGTCTCTCAAAGCCAAGGTGGCGGCCGTCAAGGCAAACTCAAAAAAAAAAGGTGAAACGCAGCAGGCGCGGCCGGCACTGAAGGGAACGCAGTTGGGTTCGGAAGCCTCGACCGCGGCCGCAGCACCAAAGGCTACAGCGGCGACCAAAGCGCCCCAATAACCGCCGCCCAGATTGCCGAGCCTGACTGGCTAACCTATCTGGCTAACCTATCTGGCCGATGAGGCCTCGCCCAACTTCACACCATCAATTGAAGTGGCTTGCGATCAAAGATGCAGCCGCTTGGCGGTGGATCCTCGGGATCGTCCAATTGAGGTGTTTCATCCTTGGACGGTGCCTCGTCCTCTGAATGAGGCGGTTCGGCGTCTTGGTTACCACCTGTGTCGTCATCGAGCGCCCGGCCGGCCGCGCCAGCAACGT
>JAYSVT010000022.1:0-8442 GCA_043718455.1 Hyphomicrobium sp.
CCGTCGCGCAAGTTCGCTTCAAGATCGCCGACGATAGTATATTTCACCTTGTCTCCGGTATCGTCGTCTTCAAGCGAGACCGTCGCGCCGAACTTAATCGTGTCGCCGGACATTTTGGACGTGTCGATGACTTCGGCGCGCGAAATCTTGTCTTCGAGTTCGGCAACGCGCGCTTCGTTCAGGCCCTGCTGTTCTTTGGCGGCGTGATATTCGGCGTTCTCCGAAAGGTCGCCATGGGCGCGCGCTTCCGAAATGGCGGCAATAATGCGCGGACGCTCGACCGCCTTGAGACGCTGTAATTCAACCTCAAGACTCTTGTGGCCCGCAATCGTCATGGGCACTCGTTCCATCGTCATCTTCGACGTCTCCTTCAAGCCCGCACTTACGTGCAGCACGGACACAAACACCTTTATACCTGAGGAATGCAGCCGACTCGGGGGAATCCTGAACTCGCCAGAACTCTAAAGCTAATCCTACTTGCCACTAGCCCCGGTGCGCGTAGCTTTGCAACGGAGCAACCTGGAGTGTGCCAGACTTTAGTGCCTTAATCGCCCGCGTTACCGCGACGGCACCAGCTAACGTTGTATAATAAGGCACGTGTTGAAGCAAGGCCGAGCGCCGGATGTCTTTGCTGTCGGACAGCGCTTTCGAGCCCTCTGTTGTATTGAAAACAAGGTTGACTTCGCCATTTTTGATGGCATCGACCACGTGCGGCCGGCCCTCAAGAACCTTATTGATCGACTCGCAAACGACCCCATTGGCCTCAAGATGGCGCTTGGTTCCCCGTGTGGCAATGATCTTGAAACCCATCGCGGCCAAATCTTTGACCGGCGCCACGATGCGCGCCTTGTCGCTCTCTTTAACCGAAACAAAAACGGTTCCGCTGAACGGGAGTTTTTGTCCGGCGCCGATCTGGCTTTTGGCAAAGGCGATGGCAAAGTCGCGGTCGATGCCCATCACTTCGCCAGTTGAACGCATCTCGGGCCCGAGTGCCGGATCGACACCGAGGAAGCGCGCGAACGGGAACACGGCTTCCTTGACGCCGACGTGATCGATCTTCGGCATTTTCAGATTGAAAGTCGCAAGTGGCTTGCCGGCCATGACCTCGGCTGCAATCGCGGCAATGGGAAGACCGACGACTTTGGCAACGAACGGCACGGTGCGGGATGCGCGCGGATTGACTTCGAGGACGTAGACGCGGCCATCCTTGATGGCGAACTGCACGTTCATGAGGCCAACGACTTTGAGAGCAAGTGCCAGTTCGCGGGTTTGCCGTTCAAGTTCCTCGATGATCGCGGGCTCAAGCGAGTACGGCGGCAGCGAGCACGCGCTGTCTCCGGAGTGAATGCCGGCTTCCTCAATGTGCTCCATGATGCCAGCGACAAACGTGTCCCGGCCGTCAGCCAAGCAATCGACATCGACCTCGACGGCGTCCGTGAGGTAGCGATCAACGAGCAGCGGACGCTTGGCTGAAACAATGAGTTCGGATGGGCTGTCGAGCGTTGCCGAGAGGCGGGCGATATACCGGTCGATCTCGACGCCGTCGTGCACGATCTCCATGGCGCGGCCGCCCAAGACGTAGGACGGGCGGATGACGACCGGGTAGCCGATCTTGTCGGCGACCGCGCGAGCTTCCTTCGGCGTTTTGACAATGCCGCTTTCAGGCTGCGACAGTTTCAATTTTTCGATCAGTGCTTTGAAGCGGTCGCGGTCTTCGGCCAGATCGATGGCGTCGGGCGACGTGCCCAAGATCGGTACGCCGGCTTCTTCAAGCGCACTCGCAAGCTTGAGGGGCGTTTGCCCGCCAAACTGGACGATGACGCCTTTGACACGGCCGTTCGTGTTCTCAACACGGATGATTTCCAGAACGTCTTCAGCCGTCAGCGGCTCGAAGAATAAGCGGTCGGAGGTGTCATAGTCGGTCGAGACCGTTTCCGGGTTGCAGTTGACCATGATGGTCTCGTAGCCGGCTTTTGTCAGCGCGAAGCAGGCGTGGCAGCAGCAATAGTCAAACTCGATGCCCTGGCCAATGCGGTTTGGCCCGCCACCCAGAATGACGATTTTTTCTTTTGCACTTGGTGCGGCTTCGCAAACGGGTTGGTCGAACAGTCCCGTCTCATAAGTCGAATACATATAAGCTGTCGGAGAAGCGAATTCCGCCGCGCAGGTATCGATGCGTTTATAGACTGGTTTGACGTCGAGAGATGTCCGCAACGCGCGAACGTCCGCCTCAGACACTTTGGCGAGTTTCGCGAGACGCACATCCGAAAAGCCCATGGACTTGAGGGCGCGCAATTGGCCCGCTGTTTTGGGCAGCCCGTGTGCGATAACCCGCGCCTCGGTGTCGATGATGTCTTTGATCTGAGCAAGGAACCAAGGATCAATTTTCGAGAACTGATGCACTTCGTCGAGACTGAACCCGAGCCTGAATGCCTGGCCGACTTTCATAAGCCGGTCGGACGTCGGACGGGCAACAGCGGCGCGCACCACGTTCTTGTCGTCGCCCTGGCCGAGGCCTTCGAGTTGTACGTCATCAAAACCGGAGAGACCGGTTTCCATGGAGCGCAGCGCTTTCTGCAGGCTTTCGGCGAACGTGCGCCCGATCGCCATGGCTTCGCCAACCGACTTCATCGCCGTGGTCAGCGTGGTATCGGCGCCGGCAAATTTTTCAAACGCAAAGCGCGGGATTTTCGTGACGACGTAGTCGATTGTCGGTTCGAACGAGGCGGGTGTTGCCCCGCCCGTGATGTCGTTTTCGAGTTCGTCGAGCGTGTAGCCCACAGCGAGCTTGGCCGCGACCTTGGCGATTGGAAAGCCGGTCGCTTTTGACGCGAGAGCCGACGAGCGCGAGACGCGGGGGTTCATTTCAATGACGACGAGGCGCCCATCAGCCGGATTGACGGCGAACTGTACGTTCGAGCCGCCTGTCTCGACGCCAATCTCGCGCAACACCGCAATCGAAGCGTCGCGCATGATCTGAAATTCTTTGTCGGTCAACGTTAAAGCGGGCGCGACGGTGATGGAATCGCCCGTGTGCACGCCCATCGGATCGAGGTTTTCAATCGAGCAGACGATGATGCAGTTGTCCGCCTTATCGCGGACCACTTCCATTTCGTACTCTTTCCAGCCTATCAAACTTTCATCGATTAGAATTTGACCGACGGGCGAAGCATCAAGGCCCGACTTTACAATCAGTTCGAATTCTTCGCGATTGTAGGCAACGCCGCCGCCTGTGCCGCCCATTGTGAAAGCCGGGCGGATGATGGACGGAAGACCAATAACGTCGAGGGCGCGCATGGCCTCAGCAAACCCAACTGCGCGATCATATCCTTTGATGTGTCCGTCTGGCCCGCGCAGCGGCGTCGATGACGCGATCATGGCGCGCGGACTTTCAAGGCCGATGCGATCCATGGCTTCGCGGAACAGTTTTCGGTCTTCCGCCATGTCGATGGCTTCGGCCTTCGCGCCGATCAATTCTACACCGAATTTCTTGAGGACGCCCATCTCGTCGAGCGCCAGCGCGGTGTTGAGCGCTGTCTGCCCGCCCATCGTTGGCAGCACGGCGTCGGGGCGTTCCTTCTCGATGATCTTGGCAACGATTTCGGGCGTGATTGGCTCGATGTAGGTCGCGTCGGCCATGTCCGGGTCCGTCATGATGGTCGCGGGATTCGAGTTGACCAGGATGATGCGATAGCCCTCGGCCTTGAGAGCCTTGCAGGCCTGCGTTCCTGAATAATCGAACTCGCACGCCTGCCCGATGACAATCGGGCCAGCGCCAATGATGAGGATGGATTTGATATCTGTGCGTTTGGGCATGGCGAGGGCGACTTCTATTGCAGGCAAGCGGCTTTGGCTATAGCCGCGCGCCGATTGAAAGCAAAAGGCCTGGGAGCGTTCGTCCCCAGACCTTTAACGTCATGCCAAGTAAGCGAAATTTAGCGGATCGCCGCACCCGCCCGTTAGGCGGGGGGCATTTCGGGGAAATGGGGGATGGTCGGGTTGTCTGCGTCCCAATCTGGACGGCGCTTGTTGTAGACGACGAATTGCGGCTCGAGCCCGGTCGAATCATCCAGGGTTCCAGCCCGGATAAGAGTGAGCCCGGCGAGTGCCGGCGTGATCATGGTCACGGATGAGCCGCAGTTGGGGCAAAAATTGTTGGTGACGGGGCGCCCGCCGTCGGACGTGTAGGTGTAGCTCTTGGTTTCGCCCGTCACCTGCACATCTTCATTGGCGTAGACAGCCGCCGTCATGGCGCTGGCGCCGGTCGACTTCTGGCACTGGAGACAGTGACATTTGGCTGCCGTTTTCATGTCGCGCGGGACTTCGTAGCGGACCTTGCCGCACAGGCACCCGCCGGTGCGCTTCGTTGCATCCGTCATGAGTCATTCCTCCAAACTGAATTAAACGGTTCCATAGCAAATGTAGTCCGCCGAGCGGCGCGCGGCAACACCGCCAGTTGCAGGGGGCGCTTGAAAATGGATACCGGTTAAGGAGCCTTCTTCTCTGGAGCAGCAGGGGCTGCTGCGTCTGGTGCGGCTGGAGCCGGAGTTGGTGCCGCCTCTGCCGTGGGCGCTGCCACGATGTCCTTCGGCGCATCGATCTTGAGATCGAGCGGATAGCTGTAGCTTGTCTTGAAGAGAGGTTTTTCCTCACGTCCCGGCGATACGATGGCGTTGCTTACCGGCAGTCCCGTCGTCGCGTCCACGTAGAAAATCCGGTAGGCTTCGTTTTTGGGAGCATTACTGTCCTTTGGCGGCTCGTCCTCGAGTTTGTAACTCATGACGTCTTTGCCTTCGAACTTCACTTTACCCTTGCAACTGTAGTTGCCGACCTCGCCCTGCTGATCCAGCACGTTCTCGCGCACCTGCGAGATGATCTGCGTCGTGATCTCTTCTGGCAGCAGCTGCCAACCTTTGCCCTCAGAAGACCATGCGGTCTTGCCGACAAGGATCGTTTCCTGGACGGCATTGGTCGCCGTCACGGTGACCTTCTGGCGCATGCGGTCGGGGAGAACATAATCAATGGTCATGCTCGTTGGACCGTTTTCCGTAATCATGTTTGTTTCCATGCGAAACCACGATGACTTGCGCAATTTCTGCAACGCGGTCGATACCTCGTCGCGGCAGGGATTGGCGTTTTCCTTTGCGTCTTTCTTAGCCTCCTGGGCGGCAGGCGCATGCCAAGTCACAAGTATCGCGGCAAGAGCAAGAAGTGAGCGGCGCATACAGTCCTCCAAAGGTCTCATTCAGAGGGGTTATACGCGTAACCCGGCAACTTTCGATCTTAAAATTGCGAAAGGTTTACAGGGTGCGGGGCAAGCCCCGCCCGGCTCCGCAGCGCTACTCAGGCTTTTTAGCCTTCATGGCCTCGCACGGATCCGCACGTTCGGCCCGGGGCGTGAAAATTACGTAGTCGGCCGCTGGTTTGCCGTCCGGATTCTGAGGGGCGTAGGCGCTGGCGTCGGTCTTGCCCTCTTCCACTTCGATGAGTTGGATCGATAGCGTTTTGAGGTCTGGCTTTCGCTGCCCCAGATACCAAGCAACGCCACGGTCCTTGCGCACATGACCATTGCCGGCAATCAGCAGGGTTGAACCGCGCTTGGAAATTGCTGTCAGCACACCATCGGCGAGGGTCGCGTCGCGGTAGCGTTGTGCGAACGCCATACCGCCGAGTGCTTCCTTCGGCATGGCGTTGCAATGCGCCGCTTCGATTTCGCTGAGAGACGCCGCCTCGAGCTTGTCGCCCAGAGGCTTATCCAGTGCGAGGCGCGTCTTGTCTTCGGCCGATACCGCGCTCTCGCCAGACTTGGCCACCGCTTTGACAATCTCAAGCGGTGCGTCGCCGGCAAATATCGGTTGACCGGGCTTGAGAATGGCCAGGAAGAGCGGATCATAGTTGTACTTCGACCAGCCGCCGTTTTGCCAACCGACCAACGTCTTCAGCTTGTCGATATCGCCATCCTTATAATTCTTCGATGTTTCGCGCCAGAAGGTGTCAAGTGCTTCGGACTTGTCGGTGGTGATCTGCTCCATCACGACGGAAGCAAAGTTCGACATGCCCAGGCGCGAGCGCAAATCATGATGCAAGGGATTGTCATGCACTTCACCGAATAGAACCGCGCCACCGGCAACGATTGTGGCACGGATATCCTCCCGCATCGACATCCAGCCCGGCGCGTCGCACGCCTTTGCACTTTCCTTGAGGCGGCTAGGCTCGGCGATGTGGATCTTGCCGCAAAGCGGATGCCCGCAGGTTTTCGTCCATTCTTCGAGCAGTTTGAAGACGGGGCCCTTTGGGTACTCGCAAGCGATGGCGTTGGCGGGCAGGAGGATAAGGAACGATAGAACAAGGGTTAAAGCGCGCACGGAACTTGCCTCTTGGTATGAGTTCAGCCCCTGCAGATCATAAAAAGGAGCGCCGGGCAATGATACGAGTGTCTCGTGGCGTTAGATTGGACGGGCAGGTCTGCCGGCCCACGAGCGACGTGTTAGCGCGCGGACCGCACTTAACCAGTTTCAGCTTATCTTCAAAGCCCCGAGGCTGACAGCGAGCGCGGGCAGCGCAAGCGGCGCCAGGGTTTCGCCCGGGCCATGAGTCGAGACTTTCCCATAGCCCTCGGCACTTAATTCCAGATGCACGATTGTCTCTAAAGTCTTGGCATTCACAACCCAGTATTCGCGCACTCCAAGTGTGGCGTACGTCTTGGCCTTGCGGCCGGTGTCATAGCTCAGGCTTGAATGCGCGACTTCAACAATCAACAGAACCTCGGACGCGGGCAAGACACCAAGACCGTGGCTGTCCGGAAAGATCAAGATGTCTGGTTCCAGGTAGTTCGTGGGATCAGCTCTCCAGCCTGGTTCAACATAAACCTTGATGCTGGGCGAAACATTGCGTGAGAGCCACAGAGCAAGATCGCCCCTCACAACTTCATGCCGGTTGCCTTTGGGCGACATTGGAACCAGCTCCCCGCCGATCAGTTCAATTCTGTCGTCTTCGGTGAAAAAGCCGTGTTCCGCGAGGTTTTCGAACTCCTCAACTGTCCACGCGAGGCGCGGCAGTCCATCGGCGGCCTGGGTGGTCGCGCGCTGCCTGGTCACTGGTCGGATCTCGTTCATGGACGCAAGTGTAGCGCGGAATCCGGCGGGATTGAAGACGGGTAGTTCTGCGATGCGTAAATATCCCGTGTCTGCGGTCTACCGTAACGACGCTGCAAACGCGCACGGGATGACGACTGTAACGCCTACCGCTCCCTGACGGCCTTCTCGCCTTTGGCCGCGCGCATCATGTTGGTGAAGCGCGTGAAGAGGTAGTGGCTGTCTTGCGGGCCAGGGCTTGCTTCCGGATGATGCTGCACGGAAAACACTGGTTTGCCGTCGAGCGCCAAACCACAGTTTGATCCGTCGAACAACGACACATGCGTTTCGGAAACGCCCTTCGGCAAGCTATCGCGATCAACCGCGAAGCCGTGGTTCATGGAGACAATTTCGACCTTGTTGGTCGTGAAGTCTTTGACCGGATGATTGGCGCCGTGGTGACCTTGGTGCATTTTTTGGGTGGTCGCCCCGAGCGCTATGCCGAGCATCTGATGGCCAAGGCAAATGCCGAAAACGGGCTTGCCGCTGGCGACGAGCTTTTTGATTTCAGGCACCGCGTACTTGCCCGTCTCTGCCGGATCGCCCGGACCATTTGACAGGAACACGCCATCTGGTTTGCGCGCGAGCACGTCTTCAGCTTTTGCAGTGGCCGGCAGCACCGTCACCTTGCAGCCCGATGAGACGAGGCAGCGCAGAATGTTGGTCTTCAAGCCGTAGTCGATGGCGACGACATGAAACTCCGGGTTTTCGTTACGCTCGTGGCCCTTGCCCCATACCCAGCGCATTTCATCCCACGTGTACGTCTGGCCCGTTGTGACATCGGGCACGAGATCCATGCCGACGAGGCCTGGCCAAGCCTTGGCTTGTTTTTTTAGTTTTTCGATATCGAACTTACCAGAAGGCTCGTGAGCGATGACGCCGTTCGGCATGCCCTTCTCGCGTATACGCGCGGTCAAAGCGCGCGTATCGACATTGGTGATGCCTATGATGCCGCGCGCCTTCAGCCAAGCATCGAGATGTTCGGCTGAGCGATAGTTCGACGGCTCTGTAATATCGGCGCGCAGGACACAACCGCGAACACCGGAACGGGATGCCAAGTTCGAGGTTTCGCTGTCGTCTTTGTTGGCGCCTACGTTGCCGATGTGCGGGAACGTAAAGGTGATGATCTGCCCGGCGTAGCTCGGGTCGGTCAGAATTTCCTGATAGCCGGTCATAGCCGTGTTGAAGCATACTTCCGCGGCGGCCGACCCCGTTGCGCCAATCCCCATGCCGTGGATCACCGTGCCGTCGTCCAAGACAAGGCAAGCGGTGGCGACCGGGTCGCTCCAAGGTTTCGGTGTCGATCTGA
>JAYSVT010000211.1:0-1631 GCA_043718455.1 Hyphomicrobium sp.
GGATCGAGCGGCCCGCGCACGCCGCACCCAACGACGGCCAAAGCCATCGCGGCAATGAAAAGAAGCGGCTTTGCAGTTTGCGGTTTCAGCATCGAACGCTTTCGAACCTCAATTTGGTGCCCAACTGCAGGCTTGCTTGGGTCCCCGCCTTCGCGGGGATGACGGAAACTGGGAGTGTCCTCAACCCGATTTTCGACAGGGTCGTGTGAGGCACCCTGAAGTTCTAGCCCTTCCCCCGCTCCTTTTCCAACCTCTTGAGCCACTGACGGGCCATTTTTATGACGTTCTGTGGCGCGGTTCCCCCATAGCTCGTACGGCTTTTCACCGAGTTTTCAACGGAAAGTACCGAAAACACGCCCTTAGTGATCCGGGGCTCGACCCTTTGCATCTCTTCGAGCGAAAGGGCAGGCAAGTCCACGCCCTTGATTTCGGCCGCCTTGACGATGGAGCCCGTCACGTGGTGCGCGTCGCGAAACGGCATTTTGAGCTCGCGCACGAGCCAGTCTGCAAGGTCGGTGGCGGTTGAATAGCCCCGGCCGGCAGCAGCGCGCATGGCGTCGGCCTGCGGTTCGAGATCGGCGACCATGCCGCACATTGCGGCGATCACGAGCTTCAAACTCGCGAGCGCGTCGAACGTCGTTTCCTTGTCTTCCTGCATGTCCTTCGAGTAGGCGAGCGGCAAGCCCTTCATCACCATGGCGAGACCTTGGAAAGCGCCGGCGATACGCCCGACTTTTGCGCGAGAAAGCTCTGCCGCATCGGGGTTGCGCTTTTGCGGCATGATCGACGAGCCGGTCGTGAACTTGTCGGAGAGCTTCACGAAGCCGAACTGCGGCGTTATCCAGATGACGATCTCTTCGGCAAGACGCGACATATGGATGGCGCAAATGGTCGCCAAGCTAAGCGTCTCCAGCGCGAAGTCGCGATCGGACACACCGTCCAAAGAGTTGGCCATTGGGCGGTCGAAACCGAGCGCTTCGGCCGTCATGTGGCGGTCAATTGGGAACGAGGTACCGGCAAGTGCGGCGGAACCGAGCGGGCTTTCGTTCAAGCGTTTGCGCGCGTCGGATAAGCGGCCGCGATCGCGCGAAATCATCTCGACATAAGCCAAGAGATGATGGCCGAACGTGACGGGTTGGGCGGGCTGCAAGTGCGTGAAGCCCGGCATGACGGTTGCGGCGTGTGTCTCTGCCTTGGTCGCGAGCGCGAGCTGTAGTCCGGCTAAGGCGCCATCCAGCCCGTCGATCTGATCGCGAACGTAGAGGCGGAAATCGGTCGCCACTTGGTCGTTACGCGAGCGCGCGGTATGCAGCCGCCCGGCGGCCGGGCCAATCATGTCTTTGAGGCGGCTTTCGACATTCATGTGCACGTCTTCGAGCTGGCGCGAAAACTTGAACGTGCCGGCCTCGATCTCGGCCAAAACCTGATCCAGGCCCTTTTGGATCTCTTTGGCGTCCGCCTTCGTAATGATCCCGGCTTCGGCGAGCATGGCGGCATGCGCTTTGGAGCCGCGAATATCTTGGGGCGCCAGCACCTTGTCGAAATCGATCGAGACGTTTATCTCCTGCATGATCTCGGCCGGTGACATGGAGAAGCGGCCACCCCACATCTTGTTGGACTTGTCGGTCACG
>JAYSVT010000212.1:0-4644 GCA_043718455.1 Hyphomicrobium sp.
GACGCGGCGCTCGAAGCCTATGCCTCGGCCAAACGCGCCTGGCGCATTGCTGGCGGGGCGTCGTTGCTGACAGGATTGAGTGTGGTGGCGGTCGCCTGTCTCGCGCCTCTCAAAAGCGTCGAGCCGTTCGTCATCCGTGTCGATAACACGACCGGCATCGTCGATGTGGTCTCGGCCATCACAGGCCCGAATACCTACAACGACGCGACGACGAAGTACTTCTCTGGGCTTTATGTCCGGGCGCGGGAAGGCTTTGCGGCGAGTGAGGCCGAAAGTAACTTCCGCACCGTGGCGCTGATGTCGGTTGCGGCCGAACAGCGCCGCTTCCAGGAGCTTTATCGCGGCAGCAACCCGCAAAGCCCGCAGGTGCTCTTCGGCAAAACTGCTCTGGTTCGGATCACGATATCTTCGGTGTCGATGCTCGATCGCAACGTTGCCTCGGTCCGCTATCTCAAGACCGTGCTGCGCGGCGACGAGACCACGACGACCCATTGGATTGCGACGCTGACGTTTTCCTATTCGAGCGAGTCCATGTCAGCCGCCGACAGACAAATCAATCCCCTAGGGTTTCTGGTGAGCGATTTCAAAGCAGATGCGGAGGCCATCCCATGACACGTAAAATCAGAACTATAAAATCCATGACGCCCAAAGTGGCGCTTGGCAAAATCCTGTTCTGCGCCTGTTTGGCGCTGGTGTCACTCGCACCGGCCGCGCGTGCCGCCGAAGACCCGCGCGCCGGTCAACTCGACGCTCGCGTTCGCTTTGTTGACTATCGGCCCTATCAGGTGGTCCGCGTCACCGGCCTATTGCGCCATTCGATCCAGATCGAGTTTTCGCCCGACGAAGAGATTTTGCAGGCGGCAATTGGTAATACGGTTGCTTGGGAAGCGGCGCCCGTTGGCCATATTCTGTTTTTAAAACCGCGCGAGCATCAAGAGCCGACCAACATGTCGGTGGTGACACAACGGCCTGACGGCACAAAGCGCAGCTATCAGTTTGAGTTGGCGAGCCGCGACGCCGATCTCAAAGGCCAGCCGCCGCCGTTCTTTTTGGTCAAGTATCAGTACCCCTCAGACGAAGCCGCCAAACGCAAAGCCGAAGCGGCGGCACTTGCTGAAGCCGCCAAAGCCAAAGACGCCGAGCGGGCGTTGGCTTTGAGTGAAACCGAAGGCCCGCGCAATGCGCACTACACAGTGCAAGGCGCGGCAAGCTTTGAGCCGCACGCCGTCTATGACAACGGCAAGATTACGACGTTTGTGTTTCCCGATAACATGGTGATTCCTGCGATCTATTTAGTCCAGGGCGATGGCACAGAAAGCCTGGTTGCGAAAACCGTCTCCGGTGGCGAGGTCCGGGTTCATGCCATTGCCGCCAAGTTTGTGCTGCGCCAGGGCGACGAGGTGCTGTGCCTTTTCAACGAGGCTTACGTGCCGGAGGGTTTAGCGACCGGCACGATGACGACCTCGCCTGCCGTTGAGCGCCTGACGCGCGAGTCCCTGAAACCGGCCAACAACCCGCAAGCCTTCGCGGCTGGCCCTGCCGCACAACCTCAGAAATAAGGAGTAAGGCTCATGTCAAACCTAGAACCGACTGATGCCACCCAAATCCCTGGCGAGCGCGACAAACACATCGATCAACGCGGACAACTGCCATCTGGCGAAACCCGCCGCCGCCGAGCCGCGCTTGCCGTCGGAGGCGGGTCCACCGCCGTGTTGCTATGGCTGCTGTGGGCAGGGCCCACGCCGCAACACAAAGTTGAACACACAGCGGTGCGCCAGACGGCGGTGTTCGAACCGGCGATGGAAAAGCCCGCACCCAAAGAGCTACCGCGTCTGGCGGCGATGACGGACATCAAACCCGCCGCCATCATCGAACCACCGCCGCCTGCACCGCCGCCGCCCGATCCGATGCTGGAAGCTTCGCGCAAAGCGCCCGTTTTGGCGGTGAGCAAACGCGAGTCGTCACAATCGCGAGGTTCTGCAATCACAACAGGAAGTCTAGCGCCGGAGATCGACGCCGACGACAAAGGCCAATTCGAGCGCCGTCTTAAGCCGCCGAAGCTCGAAGGCGTGCGCGCCGGTCTCATCGGCAATCCGAACTTCGTGGTGCCGCAGGGGACGGCAATCCCATGCACGCTGGAAACCGCCATGCAATCCGATCAGCCGGGGTTTGTGTCGTGCGTCATCCCGCGCGATGTGCTCGGAGCCAACGGCCGCGTCGTGCTTTTGGAACGCGGCACGCAAGTGACGGGCGAATACCGTGGCGGTCTCCGCCAAGGTCAGGTCCGCGTTCATGTGCTGTGGAGCCGGGCGCGCTCGCCCGCAGGCGTTGTTGTCGAACTCGCGTCGCCTGCCACCGATCCGCTTGGCCGCGCAGGCGTTGGCGGCGAGATTGATAACCACTGGTGGGAGCGGTTTGGTTCAGCACTCCTCATGTCGGTCGTTGGCGACGGCATGCGGGTTTTGACCAAGGCCGGACAAAGCGCGACGGGTGAAAGTTTCAATGGCGTTGGCCAGGCGGGCAATCAGGCGGCGGCGATTGCGGTTGAGCAATCTATCAACATGCCGCCGACGTTGCACAAGGCGCAGGGCGAACTGGTGACGATCTTTGTCGCTCGCGACTTGGATTTTTCCAGCGTCTACCGGCTGACGTTGGCACCGCCGCCATCACCCGAACCGTGGCACGCAACATTGGAGCGCGGCGATGGGCGATCACTCAAAGATTGAGACCGTTGACAGTCGCGATGAAACCCGGCGCGCGGTGCAAGAACAACTCGGCACACTGCAAGCCGTCCTCGACCGCGACGACGTGATTGAAGTCGTCATCAACCGGCCGGGCGAGGTTTGGGTCGAAACCCGCCACGGCTGGGAGACAACACAGGTCCCAGAGATGACGTTTGTCCGCCTGGAACGGCTGGCCAAGGCGACAGCGGCCTTTGCATCGCAAGCCTTCCGGGACGAGCGGCCAATCCTATCGGCGACGCTGCCCTGCGGCGCACGGATTCAAATCGTGGGTCCACCGGCAACAGCGGCGGGCGTCATCAGCGTCACCATCCGCAAACCGTCGGCACGGACGTGGTCGCTCGACGAGCTGTATATCGCAGGCCTCTTTGACGACACCCGGCGGCAAGAGCGCAATCGCGATCAAGACGCCGAACTCAAAGCCCTGCTGGCGCGCAAAGACACCAAAGCGTTTCTGGCGGCCGCCGTGAAAGCCAAAAAGAACATATTGATTTCCGGGGCGACGGGATCGGGCAAGACGACGCTGTCGAAAGCCCTGATCGGCGAAATCCCTGAGACCGAGCGCATTATCACCATTGAGGACACGGCGGAACTGGTGGTGCCGCATCACAACCGCGTGGCACTCTTCTATCCCAAGGATGGGTCCAGAGACTCACAGGGCCGCGCCCGCATTGGTCCCAAGGACTTGCTTGAAAGCGCGCTACGCATGCGCCCGGACCGGATCCTGTTGCAAGAGCTGCGCGACGGCTCGGCGTTTTACTATTTGCGCAACGTCAACAGCGGCCATCCGGGATCGATCACAACACTCCACGCCAACAGTTGCGCGCTGGCCTTTGAGCAGCTGACGCTGTTGGTCAAGGAGAGCGACGGCGGTCGCGATCTAACCCGCGCTGACATTCGCGAGCTGGTTCATGCCACCGTCGATGTCGTCGTCCAATGCCAACGGCTCGGCGGCGCTTTCAAAGTCGTCGAGGTCGCGCTGACGCAGAATCTTGCAGGCTGAACACGGCCCCGCCTCAAAGGCACGTCGCCCTGCCACACCGCATCCCGTCAATATCCGTTCCCCGTTCGACGAACGCCTCAACCTGACAGCGTTCCCCGCCCTGACATAGCCAGAACCGCATCAGAGCTGGCCGCCGTCACCCAAAGGGCCGCAACAGCGTGGAGGAGCGCTTGCGCTTGACGGCGGTCAGCCCGATGCGACGCTCGAAAAGACCACGTGCATGAACGAAAAAACTGCGCCGGTGGTGTGCCCGGTGCAGGAACCTCACGCCGCTTTACATTGAGCGTCAGAAAACGCTTTGAGATAAGAAACGGCTTGGCTCGCCTTGGCGGCAGCCGTGGAGATGGCACGGCTGTCGGACTTCAACTTGAGGTACTGAGCGATGTACTGGGCATGATCAGCCCGTGGGGTACTGGCAATCCTCAGTTGGGCTGATGTAAACGCCGCACATAATTCAGCGGTGATTTCTTCGACGGCGCGAGCGGCGCTTGATCGCGTCGAGTTGGAACTTCTGGAAGCGCATGTAAGGCATTGCGTCACACACGCCATTCAGCGCGGAAATCGCGCTGAGCAGCGCACCAAAATTCAAGAACTCATCGAGGTTTTGAATCGCGCGTCGGTAGCACCGACGGCCTTTGGACTCGCCCAACCCCAGTCGTCCGACTCACACGCGAAAAACTGGCGAATCCAAGCGTGATTGCTTCGGAAATCACGAGGTTCCGCACGAAGCGGACGGCTACTGCTATTGGCCTCGGCGCCGCACGGGCCAGTCGACAGTTTGAAACAACATGCAACAATCCCAAAACAAAATCTGTGGCGCTGCGTTGATATCAAATGCTGCCTGGTGCGATTGCGCCAGTGTCGAGGAAGGGCGCCAGCGGCGATGAACGCGGTCACCCT
>JAYSVT010000213.1:0-15252 GCA_043718455.1 Hyphomicrobium sp.
CATGGGCGAAATCCAGGACGAGAAACATGCCGTTAAGATTGCCGAGGAGATCGGCTATCCGGTGATGATGAAGGCGTCGGCCGGGGGCGGGGGCAAAGGGATGCGCATCGCCTACGACCGGAAAGAAGTTCTCGAAGGTTTTCCACTCGCGCGCTCGGAAGCAAAAGCCTCGTTCGGTGACGACAGGATGTTCATTGAAAAGTTCATTATCGACCCGCGCCACATCGAAATTCAGTTAATCGGCGATAAGCATGGCAACGTCGTCTACCTTGGCGAGCGCGAATGTTCGATCCAACGCCGCAACCAGAAGGTTCTCGAAGAAGCCCCATCCCCCTTGCTCGACGAAAAGACCCGTAAGGCCATGGGCGAGCAGGCCGTGGCGCTCGCCAAAGCCGTCGGCTATGACAGTGCCGGAACGGTCGAGTTTGTGGCAGGCCAAGACCGCTCGTTCTTTTTTCTCGAGATGAATACCCGCCTGCAGGTTGAGCATCCCGTTACCGAGCTCATCACTGGCGTCGATCTCGTTGAATTGATGATCCGCTCGGCCTTTGGTGAAAAACTGCCCTTTAAGCAATCTGACGTGACGCTCAAGGGCTGGGCTGTCGAAAGCCGCGTCTATGCGGAAGACCCTTATCGTAACTTCCTCCCCTCAATCGGCCGTTTGGTGAAATACCGCCCGCCAGCTGAATCGGTGCGCGATGGCGTGACAGTGCGCAACGACACCGGCGTGTTCGAAGGCGGCGAAATCTCGATGTACTATGATCCCATGATCGCCAAGCTCGTGACCCACGCCGCGACCCGCGAAGCGGCCATCGACGCCCAGGCCGATGCGCTCGATGCCTTCTATATCGACGGCATTCAGCACAACATTCCGTTCCTGACGTCAGTTATGCAGAATCCGCGCTGGCGTTCCGGCCAGCTCTCAACTGGCTTCATCAAGGAAGAGTTTCCGGACGGATTCAAACCGCGTGCGCCCGAAGGCCAGCAACAGAAGGTCTTGGCTAGCGTCGCCGCCATTGCCGATCATCTCGGCAACGAACGCCGCCGCGGCATTACCCACCAGATGACCGGGCAGGCCGTCCGCTTTGCCAAGCGCCGCGTTGTCAGGGTAGGAGACACCACAGTCACGCTCGAAGTCTCGGGCGAGGCGCCGGGGCCCTATCACGTCTCATTTCTCGATCCTGTGTCGGGCCGGGTCACAGAGACGCTCGCCGTTCAATCTCCGTGGTGGCCCGGCGAGCCAGTTTGGACCGGCTCCGTCGGCAAACAAACAGTTGCAGTTCAGGTTCGCCCCATCGCCAACGGCCTGAACCTCGCTTATCGCGGTATTCAGGTGCCGGTTTACGTTTACACCGAACGCGAAGCCCAGCTGGCGGCCCTTATGCCGGTCAAAGCCGGTGCCGACATGTCGAAGTACCTGCTTTGCCCGATGCCCGGCTTGATCAAGGCTATCAGCGTCGAAGAAGGCGCCAAGGTGCAGGCCGGCGATAACCTCGCCGTGGTGGAAGCCATGAAGATGGAGAACATCCTCAAGGCTGAACGCGACGGAGTGGTTAAAAAAATCAATGCCAAGGCGGGCGACAGTCTCGCCGTCGATGCTGTGATCCTCGAATTCGCTTGAGTGTAGGCCTCCGCTAACTGTTCATGAACCGTTTTGGGGGCATCCTCTGCAACCCGTAAACCCGGTTTGCGAGATAAAACCATCGTGCGCAGCCCCGGCCTTTCCGACATCTTTGACCCGCGTGGACGAGCCAATCGCAAAGGCCTCGTTGTCCTGGCCCTGATCGTGCTCTTGGCGCAGGTTTGCGTCTATGGCGGCTGCTATCTCGCAGGACGGGAGTTTCAGGGACCTGTCAGCTGGGTTATCCACAGTTTGCTTATTTGGCTGGGTACGGTCGCTGTCACGAAGCGCCTGCATGATCTCGGGATCAGTGCATGGTGGTTGCTATGGGCCGCAATTGGCGTGTTTGTATGGACTTTTATTGCATCCTTCGCGGTCGTATTGACCCTTGGGTTTGAGGCTGCTGCACCCGGCAGTACCGGCATGATGATCGCAATGGCCGTTTCGTTCGCGCCTATTTTGGCGCTCACGGTTTGGATGCACGCCGCTCCCGGCGTGCAGGGGGGCAACAAATTTGGCCCATCACCTGACGCATCGGGATTCTCAAGACAGTACCCATCAGCCTTGACCCAACACGATACGGCAATGGCTTCGCTCGCGCATTGAGCGGTTGAGCACGAACGGATCCACTTAGTTGAAGCGGGCCGCTTCGCGCCTCAGACCGTCGAGAATGGTCTCGTAGGCCTCCTCGTTGCGCGTCTCCGGGTAGACCATGCACACAGGGTAGACGAATTTTCGCCCGCGTTTGGGCTGGCGCAGCCGCCCACGGGCAACGAGCGAGCGCACCATGCGTGCTGGAAAATACCCCGAGCACTCGTTCGCCAGGAGATAATCGAGGCTCATCGGACCGAGATCGAGTGTGACGGCCGGGTTAGCGAGTTCTGGAAACGCGCCGGCATGATCCTGGATAAATTCAGCACCCCAGTCGACCAGTATGTAATCGGCGGAAGAGCGCCGCCCCCCTTGTTTTGCGCTCGAAACAAGCACAAATTCCTCGTCAAACAGGTGTTCAATGGTCAATCCCGGGGGTGATGACGGCCGGTACATGACGGCGACATCAAGCGTTCCCTCTATCAAGCGCTGAGTGAGGATGGCGGATACGCCGGCCGTCGCTGTGATGGCGACATCGGGCATGGCCGTGCGCAGCCCCGACGCCCACTTCAGCAGAAAGAAACTCCATAAGCTCATCGGCGCGCCCACGGACAGATGGTCGCGGTGCTGGTCGGCGAGGCTGACTTGAAGCTGCGCCTGTTGCCAGACGCGAACCATGGCAAGCGCATGCTTCTGGAACAATTCGCCAGCTCCGGTGAGTTCCGCACCAGACTTCGAACGCTCGAACAAAGGGCGCCCCAACATATCTTCGAGGCCTTTGATTCGCGCAGAAACTGTCGATTGTGTGACGTTCATGCGCCGCGCGGCGTCGATGAAACTTCCGGTCTCCGCGACCATCAAAAAGGTTCGTGCGAGAATTACATCCATGGGTCAGCTCGCTCTCTTGGCGTCGCAAAAAAGTATCTATCGGAAAAATCGATATCACCAACCATCAAATTTCGTTTGTGAACAAGCTTGAAATTCACCACAGTGCAATTGTCTCGATGTGAGTCGAGTCGCAGCGTGCTCTGCGCGCTGCATAAAGCCACAACAGAAGGACGACATCAGATGGCTAAAGCTGCAAAGAAGGCAAAGAAGGCCCCGGCCAAAAAGGCTGCGAAGAAGAAGAAGTAATTCGTTTCTGCCGCGATCTGGAAGGCTGTAATGACCCGAATGGCGCCAGCAGCTGGTATGATCGCAGCTCTTCTTATGACCTCGGCCGCCTCTGCGGTCACGGTCACCAACCGGGATGCGAAAGAGGTCAAACTCGTTCTCATCGAGGGAGATGTCAGGCAGGAGAAAGTCCTGTCTCCTGGCAAGGTGATTGATGGGGTCTGTCAGAAGGGCTGTATTATCCGCCTCAACGACAATGAAAACGATGAGTACGAGCTAGAAGGCTCGGAAATTGTTTCGGTCGAGGAGGGCTTCCTCTACTACGATAGTCCGCAAGGAGAGGGTGCGCCGCAAGACGGCAGCGCTGTTTCCCCGGTAAAGAAGAAATCGCAGTAGAATCCGCATCGCGGCGGTGCATCAAGCGCCTGTTCCCTCTAGGAACAGGCGCTTTTCTTTTGTCTGGTGCGCGGGTTCTCCGGTCCAGACGGGGCAGGGAATAGGAATTGGCAGTATTGTGCAATCAGGCCATTGTGCGATCAGGCCGGGGCGGGTGCCCGCTTCACCGGTCCGAACACGTCCTCAAACGCGGTCCTCAGCTCGATATCGGCGTCCGCCATCGTCACCGGCAGTCCAAGATCCGTGAGACTGGTCACGCCATGTTCCGTAATTCCGCATGGAACTATCCCATCGTAGTGCGCGAGATCGGGTTCGACGTTGAGGCTGATGCCATGCGTCGTGACCCACCGGGAAACTCTTAACCCAATCGCCGCGATCTTATCTTCCCGGCCTTCGCCCTTATCTGGCCGTTTGACCCAGATGCCGACTCTGCCTTCGCGCGCCTCGCCTTTGATGTTGAAAGCCGCGAGAGACTGGATCACCCAGGTCTCAAGGTCGCGAACGAGCGCGCGCACATCGCCGCCGCGGGTCTTCAGGTCCAGCATCAGATAGACCACCCGCTGGCCCGGACCATGATAGGTAAACTGCCCCCCGCGTCCGGTTTCAAAAACCGGCAGTCGATGCGGATCGATGAGGTCAGCAGGTTTTGCACTGGTGCCGGAGGTGTAAAGCGGCGGGTGTTCGAGCAGCCAGACGAGTTCGGGCGCGCCATTATCGCGAATTGCGGCGGCGCGGGCATTCATGGCTGCGAGCGCAACCGGATAGTCGACTGGGTTCGCGGAAATCGCCCAGTGGACTGGTGATGTCGTATGACTGGGCGTGTGCATATCGATGGGCGTCTCGCGGTGCTCGCTGCAATTAGGCCGCGCGTATTGTGCCAGAGTCGAGGCAAAAGCGCCGCCTTATCGTGCATGCGGACCCAGCAGCAAACTGCCGCTTGCGTTCCCGGGAAGGCTCTGTTACCTGGGGCAACCTCTGAGATATCGGGCGCGCTTGGCGCGTCTTGGAATGCGGTTGTGGCGGAATTGGTAGACGCACTACCTTGAGGTGGTAACGCTGGAAACGGCGTGGAGGTTCGAGTCCTCTCAACCGCACCATATCCAATCGAATAACGTCTAGCCGTGCAGCGTTTATCGCTGCTCGCGCTGACGCAGTGAAATGCACGCGGCAGCCGCGGGGTTCAAAGCAGCTCTCTCAAGGCTGCCAGCCGGCGGTCGCGACCATCACGGCGAAGCCAATGACGTAGGCGAGCGGCACGTACCAAGCAGCGCGCAGCCAAGCCAAAGCGGATTTGGCTTCCGGGTACATGTTGGAAATCGCCACACCGGCGGACGATCCAAACCAAATCATCGAGCCACCGAAGCCGACGGCATAAGCTAGAATGCCCCAGTCGTAGCCTCCTTGCTTGAGGGCGAGCGCGGTCAGCGGAATGTTGTCGAATACAGCTGAGATGGCGCCAAGCCCGAAGGCCGTTTTCCACGATGGGGCGGGAAGCGTTTCAACTGGCATCATTGATGCAGACGTCACGAGTGCCAGCAGGAAAATGGTGCCGGGCACCGCGTCCCGTGCCGCCGCCCAATCGGGCGGGCGAATTGCTGCCGCTGCAATGATCGCGGCCCATACCGCCAGACCGAGCGCCGGGATCTTGCCCATGAGGCCAGGAATGTTCGCGTTACCCCATACGTTCACGGCAACCGCTGCGAGCAGCACGGATACGGTGATAGCCACGCGCGCATAGTCGATCTTGAGCCCCGCAGGCGGATCTTTCACGATCGGCGCGTAGGCATGCTGCTGAAGTGCTGCTGGAATTGCAAAGCAGACGAAGGCCACACCGGCCCCAACAAACGCTTTCAAGACGGCGAGGGGGGATACGCCCGCAACCCACATCATCGTCGTTGTCGTATCGCCAATAACGCTTCCGCTTCCTCCTGCATTGGCGGCTGCAACAATGGCTGCGAGATAGCCGATGTGGACTTTGCCTTTGAACACGTGGCGCGCAACGGTGCCGCCGATCAGGGCCGCAGCGATATTGTCGAGAAAGGCTGACAACACGAAAATCAGAGCGAGAAGCCACAGTCCTCCGGTCCAGTCATCGGGAAGCAAAGCTGGCATCTCATCGGGAATACGGCTCTCTTCGAAATGCCTGGCGAGTACGGCGAAACCGGTCAAGAGCAGGAACAGATTGACGAGAGTTGGCGCTTCGTGGACCGCGTGAGCCGCTAATCCTTCGAGGCCAGGGCCTGACGGGAACCCGGTTACCGCCAGCTTGAACAGCGTAATCGCGGCAAGGCCCGCGAGAGCGATGGGCAATGTCCGTTTATGAAAGACAGCAATGCCTGTCAGCGTCAACGCGAACAGGACAAACTCAATAGGGATGGAGAAAAGGCTCATTACACGGCACCGGCTCAAAGCTTTGCAGGGTCACGGCTTGTATCCGGTCCCAACTTGAGGTGTCCATTGGTCGTTTCCGGCAGGTGATTTTATCGCCTCGATAACGACCGGCGGTCCGCTGGAGTTGCCGCCGGGTTGGACAACCCAGCCGGATGTTGTCGCTGCTGCGCGTTTGGAGCTTGGTGCAGGTGATTTTGAAGGTTCGGCACGCGCTCCAATCCGCACGACCGGCGCCCAACCCACTGGGGCCGCCTTTGCCGTTGTGGCTGGGCGCGCTGCAAATCGATTCCGAGCCTCTGGCTTGATCGCAGTCACGGCCAGCCGGCCGAGCATATTTTCTTTCTCGGGTCCGATAGCCCCGTAAAATGGCAGCAGAACTTTTTTCTTGGCGTCCAGCGGCGCCGACTTGGCAATGCGCGGCGCATATTCGGCCATGAGTTCAGCGAGCGGCTCGGCAGGTAGCGCCGGCACCAAATGGACAACCGTATAGCCCTTGTCCGCCAGCCGGCTCAGAATGTGTGGAAGGGCCTTGGCCGTCACCGTCTTGATGTCGTGGAAAAGAATGATCCCGCCGCCGTTTGCTTCGACTTCGGCAAGCGTGCGCGACACGAGCTGCTGGGGATCGGAGATGAAACTGTCGTTGGTCACGACATCGACAGTGAACGTTGCGATGCGGCGCTTCTGCAATCGATCAAGTAGGGATGCGGAATCGGAAAGTCCGGGAAAACGGAAAAAAGGCGCGATCGGCGCGCCGGCGGCCGTTGCAACAGCCGCGAGCCCGCGTTCAACTTCGGCGCGTGCCGCATCAGGCTTCATGCTTGGCAGATGATAGGGGTGGGAAAAAGTGTGCGAGCCGAGCGTATGCCCGCGCGCCAAAACGTCCCGGACGGTTGCGGGGTAGGCCAGCGCCATGCGTCCAACGGAGAAAAAAGTGGCTTTGGTGCAAAACGTATCGAGCGTGTCCAGAATTGATTTCGTGACCCATGGCATCGGTCCGTCGTCAAACGTCAGCACCACTTCCTTATGCTTGAGGAAAGACGCCTCTCGTGTTTGCTTGGTGACCGAACCGAACAGCGCGCCGGTGCTGGCATCGATCTCGATAGTGCGGGAAAGACCTATGCCGCGGCCGGTTTGATCGCAGGTATCATCCGGCTGGGCCGAAAGCGGCGTGCCCGCAAACGTTAAAAGCAATAGCGCCATGAGGCACGCCAATTTCTTGGCGCAGCTCACCAACGCATGTTCTATCGTCCACCCCATGACCTGGATGTCGATGGATTCGGGGCTGCTAACAAGAAGCACGGCGCCTGAGAGCGCCTTTAATAACAGGCAATTACCTGCGGCTCTTAAATATTACTGTGAAAATACGCGCATTTGCCAGGGTAGCTCTTCGATCTGACGGCGCGCCGGACGCTTGGCGGAGGCGGCGCTTGTGCGGTTCGTGCTTGCGGTCGTGACATCGGGCTTTTTCTTTGCAACTGGCGCTGCGGGCGGCTCGCTGCTTAACCACGGGAGGTCCTCGCCGCCAGCGGACTGGGAGGCGCTGGGCTTGATTGCTGCTTTCTTGGCGCCGTCTGGCTGCGGCAATTCCTCGCTCTTCGTACCGCGCGCGTTGGGCGGGGCCATTGTCCAAACAACCGAACGGTCGCTGAGGGGCTTGGCTTTAGCGGCATCGTTCTTTGCTTGGATGGCTTTTTCAGCACTGCCATCGGCGTTGGCAACGGTATCGAGCAGTCCTTTTGGCACCATATGCACAACCTTGTAGCCCTCGTCGTACAACGCCGCGAGCAAGGCATCGATGGCTCTGGCCGTTGAAGGCTGAATATCGTGCATCAAGATAATGCCGCGGCCCTGCCGTTCCAGTTCAATCATGACGCGGTTAAGGACGGCCTTTGGGTCACGAGTGCGAAAATCCTTGGAATCAATGTCGATAAAGAACGTTGCGACATCGCGAGTCTTGGCGTGCTCACGCACCAGCCGGCTATCACCCAAAAAGGGAAAGCGGAAAAATGGCGCGATCGGCGCTCCGGCCGCTTTGCTCACGGCCGACATCCCAAGTTCGAACTCATGCCGGCCTTTGATCAGGCCAAGCGGGGTCAAGTTCTGATGTGACCACGTGTGAGAGCCGATCGTGTGCCCGGCTGCGGCTACTTCCTTGACCATCGCAGGGTCGGCGGCTGCCATGCGGCCGACCATGAAGAAAGTTGCCTTGGTGCAGTGGGCTGCCAGCGCCTTCAAGACCGGGCGCGTATAAGCACGCATGGGGCCGTCGTCGAAGGTCAAAATAACTTCGCCGGCTTTCAGAAAATTGTTGCCCTTGTGACTGCCGCCGAACACGGGTCCACCCGCTGTGTCGATCTCGACGACGCGCGAAAGTCCAAGCACTCCAGGCTTCGTTGCGCAACCATCGACAACCGGCGCCGCCATTGGCATGTCCGAAGACACGACGGCCGCGAGCGCAGACAGCGCAACAAGTGATGTCAGTGCCGTTCGCATTGTCCCCGCTCAGGCGCCCCCAGAATAACCGCCGCCTAGCCGTCTCTAAAAACCCTTTTGGGTATCGAGGTCAAGGCCGGCAGACGGCATCCCGAATCTTTGCAATTCTGTCACAGTCACTTAGCCCACAAGTGGACAGAAAATGCGGCCGAAACAGGGGCATGGTTGTGCCAATCGGGCGACAGGCAAGTGGCGAAGGGGTCGCCAAAGGCCATCATTCCTGCTAGGCGGCGTTTAGGGGCAGAATTCGCTTGCTTCAACCCCATCGAATCGCACCCAACAGATCGTAAGGCTCAGGACAGGAACCCACGTGGTTGAGGAACTGGAAAGCGGGGCGCCTCTCGAGGCGGCGGAAGAATCGAGCACCGCTCTCGTGCGCTCGATTTCGGCGGCCTTGCAAAACGGCGAAATGCAACTGGCCCGCGACCTGGTCCGCGAACTCAAGGCCCCCGATCTTGCAGATGTCATAGAATTTCTGGAGCCCGAGGAGCGCATAGCGCTGATTCAGGCCTTGGGCAGCTCCTTCGATTACGAAGTTCTCTCGGAACTCGAAGAAACCGTACGCGACCAGGTATCGGAAGCGCTCCCGAACGAGCTTTTGGCCCGCGCCGTGACCGAACTCGATACCGATGACGCCGCCTACGTCATCGAGAATTTGGAAGAGAGCGACAAGCAGGAAATTCTAGCCCAGCTCGAGTCCGGCGACCGGGAAGCGATCGAGCGCAACCTCGATTACCCGGAAGAAACTGCCGGACGCTTGATGCAGTCCGATTTCGTGGCGGTCGCGCCGTTCTGGACAGTCGGCCACGTCATCGACCATATGCGCGAATCCGAAGAGCTGCCCGATCACTTCTCGGCAATCTTCGTCGTCGATCCGGCGCACCGGGTGCTTGGCTCGGTGGATTTGTCGCGATTACTTAGAACCAAGCGGCACGTCCCGGTCGAAACCATCATGGACACCGAGCACCATTTGGTCATTGCCACCGACGACCAGGAAGAA
This sequence comes from Hyphomicrobium sp., assembly GCA_043718455.1. Lineage (GTDB taxonomy): Bacteria > Pseudomonadota > Alphaproteobacteria > Rhizobiales > Hyphomicrobiaceae > Hyphomicrobium_B. The sequence goes on from JAYSVT010000213.1 coordinate 9,606, forward strand.
GTTGCGCGTCAATTCAAGCGATACGATTTAATGTCGGCTCCTGTCGTGGACGAGAACAACCGGCTGGTTGGCGTCGTCACGGTCGATGACGTGGTCGAAGTTATCCAGGATGAAGCCGAAGAAGACATGAAGGCACTCGCGGGCGTGGGCGACGAAAGTCTCGCGGGCACGGTTCTTGAAACCGTTCGCTCGCGCGTGCCCTGGCTCATCGTCAATCTCGGAACGGCAATTCTTGCTTCCTCCGTGATCAAGGCCTTTGATGCGACGATCGAACAGATGGTGGCGCTCGCGGTCTTGATGCCCATCGTCGCCTCAATGGGTGGTAATGCTGGAACCCAGACGATGACCGTGACGGTCCGCGCACTCGCAACAAACAAGCTCAGCCGCCTCAACGCGCCGCGCGTTATCACGCGCGAAGGGTTCGTTGGATTGTGCAATGGCATTGTTTTATCGACCTTGCTGGCGCTCGTTGTTTATATCTGGTTCGGTCAGGGCAAGCTCGGCCTCGTGATCGGAGCTGCCATGATTGTCAATTCGGTGGCCGCGGGGCTTGCTGGTATTCTGGTCCCCCTTGCTATGGATTCTCTCGATCTTGATCCAGCGCCAGCGTCGGGTGTTTTCGTCACCATGATCACCGACGTTGTTGGCTTCTTTGCCTTCCTGGGTCTGGCTTCGATCTGGTTGATGTGAGGAGTGCAAATGTCCGGCCCAAACGTGAGACCACTCGAAGCGCGCGACGAAGAGAGATGGGGGGAACTCTTTCAAGGGTACGTCACGTTTTACGAGACATCGGTACCGGAAACTGTCGTTGCGCTGACGTGGCGCCGGTTGCTCGCGGGCGAGGACGGCATGATCGGGCTTGTTGCAGTTGATGAAGCTGATCGCGCAATCGGCTTGGCCAACCTCGTCTTCCATCGCTCAACGTGGTCGGAAACTTGGTACTGCTATCTCGAAGATCTGTTTGTGGATCCGGCTGTGCGGGGTTCAGGCGTTGGCCGTGTGCTGATCGACGCGACCTATGCCGAAGCCACCCGGCGCGGCGCAACCCGCACCTACTGGGCGACGCAGGAAACGAACACAATCGCGCGGCGGCTGTACGACAGGATCGGAGTTTTGACCGAGTTCGTTCAATATCGCCGTTGATCAGCTCGATGGTGCGTCGAGCTTGCGGGTAAGATTGTCGAATTCCCGGCGCAACTCGTCATTCTTGAAAATCTGGTCGAAACTCGGTGCTTCCAGTCTCTGGATGACTTCAAACGACGCGGAGCTTTCGCGCATTAAATTGCGCAGCTGTACGCTGGCCTCCACCGTTTCAAAGGTATTATCGGCTATCCTCAAGTCGTGTGTCGCCTTGAGCCGCGCCTTGGCGATTTGTTCACGCTGCTGCTGAAGATAGCGCCTGTAGGCTTTGGCAGCCTCTTCGGCCAGTTTCTGGCTTTCCCGGTTGGCGTCGAGCGCGCGCTTCTGGTCAGGACGGTTTTCGGCTTTCAGCAGTGCATTGGTCTTATTTCGCGCGGTCACGATGTCACTCAGAATGGCGTCGAGACGCGGCATGTACTGCGTGTCGATTTTGGCAATTGTCGAACTTTGCGCCTGCACCAGCATGGCGAAAAGCGCAGCGTGCATGGCAAAATATTTGCGCGAGGCGTTCATGTTGTCGCCAGTTACGCCAATGAGCTTTGCGAGCTGCCCGTCGATGAGCTTTGCGGCGTTGAACACGGCCACAAGGCGCACGAGATCACCCGACAATACGCTGTCGAGCAACAGATCGACTTGTTCAGGTGCAAGTTCAACGCCAGCCGCCTTGAGTGCTGTCGCGATCTCACCTTTCGCGTTTTTGATTTCAAATCGGTTGGCGTCGATGCGCTTGATGTTCTCGGCAATCGCGGTATCGAGCGAGGCAACCGTGTCATTCAAAATGCCGGGCAGCGTTGCGTCCTTCGGCGCGGAAAGTTGTTTTTCGCGGAGCTTTGCATTCTGGTCTTCAAGCGTGCGGATGTTCTGGCGCAGCCCTTCAACTTTTTTCTGAACATCGACGACGGGCACGTCCGTAACGATGCCAAGCGCACTGTCCAAAAGCGCGCGAACCTTGGTTTCGCGATCTTCGCGCGTTTCCTTCCAGAAGGGCGGAATGATATAGTCATCGCGGCTCGGCAGCTTGCTGGCGTCAGAGCGATTGTCAGCCGTGTCTTTCAAAACGGCGTCGATGGCCACCATAAGCAGTTTGGCTTGCTCATACTGCGGGTCGCCTTCGCGCGGATCTTTCGATACCACGGTGCCAGCCGTTGTGCCGGGCTGTGGTGGCTGTGCTGGTGGAGCTGCCTCAATGGCGGATTTGTTATCGGCAATCTGAGCGGGACGCGCTTTTTCGCGGCGGATGATGTCGCCGATGCCATCGCGCTGTGCAGTTTGCGCATTTACAACGCTTCCGCCCCAAACGGTTCCAAGCCCGATCAGCAAGGTAGCATATAGTGCGCGATAGGCGGCGTTCATGGCGTCCTCCAGCGCCCCCAAACGCCATGAAAATTCAGGCAAATCCATGGTCTTGGCACCGCGCTGCCGATGCAACTCATTTAAGGGCGCGGGTATAGGCCGAAGCAACAAGCTCCCGGAACGCTTCGTCAATTTGGCGCGCATCGTTCAAAACGAGCACGTTGGGGAAGGGTGGGGTCCCCCGTGCCGCCGTTGTGTCAGCCTTTCGCACTCGCTCACCTGACGCTGCGCCAAAATCTGCGTAGAGCCGCAGTTCTTTGGGGGCCGGGTGAAGGGCGGCAAATGCGGCGGGCGCTGCAATCGTCAAGTATGGCGCGGCGACGGCGTAGCTAATGCCGGGAATGGCCGCCTCGATTTCGCGCAGCACAAATTCGGCCAAGGGCTTCAATCCTTTTGCCGCGCTTAGAAATTGCGCAACCTCGCCAATCAACGAACCGGGAACGTGCACTTCGGATTGGCGTTGCGCGGGTTCGGCCGTGCGGCTCACTGCAACATCGGCGTCCGTCTTGGTTGGAGTGGGAGAGGCGCTCGCCGCTGCGGACACAGTCTCGTTTTGTGGTGCGGGAACCAAGCGGCGCGCAGGGGCGGCAACGGCCGCGGTTCCCCCGTAGATCAGACGCCCGCTATTGTGATGAATGCGTTCAAGCCACGAGGCTCTGGGAAAAGCAAAGCCCTGCTGGCGCAGCCAATCGATGATGTCATTGCGCTGGGCGTGGCCAGCGGCCGAGATGGCCTGCATCCATTGATCCAAATCGCGGCCCGTGTCGTCCGCAAGACTATCAATGAATTCGCGCTCTTTTTCAGCGTAGTCGGTACCCATAACAACCTTTTCGGACTTCGCTCGTGTCAAATCCAGCGCCGTGCGCGCTTCTTATAGTCCAGATAGGCGTCACCAAAGCGCGCCTCGAGGTGGCGTTCTTCGGGAAGGATCTGCAGAGGGGTCACGAGCACGGCAAAAAGCCCGGCTGCGATGACGAACCAAACGTTTTTCGTCAGTTCAGCAAGGCCAAATAGCATCATAACGTCACCAAGGTAGATCGGATTGCGAAAAAAGCGGTAAGGGCCGGTTGTGACAAGGGCCGTCGCCGCTTTGTCGGGCAGGACAGTTGTTTCATGGCGGCGCAGCGTGAGGATGCTGGCAACGATAAGCACCAATCCAAGGGCGCCGATCCCGAGACCAACGATGCGCGCGGGTGCGTCGTCCACGCCTGGCCATGAAATTGGGATGACCCTCGACAAGCCGGCACTGATAATGATCGCCGCAGCGAGCAGAACCGGCGGCCACGGAAACGAGTTGGCGCGTTGGTCAGCACTTTCAGCCTGCGGTTTTTCAATTTTTTTGATGTCGCTCATGACCACATCATACCGCCAAATTCGCGCTGGCACACGCGCGAAGCAGCGTCGATTGCAGAATGCCAAAGGATAGGGCTCGCGTTTAGCTTGTCGCTTGCGGCTATTTCCGCGCAGCTTTGCTTTTCGAGGGTGCATCGACCGTTGGCTGCGGCGGCGTGTCTTGCCCAGCAAGCGTTTGCTGAAGATCGAACGACCTGCAATCCTGGGTAACCAGTTGGCGATTGGTATTTTCCAGCGTGGCGTAGTCGCGCGCATGCTCGCCATTAGGGTCCATACCGGAAGAAGTTCCCCCGAACATAGTTTTGCTGGCCGCGTGCATGGTACGTGACAGACCCGAGGTCTGGTTTGCCGTTGCGAATGTCCGCATCTCGAGAATGCGGATCTGCATGCGTCCTGTCAGCTTCTTGCAGTCGAGTTCTGGTTCTTCTACGGACACTACTGCGGCGGTTGTAATGGGCGTGTCGCTCGGGCCTGCTGCGGGCGCAATGTTCAACGCAGTCGTATTGGTTGCACCGCTCGCGCAGCCGGCCATGAGGGCCACCGCGACAAAAACCGGAAACAGTGTGCCGAACTTCGACATAGATTGAGAGGACTCCGCCTCGATGGAATGCCCTAGTATACGGGCAGTTTCAGGGCCAGTTCGAGACATTCCGGGGCCGGTGTTTACCAAATCCGGCAACAGTTGCCCTTTAGCCGCGCTTGATTGGGGCCTGAAATAGGGCGAGAGAATCAATCTGACGCGGCCAAGGGGAGCATTGCCTAAGTCCGGGATGCCGTCTTCAATGCAGCTGAACGCCCGGGCGTACTGCCTCCAAGGCCAGAGACGTCAATGCAAGGACCCAACTCATGATCTGCCCCGTGACTATGGCCCGCGCCGTTTTTCTCGCCAGCTTGCTCGCTGTAGCTGCAAGCAGCGCCTCGTTTCCGGCGTCTGCTGGTGAAGAAATCCCGGCTCAGTTTTCCTGCAAATTCGAGATGGGAAACACCTGGACCTATGAGGCTGGAAAATTCCAATCCGCGCCGCCAGCCGCCCTCTCGCTTGAAATTCAGGACATCAATCTTGAGGGGCAAGCCGCCAAACTCATCAATGGCGACAAGCCTGCCGGAACCTTGCGCATTGTGCGCGCGCTCAACGCCAACCATTTCCTTGAAGTGGCAAACGAGGGGTTCCTCAACCTCACGACGATCTATGATCTCGACACATCAACCGGCAGCCATCCAGCCGTGCATTCGCGCCATTTCGGATTGATGGGTCAGCCCATTTTTGCCCAATACGCCGGGTTCTGCAAAGCCAAATAAGCCTTCACACAACCTTGTGGATGAGTTGGTTGCGTGACCGGGCGCCCGCGTGCCAAATTCCGAGCATGACCCTGCATATGATCAAGCTTTGCGTTGGTGCTGTTTCAATCGACGATTTGGCCGATTGGCAAAAGGGGCGCATTGCTGCCCGCAAAAAGGCCGGTCACAAGCCATTGCCCTATCACACAACATTTCAATCGCCGAAGAAACAGGCGGAGCTGCTCGATGGCGGTTCGCTCTATTGGGTCATGAAGAGCTTGATCACTGTGCGCCAGCGCTTTGTTGGCTTTGAAGACGGGCACAAGGACGATGGCTCGCCCTGCTGCCTGCTGATCCTTGACCCGAAGCTTGTTGCCGTGCGCCCCGCGCCGCGCCGCGCATTTCAGGGCTGGCGTTATCTTCTGCCCGAAGATGCGCCCGCCGATCTGAAGCGTGGCGACGCCAATACGATTGCCGAAATGCCGCCAAAGATGCGCAAAGATCTTGCGGATCTGGGATTGAT
>JAYSVT010000214.1:0-1622 GCA_043718455.1 Hyphomicrobium sp.
GCCAAACCCGCTGGCAAGAAGTAATCGTCATAACCAAACCGGCGCGGAATATGTCTGCGCCGGTTCTCTCGCCCGGGGACGCCCATGAAGCTCTTCGCCGGCCTCGGCAATCCTGGCGCCAACTACCAGGGCAATCGCCACAACATTGGCTTCATGGCCGTCGAGCGCATCGCGCATGCTCACGGCTTTTCGCCGTGGCGCAAGAAATTCAACGCTCTCATTTCAGAAGGGTCAATCGGCACGGAGCGCGTCATGCTTCTGAAGCCCGAAACCTTCATGAACGACAGCGGCCGCGCGGTTGGCGAAGCCATGCGTTTTCTTAAAATCGCGGAAACCGATGTCTATGTCTTTCACGACGAACTCGATTTGGCGCCGGGCAAGATCAAGGTCAAGATCGGCGGCGGCAACGCGGGACACAACGGCTTGCGCTCGATATCGGCCCACATCGGCAATGAGTACGCACGCGTCCGCCTTGGTATCGGCCATCCGGGCTCCAAGGATGCGGTTACACATTACGTGCTGAACGACTTCGCCAAGTCCGAGCGGGAATGGCTGAACGACCTCCTCGACGCGGTCTCGGAGGCAGCGGGTCCCTTGGCCCGTGGCGACGACGCCCGCTTCCTAACAGACGTCGCGCGGCGCCTGCAAGGCGAAAAAGCCCCACCGGATGATAAAACAGATACACAGGCGAAAGCCTCGAAATTGCCCGAGAAAAAGCGCGTAACGGGCCATCCGGCAGGCGAGCGGGCCAACAAGCGCGCGTCGGCGCTGGCAGAAAACTTGAAAAAATGGCTGGGCGCGCGAAAATCAGAAGATTAGATGCTCAGTTGGTGCTGAAACCGAGTGCCGGTAACGAGTAGGGGTGACGCCGATGGTGCACTACGAAAAAGAATTTGGAGATGGCAAGTCCGGCCAGCGCGCCGGCGCCGTCGCGCAGACCGAACAGGCCACTTCGCAGACCGGCTGGCTCGATTGGTTCACCCGTTTGTTTGGCCCGCGCGAAGAAGCCTTGATCGGCGCGCTGTCCCTTCTCCTTGCAATTGGCGTGACCGGTTTCGTCATCAAGGACGCTATTTCCTCAAAGTACAAAGACAAGAGCGGCCTGCAGCGCATCATCGCCAAGAAATGGAACGAACGCACACTCGTATTCCCAATCGAAGGCACCGACAGCGCCGGGCGGCGCGCGCTCTTCGATGTTGTGGTGCTGACCAAGAACTACGGATGGGTCAAAGGTTCGACAACGGAGCTAGAGCGCGACACCACCCGGCTTTCGCCAGACGACATTCAGAACGAAGTTCTAGCGCCCCAGCTGCGCGAAGGCTTGGGCGGCTCGCGTGAACTCATTGCGGTTGGCCTCGCGAGCCAAGAAGGTGAGATCGACAAGGAAATCCAGCGCGGCGGCTTGCGTGCTGCCCGCATCGCCGAGTGGGTCAAATCCGTTGTCGATGTCAATATTCCGATGTCGACCTTGAACCTTGGCCGTTATCTTGAGCCCTGTGCGGAATGCGAAGACGCGGACACGAGCTGGCAGCGCCCCTTCATCGTCATTGCTGTCCGCGAAGCCGATCCCGGCACCAACATTGGCGAAGCGTTGAACGTCGCCATGTCGGACAAAACGAATT
>JAYSVT010000215.1:0-4608 GCA_043718455.1 Hyphomicrobium sp.
CGGCGCGGCGATTTTCTCGGCGGCACCGTGCAGGTCATTCCGCACGTGACCGACGCCATCAAGCAGTTCGTGTTGAACGGCAACGAGGAAGTGGATTTCGTATTGACCGAAATCGGCGGCACGGTCGGCGACATCGAAGGCCTGCCGTTCTTCGAAGCCATCCGCCAGCTTGGTAACGATCTGCCGCGCGGGGCGTCCGTCTACATTCATTTGACGCTGATGCCGTACATTCCCTCGGCCGGGGAATTGAAGACCAAGCCGACGCAGCATTCGGTCAAGGAGCTGCGTTCGATCGGCATTCAACCGGATATTCTTTTGTGCCGGTCGGACCGCGAAATTCCGGCGGGCGAGCGCAAGAAAATCGCGCTGTTTTGTAACGTGCGTCCCGAAGCCGTCATTCAGGCGCTCGACGTCGCGTCGATCTACGATGTGCCGCTCGCCTATCACCGCGAAGGGATAGACCGCGAGGTCTTGGCGGCGTTCGGCATCACGGGCGCGCCAAAGCCGGACCTGATGCGCTGGGAAACGATATCTCACAACATCGCCGCGCCCGAAGGCGAAGTGACGATTGCCATCGTCGGCAAATATACGGGCCTCAAAGACGCCTACAAATCTTTGACTGAAGCCCTCGTGCACGGCGGCATCGCCAACCGGGTGAAAGTCAAACTCGACTGGATTGAATCGGAAGTTTTCGAGCGTGAAGACCCCGCGCCGCATTTGGAAGGCGTGCACGGCATTCTGGTGCCCGGCGGCTTTGGCGAGCGCGGTGCGGAGGGCAAGATTTTGGCGGCCAAATTCGCGCGCGAGAGACAAGTGCCGTACTTCGGCATTTGTTTCGGCATGCAGATGGCGTGCTTAGAGGCCGCGCGCAATCTTGCGGGTTTCAAGCGCGCGAGTTCGACCGAATTTGGCGATACCCAAGAGCCTGTGGTTGGCATGATGACGGAGTGGATGCGCGGCAACGAACTCGAGCAACGGCGCCAGGGCGGCGATCTCGGCGGCACGATGCGGCTTGGCGCGTTTGCAGCAACGTTGAGAGAAGGCAGCCGCATTGCTAGCGTTTATGGATCGACGCAAATATCCGAGCGCCACCGCCATCGCTACGAAGTGAATACGCACTACCGGCAAGCATTGGAGCGCGCGGGCTTGATTTTTGCCGGCATGTCGCCCGATGGCTTGTTGCCAGAAACAATCGAATACGCCGATCACCCGTGGTTCATTGGCGTGCAATATCACCCCGAGCTGAAGTCGCGGCCCTTTGATCCGCATCCGCTATTCGCAAGCTTCATCGCGGCGGCGGTGGAGCAGAGCAGGTTGGTGTAGCAGTTCGTAGGTCGATGCTGAGGCTCTGCGCACAGCCAAGGTAATCAGTAGCAATGAAAGCCATTGAACAAAATCTTGCCAATTGGAAGAGATCGCTCTTACCGAGCATCCCAGTTGGTGGTCTGCTGTCCCGCAACCCGGTCGCGTATAAGTGGAAGGCGCCTTTTCGAGTCTGGATGCTACGGGAGGCCGTGTTCTGGCGGTTGCACGACCTGATGAACCAATCCTACGCACTCCATCAGCAGAGGCACGGCTTTGGCGCACGCATCCTGTTGCGGAGCGGGTTCGAGTCATTAGCCACGCTGATCTACCTCAACCAGCTCATGCAACAGGTGCTCGATGGAAAGCTCAACTTCCATGTGTTCGACGAGAAGACGATGACGTTGCTGCTTGGTTCGCGGAACAACACGGATGGCCCGCGTTCGCTTAACATCGTCACGGTTCTGGACAAGTGTGACACGCGCTATCCGGGATTGATGAAACTCTATGCTGACCTGTCGGAAAGCGCACATCCGAGCTACGAAGGGCTGTGCACAGGGTACTCAAAAATCAACCATGACGAGTACGAGACGAACTTCTCGAACCGTTGGATGGAACTGTACGGCGACCAGCACCTTGGTTCGATGGAGCTATGCATGGGCACGTTCGATCATGAGTATAACGAAGTTTGGCCCAGTCTTATGGAACAGCTCGAAGGCTGGATCGTAGAGAATAACGCTTTGCTCGAATCTACAAGGAACTGAGCCACCGACCGCTTTGGATTTTGGCGACGCATAACAACTCGCGTGGCCCGCACTCCGCAATAAAAACTCCGCACTTGTAGGGCGCCAATAGGCCCGGCAACTGCACTCTTTTGATTTGCCGCCTGCCCCGCAAGGGGTCTTCCAAGTGGTCGCGCGGCGGTGCCGGGCCGTATTGCGCCGTGGGCTTGCTCCGCTCCCTCCACCCGCGTTCCCGGCCAAGCGCGGCCCGATTGACACAAGCGGAATTTCAGTTCCATTCCGCGCGCGAGCCGGGATCTTTATCCGCGCGGCATTGGACTCAACAATGCAACAGGTAAAGGTCCCGGATCGCTGCGCTCGCGCTTTGCGCGACGACGCAGCGTCCGGGAATACGGGTGGTGTGGCGCGCGACCCGCCATTCCAATGGATAAGAGAGAACTCTACCTAAACACCCTCGCAAAAGCGAAGCGGGTGTATCTCGCGACGTAGCGGCTGGCGATGCCGGTGCCGCGCCGGATGTGTGATGCGACGTTGCGCCGTGGTGCGTTGTGGCGTTGTGCAACGTATCGCTTGCTCTTAACCGCCGCAAGTTTCGGGGGCGCCGCATGCTGTGCTTTCGCGGTGCGCTTTGTGCCCGTGGTCTTGGGCGCATCGGGCCCCTCGGCGCTGTCTCGCGCGCTTGCGGCCAACCGTTGCTGCTCCTGTTCCACGAGCGGGCTGTCGAGGATCGCCGTGACGCACGGGTCCGACAGCTTTTCGAACGCGTGCGCCATGCAGTCGTGCGCCGCTGTGCTCTCAGGATCGTGCTTCTTGCAATGCTTTTCGTAGTCGCCCAAGCACGCGTCCTTGACACCCTGCGGCACCTCGCCGGCAGCAGCGGTCACCGCAGGGGCATCACCAGACTGCGACACGCCCTGAGCCGTTGCAGGCGTCACAGTTGTCAGTGTGAGGGTTGCGCAGATCGCAATCGTTTTGAGCAATAGAACCTCCCGAGGCTTCGTCACGAGCCAAGTTGCCTGACGACGAGTTGCCTGACCCAGCCGTCTGACAGTAGACCGCCACCGCACCCCGATACAACCCGCGCCAGCCATATGCCGCGGGTGCCCAATAGCGACATCAATTGCTTGAGCGTCGGGAAGAGCCGCTCGGGCACACACGACTATCATCGCGGCGGCCATGAAGCGGAGCAGGAGTTTAATCACAAAAAAATCGCGGAGCGGGATGGCTCCACGATCTTTTCGCGATCAATACTGGCAGTCGCTCAATTCTTCGGAGTAGCGGTTGGGTCTTCGATCTCTTTGGTCACGTCTTCAGGAGCTTGTGTTTCCTGCAGAGTGCCCGTCGTTGGCGGCTGTTCGGCCTTTTAAGTCAAATCAGTCTTCTCGGCGTTACCGGGAGACTGCGTGTTCGTGTCTTCCTTAGTCTTGTTGGTGGCGTTCGAGTCGGCATTGCCCGGCTCCTGCGCTTTGGCATTGCGATCCGGTGGAGTCGTGCCTTGAGGGGCTGGCGACTGGCGATTGTTTTCTGTTTCGACCGCAAGCGCGGATCCTGCCACTAAGGCCAGTCCGAGCGAGGCCGCAATAACGGACAAAGAGCGTGTCATGAAGGTCTCCTGGATAAATGTTCGACGTCGATGTAACGCCGGAATCTGGATCCAGTTCCGCCGATGAGCGCAAATCCGATTTTAATAGTCGCCGTTTACGTTAAGTGGTGAAGTTTGGAGTCAACCGGATCAACTGAAGTTGGTGCAAGCGGGTTGGTGTAACGCGCAGTTCTCCGCTATCGTATTCTAGAAAAGCTGCCGCCAAGTCGGTGCAAGCCGGTGCTGTGCGCGAGGGAGATTTGACGATGCCGTCACACCGTTCGATTTTTGCATTTGCCGCTGTTGCCGGTGTTGCGCTCGCTCCACTCCCCTCATTCGCCATGGGCTATGACAGCCTGGCGTGTCCCGAGCTTGCCGAGCGGCGCATCGAATTTTTCACCAACAACGGGTTTTGTGATCCCGCAAAAGCTGACGCGACGAATTGCAAAGCAATCGCGAAAGGCTCGGAAGCTGAGCTTCCAGAAGCGGACCGCACGCAGGTCGTCCTGATTGTGCGCACTGAAACGCGCAAGGAATGTCCTGCAAGGTGAAGTAGCAGCGCTTCATCAAGTGGACACTCAAACACAAAAGCCATCCCGGTATCTCACCAGGATGGCTTTTTAGATTTCGTCGTCCTGCGATCTGGAAAATCAGTTCGCCGGAGCTGGTGCCGGAGCGGTTGCAGCGGCCGGCGCCGGAATGGCTTTCACATCGAGCTGGACGATGCCGAGGTGAATAAGCGAACCAAACAGCACTGCGAAGATGAGTGCCGTGGTCAGCGCGTTCACGAAGCGGTTCGAGAACGAAAGCATGTTGCCGATGAGGTCCAGGAAAAATACCACGGCCGCGCCGATGAGTACCGGTTGGAGCCATCCGAGTTCTGCGAGCATGAGCTTCCCCAAGATTTGAGTTCTGATTGTTTGTGGTCAACAGCTGACCCCGAGTTAACGGCTTAATTATAGCACGCATTCCAGGACCCAT
>JAYSVT010000216.1:0-1609 GCA_043718455.1 Hyphomicrobium sp.
GAAATCAAGCGCAAAATCGACGGTATCTTCGAGCGCGTCGGCACATCGGAGAGTTTCACCAATAGCGTCTCGCAAACCTTGGACGAAGCGCTGCGCCGCGCCGAAGTCACAAAGCACAGCGAATTGTCGGTCAGCCTTGCCCCATTGGTGGTGACCACCATCAAAACGGAATTGCGCAATAGCCAGGACGAATTGGTCGAGGCGCTGTACCCCGTGACTGGCCGCATCGTAAAGGCTTACGTCGAAAGTGCCATGAAAGATCTGAACGATCAGATGAACCGGCGCCTTGAGCAAAACCCTTTGATGCTGCGCTTCCAAAGCCTGACGACAGGCCGTTCGGTTGCGGAACTCGCGCTCGCAGGAACCCAGGATTTCGAGCTTGAAGAGTTGTTTCTCATTCGCCGGGCGACGGGCGATCTCGTCGCCCACTGGTCAGCTTCGGGGGCGAGCGGGCGCGAACAGCTCATGAGTGGCGTTTTGGCGGCCGTCAACGAATTTGCCAACGAAGCCTTTGCAGCCGACCAAAATTCGATGCGCCAGATCGACATCGGCGGCGCCAACGTCTATTTGCGCGGGTCGTCCCTCTATTTGGTCGCAGCAAAGTGCACGGGCACCGCGCCCAAAGGCGTTGAACAAGTACTCGACGACACGTTCCTGGCCGCGATCGAAAAGCAGAACGACAGCGCGGGCGGCGAAGGCGCTCAGGACGCGCTTCTGCGCGAGATGGGATCTGATCTCAAAGCGCGCATTGACGAGCAGAAGGCCGATATCTCACGCCCTGCCGGCAATCCCGTCAAGATGCTGGCGATGGCAATTGCCTTGCCGCTGCTGGCCTGGTTCGGCTGGAGCTGGTACACAGACTTTGCTAACAACAGAGCCCGAGCCGCAGCCGAACTAGTGATTACTCAAACGACCGAAATGCAGGGTTACATTCCGCAACTGCACGCGGCCGACCGCGGCCGCATTTTGACGGTTGCCGGACTGGTTCCCTCGCTGGACGTGAAGTCTAAGGTTCTTCATCGCATCGGTGTCGTCCTGCCGAAGACTGCCATCCGCGACGAACTCGCCGTCGTGCCCGGCAGCGATATCGATATTCCCAACCCTGAGCCCGAGATCGCCAATATCCGCCGCACGGTCTCTGGCCTCGAAGCTGCGATGGTATCGCGTGCGCTCGAACGGGCGGCGGACCGCACAGCAAGCCGGTTGCGCCAAGCCGAAGCGGACCTCAGGAAAGCCGCCAAAGCGGAACGCGAGCCGGCGGTGTCGGGTGGCCTTGCGAAGTCTGCCGATGCCATCACGGCACTTCTGAAAGATTTGACTTTGACCCGGACCGCATTGAAAAGCGTTCCCGCAGCAGGAGACGCGCCAAAGATCATCACGACTCTCGGTCAGCTGAGCCGGCGTATGGGCACGGAAAGCAGCGTCATTACGGCGATCCTCACTACGGGTGAAGGAGTAAGCACAGCGCCGGCCGGGCAGACCGAAAACTCAGCCGGCTCCAGCCTAGAAGGAGCGGCCGAGGCGATGGCCTACGAAGCCGACAGGCTGGCGGCAATTGCATCGACGGCCGCGATCGCCCAGAGTTTGCGCCCGCGCCAAATTGCGGTTC
>JAYSVT010000217.1:0-15064 GCA_043718455.1 Hyphomicrobium sp.
TGGCGGAGACGGAGGGATTCGAACCCTCGATACACCTTTCGGCGTATGACGATTTAGCAAACCGTTGCCTTCAGCCACTCGGCCACATCTCCGCAAATCAAGGCGAAGCACCCGTATAGAGGGGCGCATTCCGCATTGCAAGAACGCCCCCTGAAATTAAACCGAGAGGACTGTGGCTCGACCCCGCGACCGAATAGCCTTATATTCATAGGGCGTGAACCGAACCAAAGCTGATCGTAATAGCGCGGGGGAAAGGGTAAGACCGGATGCCAGCACTAAAAAGAAAAGCATTTGTGGGTGTGTTACTGACTGCCGGCACGCTCACCTTGAAGTCGGGCGCACTGCAATCGGGAGAATTCTGCGTCTCGTGCACCGGACCGGCCGCCATCTATCGTTGCACGTTCTCGGGCGACGGCTCGCAATCGCCTGGCCAGTCTCCCGGGTTGCAGCTGACTTGCATCAGCGAGTTGGCAAAGCAGGGCGGGCACGAGAGCTGCACGATTGAGCGCACCCGGCAAGTTCCATGCGGCGCCTCGGCAAAAGTTTTTGCGGCACCAGAAGCTTTTGCTGCTCCAGCCGACGCCAAAAAATCGCCACCTGCTGCAGCGGCCGAAGTGCCAGTGAAAAAAGCCGAGCCGGTTACCGTCCCGCCAGCCGATCACGCCGCCGATCCCAGCGCCGCGCCAGAGGAACAGCCAGAGACGGCCACTGAACCTAAAGACAAGCCCCCGCGCACCGTCAAGGAGATGGTTGACAAGAGTGCCGCAGATACCAAGGAAAATGCCGGCAAAGCAGGTGCTGCCGTAGAGGGCGCCGCGAAGTCAGCCGGCGGTGCCGTTCAAAAGGCAGGCGCCGCAATTGGCAACGCTGCCAAAAAGACCTGGACGTGTCTCACATCGTTGTTTGGCGACTGCTGAACAATGCGTCACCTCAAGCGCACTACAAGTTAGTGAGCTTTCTTCTTAAGCCACTCGCGCGCACGCTTCTGAGCTAGCGCGAGTTCGGCTTTGCTCATGTCGCGCGTGAGTTCAACGCGATATTGTTTGGCTTCGTCGCTACCGCGTGCGGCCGCAAGGTTGAACCACTTGTGGGCTTCGATGAGATCGACCGAAACGTCCCGGCCCGTGCAATAGATGAGACCAAGTTCGAACAACGCGTCCGGCTGACCGCCCTGCGCTGCGTACTCGATCATGTCACGCGAGGAAAAATCCATCCGTGCCATTTGACAAACTCCATTCAACCGAACCCTAAGAGATGCAAGGTTGCACGCGGGCGCTTTGATCAAATCCCGTAGCGCGAGAGCGGGTTCATGCCCTCGCGTCCTTGGAACCATGTCAGCTGCCGGATGAAAACTCGTAAATTGATGGGGGATTTCGCCTCAACATATTTGCAATCTCAATTTCGATTGAACGCACACATGGCCCGTTGTGACACGTTTTCTTCAACTTCAGACGCTGTGAAAGCGTTTATTAAGCGCCGCGCTAATGCATCTCTAACCATAAGGAAAAATGCCTTCGCGCACGATTATTGAACGACGCCCAGCCAGAGCGTTCAGCGAGGGTTCATGCGCTGGTCTTTAGGTTGCCGTTCAAGGGCCGGGTTTTGAACGCAGCCTTCGAACATTCCCTTCGAGGATTCGCATTCGCCCGGCGCAAAACGGTATCACGGAAGCAGTCTAAGGGCACGAGACGATGAAACGAGTTATCGCGGTCGCATTGACTTCTCTCGCACTTGGCGCATGCGCCAATGTTGGTGAGACCGGGCCATCGTTCCTCGGACTTGGTTCAGCTTTTGCGGACGAAACAGACGACACCCCTGTTGTCGCACAGCCATCAACGGCGCTGCGCCGCGTCAAATCCAACAAAGTTCTTGGCGCGATGGCATTTCAGAAAGTGACTGGCCGCCCTATAGATCCGTCCCGTCTCACGGGTGAATAAAGCGCTACAGCGCACCGAAACTCCGGCCTCAACGATTGCCTCAAACGTTTTTCCGGCTTCCTTCGTCCCGGCCAATTTCAAGTGCTTTCACAACCTGCGGCCGCGCCGCGATGCGATCAAACCAAGCCTTGAGCTCCGGAAAGTCTGCGATATTCTGGCCCAGTGCTTCCCACCGCTTGACCCATGGGAAGCAGGCGACATCGGCAATGGAATACTCACCCGCCAAATAATCGCTCGCCGCCAAGCGCCGGTCCATGACGCTGAACAGGCGTGCAACCTCTTTGGTGTAGCGCTCAATGCCATACTCGATTTTCTCGGGCGCATATTGACGAAAGTGCAGGCACTGCCCGGCCATCGGCCCTAAGCCGCCCACCTGCCAGAACAACCACTGATCGACTTCCGCTTTCTTGCGCTCGTTGGTTGGATAAAGAAGCTCGTACTTACGGCCCAAATACTGAAGGATCGCGCCGGATTCAAAAATCGCGAGGTCATTGCCGTCGGGACCTTCATCATCGACGATCGCTGGAATACGATTGTTGGGCGATATCTTGAGGAAACCGGGTGCGTGCTGCTCGCCCGCGTTGATGTTCACGTAGTGCACGCGGTACGGCAACCCGATCTCTTCCAGCATGATTGCAATTTTCTGCCCGTTAGGCGTTGGCCAGAAGTAGAGCGTGATGTCGTCAGACAACAGTTCGTCCTCCTCAGGGGATGAGTACAATCGACCCAGTTGTTTTTCGGCCTTCGAGATCGCGATGCGCATCCGCTGTTTTGCTCAATGAATAGCTATGATTGACGGCGATTTTCACTTTGCCGCTACCAACCATTTCAAAGAGTTCGCTGGCATTAGCGAGGAGAGCAGCACGTTCTGCCGTATAGGCGAAGAGAGACGGCCTTGTGGCGAAAAGTGAGCCTTTGAGTGCTGTTAGCTCGAAAGGCGGCACGGGGCCCGAGGCATTGCCGAACGATGCCCACAAACCTTTTGGCTTTAGGCAATCAAGAGAACCCGGGAACGTATCCTTGCCGATCGAATCGTACACGACATCGCAGCCCTTGCCGCCGGTGATGTCCTTGACGCGCTCGACGAAGTTCTCGGTTTTGTAATTGATCACGTGCGTGCAGCCGTTTGCGGTCGCGAGGGTTGATTTCTCAGCTGAACTCGTCGTGCCGATTATGGTTGCACCGAGTGCGCGCGCCCATTGACATGCGATGAGGCCGACACCCCCCGCCGCCGCGTGGAACAGCATCACGGTTCCAGGCCCCACTTTGAAAGTTTCGCGGAACAGATACCTCACCGTCATGCCTTGCAACATCATCGCGGCCGCAGTTTCGTCCGTGATGCTATCGGGCAGTTTCACCAGCCGGTCTGCGGGCGCCAAACGCTCGGCGGCGTAGGCGCCAGGACAGCTGGCGTAGGCGACGCGGTCGCCCGGCTTTAGGCCCAAGACGCCCTCACCCATCTCGATAACAACGCCCGCGCCTTCCATGCCAAGCACTGCCGGAAGTGCCGGCAGCTTGTAGAGCCCGGTGCGTTGGTAGGTATCGATGTAATTGACCCCAATGGCCGTCTGCCGCAGGCGCACCTGGCCGGGACCGGGATGTCCGACCTCAACTTCTTCATACCGGAGAACATCTGGCCCGCCATGTTCATGGATACGAATAGCGCCCGCCATATTGCAACTCCTCGATGGTACCGGCCAGGATTCCGGCTTGCCGGTTGGGTGAAATTGACGAATCCCGCTACAATAGCTAACGCCTTCAACAGAGCGTGGGAATGGCTGCCTTGAGCTTGCCACGCTCGCCTTCTACGGGCTCGGGTCATTGATCTCAAGGGGCGGGATCGCAAGAGGCGGATATGTTCGACGGCAGAGGTATTTGGCCAATCGGGTTGGCTCTGGCCGCCTTGGCTGGCGCTGGTTTGGTGACCGGGCTAACAGGGTGTGCAGGGTCCCAACCGCCGTCCGTTGCCCCCCGCGCGGGTCTCAACTGTGTCGACGATAGCAGCCACTGTATTTCCCAACGCGAAAAAGTCTTTGATTCCTTCATGGCGGATAAATCCCGCGCCTGGGTCAAACAGCCCGCGTCTCCAGACGCTTACGCGTCGGGCGTGCGCCTCTTCGCATTGACCAAGCGGCGCAAGGAACTCTCGTGCGACGAACTCGCCCACGGCAAGCGCGAGGCCGACGCTGGCCCAGCGGCTTTACGGGGTCAATCTGGAGGCCGGCTAACCCCTGCACAGGTCTCCCGCGGGGTCATGTTGGCCGGAGAGGTTTCCCGAGATCTCGGCCGCGAATTCAACAACCGCTGCAAAAAGACTTGATCCGCGCTAAGAGTTGCCTATCTGCCGCTGGGGGGACTGGCGTAAACGTACGAGGTTAGGGCTCAGTTGAGTATTCGATCATGACGCCTAGACCGCCGCAACGCGCTGTGCCGGAGCGCGCCCGGACAACTGAAAGCTTGCCCCATGAAAACTGTCCCATGAAAGCTGTCACATGAAAGCTGGCCCATGAAAGTTCACCTATGACCGTTCAATCCATCGTCGAACTTATCGTGTCATTCGTGCGCGAGAACCAAGCGTGGGCGGCACCCATGGCCTTCCTCATCGCCTTCATGGAAAGCTTTTGCTTTTTGTCGATCCTCTGGCCCGGCACCGCAATGCTTGTCGGCATTTCGGCGCTGCTCGCTGCGGGCGGCGTCGAAATCAGCGTCCTTTGGCCGGCAATTCTTGCGGCAGGTGTCGGCGGCACACTCGGCTATGCAATGTCCTATTGGATCGGCCGCTACTTCAAGGACAGGCTCTTGAACATCTGGCCGTTCAACAAACACCCTGAGACACTAACCCAAGGCAAAGAGTTCTTCGAAAAATACGGCGCTGCAAGCGTTTTCCTTGGTCACTTCTTCGGACCCGTGCGCGCCATCATTCCGGTCGTCGCCGGCATGTATGCGATGCCTCAACTCCCGTTTCAGATTGCCAATATAATAAGCGCGTTTATCTGGGCCGCGGGCGTCATCGCACCAGGCTTCTTTTTGGTGGCGTTCAAGTCGCAAATCTTCGAATTCATCGGCGCACATCAATACATGGCCGCAACCGGCATGTTCGCGCTTGCCATGCTGCACACCTTGCCGATCCCAATTCTGTTTTGGCCAACGCTGGCGCTGCTCTTTGGCGGCTCCCTGCTTTATCTCTACGCGGGCGGCGACCTGCCGTTACTCTTCGTTGCTGGCGTCTTTGGCACGTTGCTTGGCGATCTTTACGCGTACTGGTCTGGTCAGGAAAACAGACAAGCTCCGCGCGAAGCCTGGCTGCACAGCTGGTATTCCGACAGCATTCCGGGAGCCCGGGCCTTTCTCGCCCGGTGGGGCGCATTGGGCGTCGTCTTCAGCAAGTTCATGGGACTGCGACGCGCGCATGTTCCGATTGTCGCAGGCATGGACCAGATGCCCGAGATCAAATTCGTGCCCGCCAGCATCCTTTCGGCAATACTTTTAACGGCCGTGATCCTTGCGCCGCATTGGCTGCTTACCGCCTTTGGTACGCAACCCACCTTGCCTTAAGGCCGCCAATCGCTTAGACGAAACCGAATTCGATGCGGCGCGAGCAATCGCACCCCGCGCGGCCTTGCAACCTATCGACCCCATCCTTTGACCGGTGACCCATGCCCAAAACATCCTTGAAGAACATTCAGAAGCAGAAGAAGAAAGCGAAGCGCAAAATTCCGCGCGCAACTGTCTCGCGCAATCAGGGCAGCACGATTGCCGTGCGCAAGCGTTTGAAGAAGATGGCTGGCAAGGCTCGCGCAGCCAAGGCCGCTTAAAAATTCAGCCCGCGCCGCCGATTTGAATTTTTGAACCGGCGCGCGTTCCTCATCTTGCCGCTTTGGGTATGTTACCCTCGAAGCCATGCAGGACCGCGTTCCCAAACCTGATGCCTTGTACCCGCCAACGGTTAAGCCGTCGGCGCGGGCTCTGCCGTTGCTGCCCTTCATCCTGCGCTTTGTGCGTAATCCCCTGCGCTCGCTGCCGCGTGCCGTCTACGAAGAACCGATCGTCACCTACGGCAAGAAACAGAACAGACCCCTCGTCGCCTGGATCACAGATCCCGCCCTCCTCGAGACAGTGTTGCTGAAGGAAGCGCATCGCTTCCCGAAAACCCGGCTCGACAAGCGTGTCTTGAAACCCGTGGTTGGTGAAGGACTGCTGACGGCCGATGGCGATCATTGGCGCTGGCAGCGTAAACTCGCGAGCCCCCTCTTCCGCCACAGCGAGATCATCGGCTTTGTGCCGAGCATGGTTGCGGCAACGCTGGAGCAAGTCTCGCGTTGGCGGGCCGCTGGCCCAGAACTGACCTCCGACGTCCTTGTCGATATGACCGAGACAACGTTTGCGGTGATCGCCCGTACCATTCTCGCTGGCATCAACGAAGCCGAAGGCTTTGAAATCAAGCGGGCCGGGCACGCCTATCTCGAGCCGATAACGTGGGAGGTCGCGGCGGCGCTGCTGCTCTTGCCTGAAACCCTGTGGCACCCCGGACGCCGCCAGATGCGCCAAGCGGCGATTGATGTCCGCGCGACAGTTCAGCGCCTTCTCGATCACAGGCGCGCATCAGGATCGGAGGGCAACGACCTCGTCGCGCGGATGCTGACCGCGATCAATCCCAGCACGGGCGCGCCGATGACCGACGCAGAGCTCGTCGATAATCTCGCAACGTTTCTCTTGGCTGGACACGACACAACGGCAAAGGCATTGACGTGGACGCTGTATCTTCTGGCCCGTGCGCCGGAGTGGCAAGAGCGCGTGCGTGCCGAGATCAACGATGTCACCGGAGGCGCTGCAATCGCGCCTGAACACATCGCTCGCCTCGAAGTGACCCAGCGCGTCTTGAAGGAATCGATGCGGCTCTATCCGCCGGTTCCCGTGATGACGCGCGTGTCCGCGCAAGACACCGAAATCGGCGGCAAACTGTTACCCAAACCGACTCTGGTCGTCATTCCCATTTATGCCGTGCATCGCCATCGCGCGATTTGGGCCGACCCCGACCGTTTCGATCCGGACCGGTTTCTGCCCGATGCCGAAGCCAAGATGGCGCGCACGCAATTCATGCCGTTCGGCTTTGGCCCGCGCGTGTGCATCGGATCGGCATTTGCCATGATCGAAGCGACGACAATTCTGGCAACGCTGCTGCAAAACGCGCGCTTTGACTGGGACGGCCAGCATCTGCCCGAGCCCATCAGCCGCGTCACGCTGCGCCCCAAGGGCGGCATGCCGCTAAAAATCTCGATGCTTCAATGACGGCCGGCGAACGTGGTTAGAAATTCGTTAAATTGAACGCTCCACCATTCGAGTTGCTCTGAAATCGCCCTCAAGCTTCATCGTGTACAGTTTGTCGCAGGATGGTGAAGTGGCCCTGTGGGAGGGGTTTATGACAACGACAAAGATTGCTTACCTAATTGCGGTGGTAGTTCCTTTTGGATTCATTGTGCTGGCTGCTGCTTTCTTGCTGCACTCGGCGTGGGTGCGGCACAAGGCAAGCCAAGCGCAGCCTCGGTTCAACTGAATTGCGCCAAGCGCGGGCCTCATATCCCCAGCTTTGCTTTCAAAATATCATTGACCGCCGCTGGGTTCGCCTTGCCGCCGGTTGATTTCATGACTTGGCCGGCGAACCGCTCTCGCCGGGGTCTGACCCTGCGGGTCTGACCCCAGCAATACTTATATCCCCAACTTCTTCTTCAAAATATCATTGACCGCCGCTGGGTTCGCCTTGCCGCCGGTTGATTTCATGACCTGGCCAACGAACCAGCCGAGCATCGACGGCTTCGCCCGCGCCTGATCGGCCTTATCCGGATTGGCGGCGATGATCTCGTCCACGGCCTTCTCAATGGCGCCCGTGTCGGTCACTTGGCGCATCGCGCGCTTATCGACAATCTCAGCTGGCTCGCCGCCTTCGGTCCACACGATCTCGAATAGATCCTTGGCGATCTTACCGGAGATGGCGTTCGAGGCAATGAGATCGACAATGCTGGCGATCTGCTTGGCCGTGACTTGGCTCGCGGCAATGTCGTGGCCTTCCTTGTTCAAGCGGCCGAGCAACTCGTTGATGACCCAGTTGGCCGCTAACTTGCCATCGCGCTTGCCGTCCGTGATGAGCCCCAGCACCGTCTCGAAATAGTCCGCGCGCTCGCGCTCGGCGACCAGAACGTTGGCGTCATAGACTGACAATCCAAAATCTTTGACGAAGCGTGCGCGCTTTTCGTCCGGCAGTTCCGGCAGCATGTTCTTGAGGCTCGCGACGTAATCGTCTGTGAACTCGAGGGGCAGCAAATCGGGATCGGGGAAATAGCGATAATCGTGCGCCTCTTCCTTCGAGCGCATCGAGCGCGTTTCGCCCTTGGCAGGATCGAAGAGCCGCGTTTCCTGAGCGATTTTTCCGCCTTCTTCCAGGATATCAATCTGGCGCCGCGCTTCGACCTCAATCGACTGGCCGATGAAGCGGATGGAGTTGACGTTCTTGATTTCGCAGCGCGTACCGAGCTTATCGCCGGGTTTGCGAACCGAGACGTTGACGTCAGCGCGCAGATTGCCCTTTTCCATGTCGCCGTCGCAGGTGCCGAGATAGCGCAAAATGGTGCGCAGTTTCGTGACGTAGGCCTGCGCTTCTTTGGAGGAACGCATGTCGGGTTTCGAGACGATTTCCATCAGTGCTACGCCCGAGCGATTGAGATCGACGTAGGAATAATCGGGATGCTGGTCGTGCAGGGATTTGCCGGCGTCCTGCTCCAAATGCAGGCGCTCGATGCCAACGCGTTTTGCTTCGCCATCGACGTCGATCTCGACTTCGCCCTCGCCGACGATGGGTTGCTTATACTGCGATATCTGATAGCCCTGCGGAAGATCGGGATAGAAATAGTTCTTCCGGTCGAAGACCGAGCGCGTGTTGATTTCAGCCTTGAGGCCAAGGCCTGTGCGGATGGCTTGCGCCACGCACTCTTCGTTGATGACCGGCAGCATGCCCGGCATGGCCGCATCAACGAGCGACACGTGGCTATTGGGTTCGGCGCCGAAAGCGGTTGAAGAGCCCGAAAAGAGCTTCGAGTTCGAGGCAACCTGGGCATGGACCTCAAGTCCCACAATGACCTCCCAGTCGCCCGTGGCGCCGGCGATTAGGTTTGATTTCACCGTGGCCTTCGCTTTGTCGTGCATACGTTGCGTCTCCTTCGCGCTGTCGTCGCGCGCCTCATCCGTTAACCCAGGACGCCCGCCGCTGCAATCTCGCAAGTTGCATGCGCGACTTAGCGCCCAATTAACGGATGGCTGTTAGCGTCTACCGGCTGACATCAGACTACATGCGGGGTTGAGACGTGAACGCTCAAGGACAAGCAATTCTGGCTGCCCGGTTTCTGGGCTCCACTGACCCGGCCGATAGTGCGGCCCATACGGTTGAAAAGACCTATATCGAAAAAAAGTCGCTGCCATTTCGATTTCGCGAAAAGCGTTTTCAACACATCCAGCCACTGATCGAGTGCGTCATTGCCAAGAAAGGCTCTTGCCGGATCGCCGACATTGGCGGCACGGCCTATTACTGGAAAATCGCCGAGGATTTCGTCAACCGCAACCCGGTTCAAATCGACCTCATTAATCTTTCGCATGTCGAGGTCTCAAGCGCAAAATTCAAAAGCTTGACTGGCAACGCCTGCGCCCTCGACGACATCGCCGACAACGCTTACGATCTAGTGCATTCCAATTCCGTGATCGAGCACGTCGGCAACTGGGATCAGATGACGCGCATGGCCGCCAACGTGCGCCGCCTCGCTCCACAATATTACGTCCAGACACCGAACTTCTGGTTTCCCTATGAACCCCACTTCCGCGCGCCGTTTTTCCACTGGCTGCCAGAGCAGGTGCGCGCCGAACTCCTTATGCGCTTCAATTTGGGCTTCGGGGGAAAACGCGTTAATCTCGACGCTGCGATGCGCGGTCTTCAGTCGGCAACACTCATCAGCGCGGCGCAGATGCAGTATCTGTTTCCGGAGGCCAAGATCCTGCGCGAGCGCGCGTTTGGGTTGTCGAAGTCGCTGATGGCGGTTCGCCGCGCGGATTGAGCGCCGCCGCTCTACAGTTTCTCAGAATTCTTTATTCTGTTGGAAACCCGTAGCGTCAGATCGCGATCGCGCCGTCATCGACCAGGTGTGCGAGCGTCGTGTGCACGCCGTCGAGAATGGCGACGTCAATAAATCCGAGCGTCCCGAACTTGGCCGAAACGACGCTGCCAGCCGTCGTATCGGTAACGCGCACCAGCGTTTCAATGGCCGCCGTGCCAAGGCTCAGGCCGGTGAAGTCCAAACGGTCGCCGGCACCAAAATCCGTGACGTGGTCGAAGCCCTGCACGGTGCTGCCGCTCAGCACGTCGGCTCTGAGCCACGCAAAGGTATCGAGGCCAGCCGACGAGGTGTTGCCAAAGCCGCCGCCGCTGAGGAAATCGCTGCCCGCGCCGCCGCGAAGGTAATCGTTGCCCCCGTCGCCAAAAAGTTTGTCGTTCCCAGCTTCGCCCGAAATCCGGTCGTTGCCGCCGCCGCCGAAAAACCCGTCGTTGTCTGCGCCGCCAGCGAGCGTGTCGTTTCCGCCGCCGCCGTTGAGCGTGTCGTTGCCGGCGCCGCCGCTGAGATTGTCGTCGCCATTTTCGCCGCTCAGCACATCTTTGCCGTTACCGCCCAAAAGGCGATCATTGCCAAGGCCGCCGCGAATGTTGTCGTTGCCGTCAAGGCCTTGCAGTGTGTTGTTGGCGTCATTGCCGGCGATTTTGTTGTTAAGGGCGTTACCATTGCCGTTGAGGGCGGCCGTGCCGGTCAGATAAAGATTTTCGAGATTAACGGCGAGCGTGCGCGTCACAGAAGAATAGACGCTGTCGGTTCCGCTATTGAGTGCTTCCGTCGTTACGTCGCGTGCGTTGTCTACGACGTAGATATCGTTGCCGAGGCCGCCCGTCATGCGGTCGGTCCCGGTGCCGCCGTCCAGGATGTCGGATCCGTCGTTGCCAATGAGCGTGTCGTTGCCGGCGAAGCCGAATATGGCATCGTTCGTCGCGCCCCCGGTCAGCGTATTGGCCGCTGAGGTTCCGTTGATGATCCGGTAGCCTGTTAAATTAAAAGGCATTGCGTCAACTCCACACTCGGCCCAGAAACCGGCAAAAATGCTCCGGCCATTCGTCCAGCAATGCATGAGTGTCGCAAACCGGCCTTACAGCCTGCTTGCGCTTTTAGTTCCAATTTTACGGGTCTTGCGAATTTTTGCGGCGGGGAACGTTAGGATTCTGTTATCGTTTCATCCGGAACCCGGCCCACGCGTAGAACAGCCCCGGGATTAGGGAAGCAGCAAAAATACCGGCAGCCGCACGCCCCGCTGTTGGCGCATCAAACAAATTCAAGAGCGCCAATATGTTCAATAGCACCACGCCAGCAACAGCACCGGCAAACGACGCGATGATGAGTTTCGATTTCTCGTTGGCCTTGCGGCCGAGGTAAAATGCCACCGCGATGAGGGCAGGATTGAAAATGGCATAGGCCGCCACTTCATAAAGCGAGACGTCGGCCTGGAGGACGGGTGTCATACCGGGCGCCCGCCATTTTTCGTGTCGCCGTTGGCATCGGCCGCTTGTTTGCCGTCAGCAGCTTGCCTGAGTTTTTCTTCTTCGTACTGAATGAACCAGCCGACCATGTTGCGCCACTGGGCGCCGACCATCTCGACCATTTCGGGCGGCATGCCTTTGTCCTTGGCGCGCGCCTTGACGCCATCAATGACCTGCTGGATGCGCCAGGGAACCCGGGCCTCGCTCGGGTCTTTCTTCAGCTGCCAGGCGCGTTCCACATAGCCGAACCGCTCGGCAATAAGATCAACCAGCGCAACATCAATGCGATCGATCTCGCGCCGAACGTCCGGCATCTCCGCGCATTCCCAGGGGCGTTTCGGGTTCATGAAAAAATCCAGAGTTTGAGTGAGGCTATTGATTATTTCGTATGCCTGTAACGCCTAGGCTCACCGGAGCACTTCCATCTTTCAAGGCGACGACAGATACCATCGCTCGATCAACCGCCATCGATTCGTATTCGTAGTAGGACGTTGTCTGTAGAGGCTCGTCCTCTTCGTGGACCTTTTTTAGCTTTATTACTCGCGTGAGTTCGGCGATGACGGCATTCCCTGATGATTGAATAACAACTGAGCAGACGTTCGCGATCTGACGGTCATTCCATGGAGCCTGATTGACCGCTACAGCATAGAATTCTCCCTCCTTTTGCACCAACCAAGTCTCATATTTTATGCTATTCACTGGTTTTCCAAGATTGGCGAAGTCAGCAGGTGCGTTTTTCCATTTTAAGAGCGCAGCGAGACTTTGCACTCTAGAAACATCGTCGAGCGATCCGAAACAAGTGCCAAGAAAGAACTCAATTTGCTTCTTGGTGTCTCCCGCAAAAACGGCGCTGCCGGAAAATACTGACGCCGCGATAGACTGACCGATACCCTTCAGGAATCTAATCGTAAAGTAATGATCCATCAGATGACCCTCTTCTATACGCGGCCGTCAATCCACCACTTCTCCGGAACATGAAACCGTCCCGCCGCATCTTCAATGACTTGGGCGGTACGGAACAGCGTCTCTTCGTCGAAGGGCTTGCCGATGAGCTGAAGCCCCAAGGGTGTGCCTTGCGACGACAATCCGGCTGGAACCGACATGCCGGGCAGCCCCGCCATGTTCACTGTCACCGTGAAAATGTCTTCAAGATACATCGCCAGCGGATCGCCGGACTTTTCGCCCGCCGCAAAAGCAGGAGACGGCGTCGTCGGCGTCAGCACCACGTCAACTTTATTCCAGGCTTCGTCAAAGTCGCGCTTGATGAGCGTGCGCACCTTCTGCGCCTTCAAGTAGTAAGCGTCGTAGTATCCGGCCGAGAGCACGTAAGTGCCGATCAGTATTCGCTTGCGCACTTCCTTGCCAAAACCCGCCGCGCGCGTGTTCTCATAGGTTTCGGTCAAATCCTTGCCGGGAACGCGCAACCCGTAACGCACGCCATCATAGCGCGCGAGGTTGGACGAGGCTTCGGCGGGCGCCACGATGTAATAGGCGGGCAGCGCATATTTTGTATGGGGAAGTGAAATGTCGTGGATCGTGGCGCCAGCTTGTCTGAGCCAGGCGATGCCCTCGTCCCAAAGTTTCTCGATCTCTGGTGACATGCCGGGAACGCGATATTCTTTCGGCACGCCGACGCGCAGACCCTTTACGCCTTTGCCGAGCGCGGCTTCATAATCCGGCACGGGTGCATCGACGGAGGTTGAATCCTTAGCGTCGTGGCTCGCCATGACCTTGAGCATCATCGCCGCATCGCGCACGGTCTTGGCAATCGGCCCCGCCTGATCGAGCGAGGACGCGAATGCGACAATGCCCCAGCGCGAGCAGCGCCCGTAGGTAGGCTTGATGCCGACGGTTGCCGTGAGTGCTGCGGGCTGGCGGATGGAGCCGCCGGTATCTGTCGCCGTTGCGGCGAGACAAAGATTGGCCGCGACAGCCGCAGACGAGCCGCCTGACGAGCCGCCGGGCACGAGCTTGTCGGTTGAGGGCTTGCCGTCTTTGCCTTTACGCCGCCACGGCGAGACAACGTTGCCGAAGGCGCTCGTCTCGTTGGATGAGCCCATAGCGAATTCGTCGTTGTTGAGCTTTCCGAGCATGACAGCGCCGGCGTCCCACAGGTTCTGGCCAACGGTCGATTCATAGGGCGGTTTGAAATCGCCGAGGATCTTCGAACACGCCGTTGTGCGGATATCCTTCGTGCAGAAGAGATCCTTGTTGCCAAGCGGCAAGCCTTCAAGGGGCCGCGCTTTGCCAGCCGCTATGCGCTTGTCGCTTTCCTTGGCTTGCGCGCGCGCGTGCTCGGGCGTCGTCAGCACATAGGCGTTGAGCGCCGCGTTCGACTTGTCGATTGCCGTGATGAAGGCATCCGTCAGCTCGGCGGCGGAAAATTTCTTCTTCGCCAGCCCGTCGCGCGCTTCAGAGAGCGTGAGTTTTGTGAGATCGGTCACAGGAATTCCCGAGGTTTTAGGATTAATTGGACAGGATTAATTTCCGCACTTCAGCGCGCTTCTCATCAATCTGTTGTGTGAACGGTTGCCGGTCCATGACGAACGTTCCGCCGAAGCCGACCGCTACTAGCAAAATTGTGAACAAAAGCAGGGCCAGGCGATAGTATCCACGATTCTGAATGCGACTTGCGACGGGTCCGGCTATCGATAAGGCCACGAGCGCAGGAAGCATTGCTAGTGCAATTGCGAGGAACCACTCGAAGTACTCTTGAACTACGCCTGAACTCTGCCAGCCGAACCAAGTAGCGGCCGCCACGTCAAACAAAAAAGCGGCCCCCCAGACTAGCAACAGGAATTTCGGATCGCTTAGATCGCGAATACGTTGATAACCCGGATGTTGCTGTCGAATTTGTCGATACCTTTCAGAAAACGACATAAGGCTTCTTACCTTTCAATGCTTCGTTCCACAGCCTCATGCAAATATATTGCGATCGCGAGGGCAATGCACATGCCCACTACTCCACCACCTTCGGCACGACAAAGAAGTGATCTTCCGTCATGGGCGCATTGCGCGTGACATCGCCGGCCTTTTCGCCGTCGGTCACTTTGTCGGCGCGCTTTTTAAGAGCAATCGGCACGACACGGGTCATCGGCTCGACGTTGTCGGTGTTGACTTCGCCAAGCTGCTCGACCCATTGCATGATGCCGGTCAGTTCTTTTTCGAGCCCCTTGGCTTCCGCGTCTGTGATTTTGATGCGCGCCAGCCGCGCAATGCGCCGGACGGTCGCTTCGTCGACCTGCATAAAAAACGACCTCACCGGTTGGGGAATAGTGTTGGTATCTAAGCACTCTTAACGGCATAAGGCGGCTTCTTGCAACCCGCGGGCCCCAATTCACCCTTAGCTGCGCGACGGGGAGCGCGGGCCAGGTTAGGTTGCATGGCCTAAAGCGCGGCCAAGAGGCGGAAAATGATCGAGAAAACCACCACTCCACCCGGCACCACGACCGAGGATGTGGACAATTTTTCCCGCGCACTTGGCGCGGGCGGGCGCCTCATCGGCATC
>JAYSVT010000218.1:0-4587 GCA_043718455.1 Hyphomicrobium sp.
TACCTTCGGCACGGGTTCGGCTCCTGGCAGGGCGGACCCTGGCGCGGTAGTCTCCGTAAGCAAACACGAGCTGGAGCGTTGTGATTGAGATCTGTTAGGTACTGAATTGGCTAGCACAGGTTAAGCGGTTTCGTGCCACACTCTCCTGCCAATCATCAGATTTCCCTCTTCATTCCGGGAACAACACTTGTCTCATTCGACTGAAGATCATCATACTCCCTTTGATGCGAGCGCTGCGGATAACTTGGCGCGCCACGTTCGAGACGAGACGTCGCGGCTGTTGCAGCGGCCGTTAGACCCCGGTCTCTATCTCGTTGCGACGCCGATCGGAAACTTAGGCGACATCACGCTCAGAGCGCTTTCCGTGCTCGCCCGGGCCGATATCGTCTACTGCGAAGATACGCGCCATTCGGCGAGGCTGCTGCAGCATTACGCGATTCGTGCCGAGACGCGGCCCTTTCACGACCATAACGAAGACAGTATGCGCGGGCGCGTGGTGGAACAGCTCGAACGCGGCGCACGCATTGCTCTCATTTCGGACGCTGGCACACCGCTTGTTTCGGACCCCGGATTCAAACTGGTGCGCGAATGCGCGGCAAAAAATATTCCTGTCTTCAGCTTGCCGGGACCCTCGGCGCTCGTCACGGCGCTTGCGAGCAGCGGGTTGCCGACGGACTCATTCTTTTTTGCAGGCTTTTTGCCGCCCAAGCAGGCCGCGCGCAAGGCGCGGCTCAGTGAAATCAAAACGGTTCCAGCAACGCTCATATTCTATGAAGCGCCGCAACGGTTGGCAGAATCGCTCGCCGACATGGCCGATTGCCTGGGTCATCGCCCGGCTGCCGTTGCGCGGGAACTGACGAAGATGCACGAAGAAATGGTGCGCGGCTCCTTGCGCGAACTTGCTCAAAACTATGAAGGCAACGAGACGAAGGGTGAGATTGTCGTGATCTGTGGTCCACCCGAACACGGCGAAGTTAGTGACGAACTCATCGTCGAACGCTTGGCCGTGGCACTGCAATCGATGCGCCTCAAAGATGCGGCGGCGGCTGTCTCGGATGCACTCGGCGTTGCAAAAAATCGTGTCTACGGCTTGGGTTTGCAGGCAAAAAAGTAGACTGATGGGGTGTCGTGCGATGGACGGGCGCAGCCGGAGCCAAAACGATGTTAGACGTGGTGCTCTGCAACGAGCTTTTTGGCGCGGCCATTATGCAGAATACGCGGCAGCCGCGTTTTTGGTGGCAAAGGGTCACCGCATCTTGGCGCGGCGCTTTAAAACACACCTTGGTGAAATCGATCTCATCGCCAAGAGGGGACGGCGCGTGGTGTTCGTCGAAGTTAAACACCGCGCAACGATCGAGGATTGCCAAGCCGCAGTGACGCCCCTCACCCGGCGCCGTGTGCATGCCGCAGCTGATATTTGGCTCGCGCGCCATGAGCGCTATCAAGAGTTCGATCTTGGGTTCGATCTCATCTTCATTGTTCCGCGATGCTGGCCAGTACACCTCCCCAATGCACTTTGATGACAACGAGCGCCGCCTGTTTGCCGTAAAACATTGTGGCCAGAGAGAAAAACGGGAACAACGCATCATACAAAAATTCTTCTTTTGTTCTTGTTTTGTTTGCGCTATAAGAACATTGCGACTGGGTCGCGGGGTGCCATGGGTGGATATTGATGCTGGGGTGCCTGCTGCTGCGTAAGTGATGGAGTTTGCTATGAAAAAATTCGTTAAAATCTTCTGCGCTGGGACGTTTGTTTTGGCAAGCGCCTTGGCGATGTCTGCTTCGGGAGCGAACGCGCTCACCGTGCAGGAGTGCAGCACGAAGTACAACGCGGCCAAGGCTGCTGGAACGCTGGCTGGCAAGTCCTGGAACGACTTCCGAAAGGCCGAGTGTGGAGATGTGAACGACGCGGCTGCCACGCCCGCAACGGCTGCTGTGTTCCCTGCGGCCGTCTCGCCAAAGTACGCGGCTGAAAAAGCGTCCAAGGCGCGCATGCATACATGTCTTGATCAATACAAGAGCAACAAGACCGCGAACGGCAATGCTGGCCTGAAATGGATCATGAAGGGCGGCGGTTACTACAGCGAATGCAATAAGCGGCTGAAGGGCGTGAAGGCGTAATCGGGCGTTCGTGCAAAAAAAACCGGAGCTGGCAGCGTGTGCCAACTCCGGTCTCTTCCCGCTAAACTGATCTTATAAGCCTGACTTTTGGCGCTTAAGTGATGCGCGCTTAGTCGTTGTCGTAGTAGTCGTGCTGCACTTTTGCGGTTTCGGCCGCGATTGCGAGGCCAAGGATGGCGGCAAAGACGCCGATCGCGACGTTGCGGCCGGTGTGGTCGCGGTGACGGCGGTAGCCGCCCCCATAGTCACCGCCGTTTTCGTGATGGCCAACAGCGTTATTCCAGCGGTTCTGGCGCACATCGCCCCAGCGATTGACGCGCGGGCTGTAGTGTTGAACCTGCGGGCTGCCATGTCCGGCGCGCGCGCCGCGCTGGTTCCATTCGCGGGCGTTAGCGGCGCTGGAGAGCGGCGCTAAGCTGCCAACGGCAATGGCAAGGGCCAAAACTGGCGAGATGATCTTTTTGAGTGTCATGATGAAAGGCTCCCTGTCCTGACTAGATTCAAACCAGGTTGGCTGGTCTGGATATCGAGCGCCGGACATCCGGCCGCTTTCGAGGACGGTTCTAAGGGAGAGCCCTTGAACGCAGTTTGAATGAGGGGAGCAGCTGCCGTTCATGTCGCGCCAGTCGCTTCGGCTTGCGCCAGCAATCCCTATTTCTGAGCGCATGCAGCGAATCCTGCGCTGCGGCATCCAATACACGCCCGACTCACAAATGCGGCATCGCGCCCTGTCTGGGCCGGTTGAAGCGCACAAGCACCCATGTTAAGGACACCCCGGCTTGGCTCAAGGGGGTTTTTTGGCGGTTCAAACACCCTCGCACCCCCTTTCTTGCCAGTGACAACCTTCCCTAAAGCGGGTAACAACCAGCCTTGTTGCTGGCTCAGCCCAAATCCGCGCCCTTCGGGGCGACGCAACAGCGCCCCTTGCGGGCCAAATGTGAGCGCGCGACGTGGCAGCAGGCGATGCAATCGTTGAAGGTATGGCGGGGCGCTATGCAGCAGCGCTTTTCGATCTTGCAAAAGATGCCAAACAGGTCCCGGAAGTCGAAGCCGGACTGACGAAATTCCAGTCCTTGCTTGATGAGAGCGAGGATTTGCGCCGCATGGTGCGCAGTCCCGTGATTTCGTCGGAGGACCAATCCAAGGCGCTTGGCGTCATTATGGATAAGGCTGGCGTCGGCGGGCTGGCCGCAAATTTTGTCAAGCTCATCGCCAGCAATCGCCGGCTCTTTGCGGCCGCCGACATGATCAGGGGTTTCAAGGCGCTGGCGGCTCAGACACGCGGCGAAGTCTCGGCCGAAGTGACAAGTGCCGCAGCACTTAGCGACGCACAGATCGCGGAGCTCAAGAAAACGCTGAAAGATTCGGTCGGCAAGGACGTGACGCTCAACACTCGCGTCGATCCTACGTTACTCGGCGGACTGGTTGTCAAAGTCGGCAGCCGCATGATCGATTCGTCGCTAAAAACCAAACTGCAGAACCTTAAGGTCGTCTTGAGCGGCGCAGGCACCTAAACATCGAATTTGAAACGCCGCTGCCAACTGTCCGGCGGCGTTTTGGCAATACGAAGACACATAGTTACCAAGACACATGGTTCGCGTCGCGCGGATCTAAACCGAAACGACCATAGAGAAGGGTCTAACGTCACATGGATATCCGGGCCGCAGAAATTTCCTCGATCCTCAAGGATCAGATCAAGAATTTCGGCAAAGAAGCGCAGGTTTCAGAGATCGGCCAGGTGCTGTCGGTTGGCGACGGTATTGCCCGCGTCTATGGCCTCGACAACGTTCAGGCCGGCGAAATGGTCGAATTCCCGGGCGGAATTCGCGGCATGGCTTTGAACCTCGAAAGCGATAACGTCGGCGTCGTTATTTTCGGCGACGACCGTTCGATCAAGGAAGGCGATACCGTCAAGCGGACCGGCGCCATCGTTGAAGTTCCGGTCGGCAAAGGCTTGCTTGGCCGCGTTGTTGACGGCCTTGGCAATCCAATCGACGGCAAAGGTCCGATCAAATCGGATAAGAAAATGCGCGTCGATGTCAAGGCGCCCGGCATCCTGCCGCGCAAGTCGGTGCATGAACCGATGGCTACAGGCCTCAAGGCCATCGACTCGTTGATCCCGATTGGCCGTGGCCAGCGCGAACTCGTCATCGGCGACCGCCAGACCGGCAAGACCGCTGTCATTCTCGACACCATCCTCAATCAGAAATCGCTGAACGCCGGCACCGACGAGAGCCAGAAGCTCTATTGCGTTTACGTTGCCATCGGCCAGAAGCGCTCGACCGTTGCTCAGTTCGTGAAAGTTCTGGAAGAACGCGGCGCGCTGGAATATTCCATCATCGTCGCTGCAACAGCCTCCGACCCGGCACCGTTGCAGTACCTCGCACCCTTCACCGGCTGCACGATGGGCGAATACTTCCGCGACAACGGCATGCACGCCGTGATCGCTTATGACGACTTGTCGAA
>JAYSVT010000219.1:0-4549 GCA_043718455.1 Hyphomicrobium sp.
CGCGGCAAACAACGCTTGCTCGCGAGATCCTTTTGACAGGCACGGGGGTGCACAGCGGAGCTCCGGTATCTCTTACTTTGCACCCTGCAGAGGCAGATATTGGGCTCCGCTTTCTCGTCACCAAGCGCGGCAGGGTGACTGCAGAAATTCAGGCAAGTATTGCCAACGTCAAAAATCTTACGCTCTGCACAGTTATCGGCGATGACGCTGGCGTCACGATCGGCACCGTTGAGCATCTACTGGCGGCGCTGCGCGGCCTTTCTGTTGATAACTGCTACATCGAAATCGACAGCAAAGAAGTGCCGATTATGGACGGCAGCTCGGCGGTTTTCGTCGAGGCAATTGATCGCGCAGGCATTCGTGAACTCTCCGAGCCACGCAAGTTCATCAAAGTTCTGAAGCCGGTTCGCGTTGAAGAGGGTGATTGCTGGGGAGAACTTGTTCCCCACGCCGGATTCCGTCTCGACGTTGAGATTGACTTCCCCACGCCCCTGATTGGCCGTCAGCGTCTTAGCTTTGAAATGAGCCCCGGGGTTTTCCGTCACGAATTGTCGCGCGCCCGCACGTTCGGTTTTATGAGCGACGTAGAGAAGCTGTGGAAAATGGGCTTAGCACTGGGTGCGGATCTGACCAACACCGTTGCGATTGGCGAAGGCAAAGTCATGAATCGCGAAGGTCTGCGTTATCCGCAGGAATTCGTGCGCCACAAAATGCTGGATGCTGTTGGCGATCTTTCGCTTGCGGGTTCGCCGCTGCTTGGCGCGTACCAGTCTTACAAGGGCGGCCATCGTATAAATTCGCTGGTTCTGCAGGCGCTGTTTGCAGATGAAGCGAATTGGACGACGGTCCACGCACCGCGCACTCGCCCGGCTCGCTCGCCGGTTGCCGTTGCTGCCCGGCCGTCTGTGGCAGCCGCTGAATAAACGTCCGGTTTCACGACGCTATCCTTAGTCACCCCGGCTCAACCCGATTGAGGTTCGGTTGCCGAAGTCGCAACACATTTGGCCTTTATCCAAATGTAGCGCTTGAGTCTTCGTGTTTTGGCACATATTTCAGTGTGTTGCGCCTTTTCTGAAAGCGCGCAGGTGTGCTATGAACTAAGCTGTGTGCTGGATCGCCAGCGCCCTGATGCAGTCTTGAGACGCGAAGAGACAAACAATTTGGGGGTCGCCGAGGCGGCGTTCGACGCAAACTTCGACGCAATCTTCTGGGGCTTGGTGAGAATGAACAAGACAATGGGCAATCGGTTGCGGGGCATGAGGGGCGGATTGCTTCTCGCGGCTGCAGTTGCTACCGGCCTGCTCCAGGGCTGTTCTTCCTCGTCCTTGTCGCTCGATTCCACGCAAGCCCTCAATCCCGATCCGCCGACGAAAATGTTTGCAGACGGCGACAGCCTGATGTCGCGCGGGAAGTTCGGAGATGCGGCGGCTAAATTCGAAGCACTTGATCGCGAGCATCCCTATTCGCCCGAAGCGCGCCGCGCTATTGTCATGGCAGCTTACGCCTACTATCGCGGCGGCATGTCTCCCGAAGCCATAGCGTCCGCAGAACGCTATGTTGCGCTGCATCCGGGCACCAAGGAAGCGCCGCTCGCGCACCACATTATCGCGTCGGCTTACTTTGATGAGATGAAGGGCCCAAACCGCGATCAGGGCGCGACGCGAAAAGCGCTAGAGCAATATAAGACCTTGAAGACGCGCTATCCCGAGAGCGAGTACGCGCGCGGCGCCGACAACAAGATTCGCGTTGCCGAGGACAATCTGGCGGCATCCGAAATGGAAGTTGGCCGTTATTATTTGAAACAGAAGAATTACGTGGCTTCGATCAATCGCTTCAAGACGGTTGTCAGCGACTATCAGACGACAGCGCACGTCGAAGAAGCTTTAATGCGCTTGACGGAGTGCTACATGGCGCTCGGTATCACCAAGGAAGCGCAGAATTCAGCGGCCATTCTCGGGCACAACTACCCGGATTCGAAGTGGTATAAGGACGCCTACTCGCTGCTCAAGTCCGACGGCTTGGCGCCGCGCAACGATGGCGACTCATGGCTCTCGAAGGCCTGGAATTCGGTGCCGAAGCTCAGTCTCGGCTCGAATTAGGCTCGAATTAAACGGGCTGAGACGGCAGATATATTAGCTAATTCGAGCGTGGCCGGGTTCTCCCTGCCGCGCTCTTTCGTTATTGAGGGATGAGTGATCCCAAGGTGACCGCATGGCAAAGAAGCCGAAATCAACGCAGGACAAGTCTCCCATCGTGGCCAAGCCGGCAACGCCAACGTTTTTTGGCGCCGAGCAACTGGATGCGGGATCGGCTGCCGCAGAGCTTGAGCGCCTAGCGCGGGAAATCGCGTACCACGATGCGCTCTACTACCGTCAAGACACGCCTGAGATTTCGGATGCGAATTACGACGCACTACGCTTGCGGAATACAGCGATCGAAGCCCGCTTTCCCGATCTCGTGCGCGCCGATAGTCCGTCACACCGCGTCGGGGCGCTACCGGTTGAGGCCTTTGGTAAAGTGCGTCACGCGGTACCTATGCTGTCGCTTGGCAACGCCTTCGAGGATGAGGACGTCACGGACTTCGTGGAGCGCGTGCGCAAGTTCTTGATGCTCGACGCGCTTGATCCGCTTAGCCTGACAGCGGAACCGAAGATCGACGGGCTCTCCATTTCAATTCGCTACGAGAACGGGAACCTGGTTCAGGCCGCCACGCGCGGCGACGGCGCGGAGGGCGAGAATGTCACCGCCAACGTCAAAACGATCAAGGAGATCCCGCACACGCTCAAAGGCAAAGACGTGCCCGACGTGATCGACGTGCGCGGTGAAATATATTTGAATCATGCCGACTTTGCCAAAATGAATAAGGTTCAGGCAGCAAGCGGCGAAAAGATCTTCGCCAATCCGCGCAACGCTGCAGCGGGATCGCTGCGTCAGCTTGATGTTTCGATTACTGCCAAGCGGCCGTTGCGCTTTTTTGCTTATGCTTGGGGCGAAGCGTCCGAAGCGCCGGGGAAGACGCAGACGGATGCCGTCAACGCCTACAAGCGCTGGGGCCTGCCCACAAATCCGCTGATGCGCAACTGCGCGAGTGCAGGCGAATTGCTTGATTATTACCGGGACATGCAGGAGGCCCGCGCCGGTCTCGGCTACGACATCGACGGCGTGGTCTACAAGGTGAACCGCCTCGATTATCAGGAGCGCTTAGGCTTTGTCTCGCGTAGCCCGCGCTGGGCCATTGCGCACAAGTTTCCAGCCGAACAGGCAACGACAATTATCCGCGACATCGAAATCCAAGTTGGCCGCACCGGCGCGCTGACGCCGGTTGCAAAGCTGGAACCTGTCACCGTCGGCGGCGTCGTCGTCTCGAACGCGACGCTGCACAACGAGGATGAAATCGCGCGCAAGGATATCCGTATCGGCGACACGGTCGTCGTGCAGCGCGCCGGCGACGTCATCCCGCAGGTAGTGTCGGTCGTTCTGGAAAAGCGGCCGGAGGGAACAACTGCCTTCGCCCCTTTTGAGACTTGCCCCGTGTGCGGCAGTCATGCCGTGCGCGATACAGATGAGAAGGGCGTTGCGGACGTCGTGCGCCGCTGCACGGGCGGGCTCATCTGCCCGGCGCAAGCGAAGGAACGGCTGAAGCATTTCGTGTCGCGCAATGCGCTCGATATCGAAGGCCTCGGCGACGAGAAAATTGGGTTCTTTTTTGATACAGGGCGCATCAGGACGCCCGCCGATATCTTCACGCTCGCGAGCCGCGATGCGGCAAGCGCAGAGCCTTTGGCAACGTTGAAAGGCTTCGGCAACAAGTCGGTCGAGAAGTTATTTGCCTCGATCGATGCGCGCCGCAAGGTGCCGCTCGACCGGCTGATCTTCGGACTCGGTATTCGTCACGTCGGAGAAACGACCGCCAAGGATATGGCGAAAGCGTATGGCGCTTGGGCGCCGTTCCGCGCAGCCATCGTGGCGGCTGCCAAAGGTGGACCTGGCAGCGAAGCCTATGTCGATATCGATAACATCGAAGGGATCGGCGCCGTCGTCGTCGATGCACTCGCCGGCTTCATCGGCGAACTGCACAATGTCGAGGTTCTCGATGCGCTACTCAACGAAATTGAGGTTCTGCCCTATGAGCGGGTGGCCGTTGCGGCATCGCCCATCACCAGCAAAACGGTCGTCTTCACCGGAACGTTGACAAAACTCACGCGCGGGGAAGCTAAAGCCCAGGCCGAGCGCTTCGGTGCCAAAGTTGCGGGCTCCGTATCCAAGAAAACGGACTACGTCATTGCTGGCACGGACGCCGGCTCCAAGCTCGACACCGCGCGCGATCTCGGCGTTACGGTCCTCACGGAAGACGAATGGCTGGCGCTGATCGGGCAAGGCTGACGCCCGCCAGATCAGATAGTCCTTTCGCCTGGCGTCATGGCGCAAACGATGTGTAGTTCGCCGTTCAACTCGCGAATGGTAATTTCGTGCAAGCCGCAC
Organism: Hyphomicrobium sp.; assembly: GCA_043718455.1. Lineage (GTDB taxonomy): Bacteria > Pseudomonadota > Alphaproteobacteria > Rhizobiales > Hyphomicrobiaceae > Hyphomicrobium_B. The sequence continues at coordinate 4,483 of JAYSVT010000219.1, forward strand.
AAGGACGACATGAAGTCGCTCAAGGCATTTTGATTGTCGCGCACCCGCGTGGCCTGCAGGGCGCGGG
>JAYSVT010000220.1:0-14827 GCA_043718455.1 Hyphomicrobium sp.
ATGGTTCGGCGCATAAACGGTCAGCTCCGACACGGCGGTGAAGTTGTCCGTTTTGACGCGCGTCGCGAGTTTTTTATCTGCGCGCTCCGCGCTGAGCAACAACGCCGCATGTTCGGCTTGCGTCGCCGTATCTGTTCGCAGCCAATAGTTGGCGTAGTGCCGGTCGATAAAATGTTGCACGTCGGCTTCCGGCCATGTGGATAGCGCGTTGCGTAACGCGTCCTGGGCCTCGGCAAGGCGTTCCTTGCGCCGGGTTTGCGTGTGACCGCCAGTCACGAGCGGCTCGGTTTCGTAATAGAGCGTGCGCAGTAGCTGACCCTTCCAGCCATTCCACACACCGGGACCAACTGCCCGGATATCGGCGATGGTCAGGAGGAAGAGAAGATTGAGCCGCTCTGGGCTTTGCACTCGGGCGGCAAAATCTTGCGCGGTCTTGGAATCGGAAATGTCGCGCGATTGCGCAACGTTGCTCATGGTCAGGTGCTCTTCGATGAGCCAAGCGACGAGTTCCGTTTCCGCCGCCGACAATCCCAGTCGCGGACACAGCTCCCTGGCAACGCGTGCGCCGACGATGGAATGATCTTCGGTACGCCCTTTGCCGATGTCGTGAAGCAGGGCCGCCACAAAGAGCGCGCGCCTATTCTGGACCAACTTGATGATCGCCGTCGATAACGGCAACTCTGCTGCCATATCACCCTTCTCAACCTCGATGAGATTTCCGACCGTGCGCAACAAATGTTCGTCCACGGTGAAGTGGTGGTACATGTTGAATTGCATCATAGCGACCACGCGGCCGAAATCAGGGATGAATCGTCCGAGAACGCCAGCTTCATTCATGCGCCGCAAGACGCCTTCCGGATTCGCGGACTGCGTCAGCAATTCAAGAAAGATGCGGTTGGCTTCAACGTCGTTCCTCAGTTTGTCATCGATCAAGCGCAGCGAGTGGCGCAGTTGCCGGATAGCATTAGGGTGCAGATATCCCCCCGTGCTTTCGGCATGTGCGAAGAAGCGGATGAGATTGACAGGGTCGCGCTTGAACACATCGGCGTCCGAAACATTGAGGCGTTCGTTATCGACACGAAAATCCGTGCGCTGGCGCACTTGCCGCCGCCCAGCCCAGCCGATCGGTTTGAAAAACCGGCTGAGACTTGGAGACGCCTTGAGCTGCTGCATTTCCAGCGCGCCGCACAGAATGGTCGTGAGATCGCCGACCTCTTTGGCCACCAAGAAATAGTGCTTCATGAAGCGCTCGACCGCACGCATGCCGCCGCGCTCCGAATACTTGAGTGCGGCCGCCATTGCGGGCTGCAACTCAAATGAGACGATTTCTTCGGCCCGGCCGGTCAGGAAGTGCAGCAGACAACGCACACTCCAAAGGAAGTCTTCGCACTTATCGAACGTCTGAACTTCTTCGGGCGTGAAGATGCCGGCCTTCACGGCGGCTTGTCCGACCTCCTGGCCGAAGATGTATTTCGACAGCCAGTGCAATGTATGTAAATCGCGCAAGCCGCCCTTGCCGTCTTTGACATTGGGTTCGACTTTGTAGCGACTCTCGCCCGACTTGCGGATACGCTCGTCGCGCTCTGCCATTTTGGCGTCGATGAACTGGCGCGCGGTTCCTTTGATGACATTAGAGCGGAAACGATCTTCGAATTCGGCGAAAAGCTGGCGGTCTCCGTGGACGAGACGCGCATCAAGCAAGGCCGTGCGAATGGTGATGTCTGCAGTTCCAAGTTTGACGCATTGATCAACCGTGCGCGTCGCGTGCCCGACTTTGAAGCCGAGATCCCACAACAGATAGAGCATGTATTCTGCGACGCTCTCGCCCCAGGGCGTTTGCTTGTAGGGGAGCAGAAACAGCAGATCAATGTCGGAACCAGGCGCGAGAAGCCCCCGGCCGTATCCTCCCGTGGCGACTATAGCCATGCGCTCGGCGTCAGAAGGGTTCGTGGCGCGGTAGACGTGTCTTACCGTGTAGTCGAAGATCAGGCGGATTAGTTCGTCTTGGAAGTGAGACAGCGCGGCAGCACAATTGCGGCCTTTGCCGGTAGCCTCTAACTGTTCGCGCGCTGCTTGCCTTGCGTGCTTGACCAAAGCTTTCAAGCGTTCAACGACAGCCATCCTTGGATCCACGCGATCATTATAAAAGCCGTTTAGCTCTTCGCGCAACAGCTGTGGATCGAAGTAAGGCGAATGCTTCAGCATGATGGCAGACTACCGCTTTTTCTGACGCAGGGTCTCTGCGAGATTTTTGAGTTCATAGAGTTTTTCCAGCGCGGCCTTTGGCGTCAATTCATCGGGGCGCACTGTTTCAAGCAACTTTTCCAATGCGGAAGTGTCCGGCTGGCTCGGTCCGCTTTGTGGACGAACGGCAGCAAAGAGAGGAAGTTCATCAAGTGCCGCCTCTTTTTCGCGCGGCCGCCGGTCGCCTTTTTCGAGGAGTGCCAGGACTTCACCGGCTCGGCTGACGACGGTTTGCGGAAGGCCCGCGAGTTTGGCGACTTGAATTCCGTACGACCTGTTGGCGGCACCCGCCTTGACCTTGTGAAGAAAGACGATCTCGTCATGCCATTCGGCCACGTCCATTGACACGTTGGCGATCCCGGTCAACCGGCGGGCAAGCGCCGTCAACTCATGATAGTGAGTCGCAAAAAGACAGCGGGCTTTCGTCACGCCGTGCAGATATTCCACCGTGGCCCAAGCGATCGACAGGCCATCGAACGTTGCGGTGCCGCGTCCGATCTCATCAAGAATGACGAGAGAGCGGTTTGTCGCTTGATGCAGGATGGCTGCCGTCTCAACCATTTCGACCATGAAGGTCGAGCGGCCGCGCGCGAGATCGTCTGAAGCGCCGACGCGCGAAAACAGCCGGTCGACAATGCCAATGTGGGCGGATTTCGCCGGCACATAAGAGCCGATCTGAGCCAACACGGTGATCAATGCGTTCTGGCGCAAGAACGTCGACTTGCCGGCCATGTTGGGGCCTGTGACCAGCCAAATGCGCGCGTCCGGCATTTCGTCAAACCCTGGCGGGGCTGCGGGACCGGCACGGCTCAAGAGGCAGTCGTTCTCGATAAACGCGGTGCCTTGAGATTTGGCCAAGGCCTGTTCGACCACCGAATGACGGCCGCCGCGAATGTCGAACGTTTCAGATGCATCGATCACCGGGCGGACATAGTTTTGTTCGAGCGCCAAAACAGCGAGAGCGGCGTAAACGTCGAGTGCGGCAAGCGCTGATGCGACGCGGCCGAGCGCCTGGTCTTGTTCCAAAATCGCGCGCGCCAAATCGTTGAAGATGTCCTGTTCGAGGTTGAGAGCCCGTTCGGTCGCGGAGGCGATTTTGCCTTCGATCCCGATCAGTTCCGTTGTCGTGAAACGCACCGCATTGGCCATGGTCTGGCGATGGCGGAAATTTTCGTTGAGAGGCGCGGAAAGGAGCGGCTTAGCGTTGAGTTGAGTGACTTCAATGAAGTAGCCCAAGATATTGTTGTGGCGGACTTTGAGTGTTTTGACCCCCGTCTCGTCGATATAGCGCGCCTCAAGCGCGGCCATCACGGTGCGGCTGTCATCACGCAGGCGGCGCGCTTCATCCAGATCTTTGTTGTACCCAGTTTTGATGAACCCGCCATCGCGGCGCAGGTGGGGAAGTTCTTCGCCGAGAGCCGCTTTGAGTGCCTGATCTAGCGCCGCCTCTACACCTGTGAGTTGTTTCACGATATCGGCCAGCGCGCTTGGCAGGCCAAGCCCGTCGGACGATCTCTTGAGCGTCGTGCAACAAACGGACGCCGCTGCCAATCCGTCTCGCACGGCGCCAAGATCGCGCGGGCCGCCGCGTCCGAACGCGAGCCGGGTGAGCGCGCGGGCAATATCAGGCGCAATGCGCAACGCGTCCCTCACGTCATCGCTCAGCCGGGGCCGCTCAGCCAAAAAACTAACCGCGTCCAAACGGGCTTCAATCGCGTCCACATGTGCAAGCGGACTTGCGAGGCGGGCCTGAAGCTCTCTCGCGCCAGCGCCCGTTACAGTCCTATCGATGGCGGCGAGCAGGCTTCCGGCCTTGTCGCCCGACGACGAGCGAACGAGTTCGAGGCTGGCGCGGCTGGCCGCGTCGATTGTCAAAATGGAATCGGATCCGGTTTTCTTTGGCGCCCGCAACAGCGGTTTGCGCCCCATTTGGGTCAGATCAATATATTTGAGAACAGCCCCGGCGGCTGCGAGTTCTGCGCGCGAGAACGTACCGAAGGCGCCAAGTTCTTTGACCCCAAGGCGTGCCTTCAGATCGCGCTCGCCCGATAAGCTGTCAAAGTAGTTCGATGGAACGGGCGTCGGCTTGGCGCCGGAGATTTCGATCCAGCGGCGCATCGTGTCGTCGCTCAAGAGAACATCGGACGCAATGACCTCGCCCGGCGATAAGCGCACGAGTTCGCCCGCGAGATCAGGGCCCATAACCTCGCCGATTTCGCATTCGCCGGTTGAAATATCGATCGATGCCAAAGCCAGCGCCGCGCTCGGAGATAGCGCGGAGCCGCTCATTTCGCCGTGCCGGAATATGGCTGTCAGATAGTTGCGCGCCTTTGCGTCGAGCAGCGCGTCTTCGGTTAGCGTTCCGGGCGTGACGAGGCGTACAACGTCGCGTTTGACGACGGCTTTAGCGCCGCGCTTCTTCGCTTCGGCGGGATCTTCGAGTTGTTCGCACACCGCCACGCGGAAGCCATGGCGGATCAAGCGCTGCAGATATTCGTCGGCGCGGTGGATCGGCACGCCGCACATCGGAATGTCCGATCCCGCGTGCTTGCCGCGTTTGGTGAGAACTATGCCGAGCGCTCGCGACGCGACAGCTGCGTCTTCAAAAAACAATTCGTAAAAATCGCCCATGCGGTACCAGAGCAGACTGTCTGGATTGGCCGCCTTGATTTCGAGGTACTGCGCCATGGAGGGCGTGGCGTCGATGGGCGCGATACGGGATTCGACCGGTTCTGGCAGCGCGAGCGCGTCCGGCACCAGAGGAGCCAGTTCGCCCTCTTCTTCAACTTCAGTTTCTGGGGCGCGCCGTTTCGACATGGCCTTTGACTTCAATTCCTATCGTGCGTGGTCGCGCATGGGCACTGAGTTGCTAACGCACGCGCCACGGGGAGAATATGCCGCTGTCCGCACGGCGAATACTACGAAAGCCCTGTCTATGCATAGGTTGTGCGAGAACGAACCACAACCTAGTGTGAAGGTTCAATCGGGGTTCCTGTCGTCCGCACGTCGCGACCCGCTTCCGGGAAGCCCGCCACATTCAACGATTCCAACGGTAGACGCCACCATGGCCACACAATTCCGTGCCGCGCGATTCACGGCCCAAGAAGCTTTGCAGTTTCACGCAGGCGGCAAGCCCGGCAAGCTCGAAATCACGCCGACCAAGCCGCTCGCCACCCAGCGCGACCTGGCGCTTGCCTATTCGCCGGGCGTCGCGGTTCCCGTGCAAGCCATCGCTCAAAACCCCGCCGACGTCTATGCCTACACCAACAAGGGCAATCTGGTTGCCGTCGTCTCAAACGGCACGGCGATCCTCGGTCTCGGCAATCTTGGCGCGCTCGCCGCAAAACCCGTCATGGAAGGCAAGGCAGCGCTGTTCAAACGCTTTGCCGACATCGACTCGATCGACCTGCTCGTTGATACGGAGGACGTCGAAGCCTTTATCAACTCGGTGCGCTATCTCGGGCCCTCGTTCGGCGGCATCAACCTCGAAGACATCAAGGCGCCGGACTGCTTTATCATCGAAGAACGGCTGAAAGCGCTGCTCGACATTCCCGTGTTCCACGACGATCAGCATGGCACGGCGATTGTGGTCGCGGCCGGCGTTCTCAACGGCTTGAAGGTTGTTGGCAAAGATATCGCCAAGGTGAAGCTTGTGTGCGCGGGAGCAGGCGCCGCGGCGCTCGCGTGTCTCAATCTGCTTTTGAAAATTGGCCTCAAGCGCGAAAACGTTTTCGTCTCCGATATCGAAGGCGTGGTCTACGAAGGCCGCACCAAACTGATGGATCCCTATAAGGCGCCGTTCGCGCAGAAGACCAAGGCGCGCCATCTGGCTGAAGTGATGAAGGGCGCCGACATTTTTCTCGGGCTCTCGGCGGCTGGAATCGTGTCACGTGAGATGGTCGTCTCCATGGCTGAGAAGCCGCTCATTTTCGCGATGGCCAATCCCGATCCGGAAATCAGCCCCGACGACGTGCATGCCGTGCGCCCCGATGCCATCATGGCGACAGGCCGTTCCGACTACCCAAACCAGATCAACAACGTGTTGTGCTTTCCCTTCATCTTCCGGGGCGCACTCGACGTTCAGGCGACGACCATCAACGACGCGATGAAAATCGCCGCCGCCGAAGCCATTGCCGAACTCGCGCGCGCTGAAGTGCCCGATCAGGTGATGGCCGCCTTCCACGGCGAACGTCCCATGTTCGGTCCAGGCTATATTATTCCGGCACCTTTCGATCCAAGGCTCATGTCGCACGTGCCGGCAGCAGTCGCCAAAGCCGCGATGGATTCAGGCGTGGCGCGCAAACCCATCGTCGATCTCGATGCCTATGTTTCGCGTCTCAAAGGCCGTCTTGACCCCATCGTTGGCTGGCTGCAATCGACGTTCGATCAAGTGAGACGCGAGCCCAAACGCGTCGTCTTTTCCGAAGGCGAAGATCAGGCTGTGATCCGCGCCGCAAACTCATTCTTCAATCAAGGGTTCGGGCAGCCGATATTAATTGGTACCCGCGAAGTCGTGACGGAACGCTTTCGCGAACTGGGCGTGCCGCTGAAAAGCGATTTCGAACTTGTCGATACGCGCACATCACCACACATCGAAGAATTCACGGAGTTTCTCTACGCACGACTTCAACGGCGCGGTTATCTGAAACGCGATTGCCAGCGGCTCGTTGCCAATGAGCGAAATGTTTTTGGCGCGCTCATGGTGGTGCACGGATATGCCGACGCCATGGTCTCAGGCGTGACGCGCAACTGGACCAGCGTTTATCGCGACGTGCATCGTGTACTTGATGAAAAACCGGGACGCCACGTCATCGGCGTGTCGCTGGCGCTGTGCCGGGGACGCGCGGTCATCATCGCCGATACCAGCATTCACGACATGCCAACCGCCGGACAGCTCGCCAATATCGCGACAGAGGCAGCCCTCGCCGCCCGCAATCTTGGCATCGAGCCGCGCGTCGCCCTGCTCGCCTATTCGACATTCGGGCAGCCGCGCGGCGAACGCTCCGATCAGGTGCTTGAAGCAGTCAAAATTCTCGACGAGCGCCAGGTCGATTTCGAGTACGACGGCGATATGGCGGCCGACGTTGCGCTGAACAAAGCGCTGATGGGGCATTATCCGTTCTGCCGTTTGTCGGACACCGCGAACGTGCTGGTGATGCCGGCATTCCACGCAGCATCTATTTCGACAAAGATGCTGAAAGAGTTAGGCGGCGCAACCATCATTGGGCCGATGATCGTTGGGCTTTCGCATTCGGTGCAGATCTGTTCGTTCGGCGCGACCGACGCCGACGTCGTCAACATGGCGGCACTGGCGGCTTATGGTGCGGGAAGGACGTGAGGGGCGTCCCCTCTCCCCGCCATGGCGAAGCCATGCTCCGCATGGACTGGGAGAGGGCTAGTGTGAGGGGGGCGTAAATTCTGCCGGTGCCAAAGACCACCCCCTCACCCGGCGCGGAACATCACTTCCCAATCTTCAAGTTCTCTGGCCGCGCCGGCCTCTCCCCAAGGGGAGAGGCTAGATTCTTGGCGTTAACGACGAATAGCAGTTGAGCGCAACACTCCTTCGTGGTAGATTGCGTACAGTGCCGAGAGTGGTATCGATGAAACCGGTTCGGGAAAGCGAGCCGGTTTTTTTGTGGGTGGTGTTGACTTCTGTAGCGCCGCCAAGGATGCGAGGAATGTTGCTTTAAGGCTTGGTGCATTACGCTGCACGTGAATGGCGTGTCTCATTCACCCAACGATTCTTCGCGGTGCGGGCTACGGGCTTTCATTAACGGGAGTAGGAGAAGCGTGCGCGCATCTCTCACCACCCGCGTTCCCGGCCGAAGTGATGCGAAGCGAACACGCAGAGCCGGGATCTTTACCGGGTTGGTATCGTGCGCAATTGGAGCAGGTAAAGGTCCCGTGTCTGCGAAGCACCGCCGATAGGGGCGCTGCATCGCGCACGGGAATGCGGGTAAATTTTTTGAGCGGTGCGTAGCATGCAATAGTTTCGCGCACTGCACTTGGCCGCGCCGTATTGCGCCGCATGGCAACACGCTCCTGCGCAGGCAGAACGGCGCAAAATCCCACAAGGGGACTTCCAAGTGGTCGCGACCGGAGTGCAGAACGGGTCTATTAACGCCCACAATTCTTCGCTTTGACTAATCCAGGAGTTGCGCGAGTTATTTCGCAACCTCGCGAACAACAACTCGAAACTTCAATTGACCATCGCTTTGCCTGTCGCCGACTGCAGCAGCTACTTTCAAGGCATTCTCATCGGTCACCCAGGAAAAAACAGTATCAAATGTCTCATCAACAATCTTGTCATTCAGCACAAATTGTCGCTTACCATCGGCACTCAATACCAATGCAGAAGCAATGCCGTTTAGATTTACGTGAAGCTGTTTTACCTCCAGAAACGATGTGTTCCACGGCATTCCATTGACAACAATCCTTGCCAGTCCATTAGTGACCATTGCTACTGCCAACGCCCCTTTGGTGGAAGCCACTATTTCTGGCTTCGCATTCGAAACAAAGTCCCATTCTTTGGTCGAGCTATAGACGTGCCATCGGTTGTTGTTCTTCGCAATGATGGTGTGGTCACCATCATCAACCCCATGCACAGACTGGACTTCCTCGAAGCCGCCGCGCACCAAAAGGCCGTTCTTGTACCAGCCCCATTTTGTGACATCGGTAAATGCCAAGTAGTATAAATCATCATTAGGGGCAATGTTATAGAACGTAATATCGTTGTATGGCCCATAAGGCTTTCCATCATTAATTGCTATGTATTTCGAATCACCATTTCCAATTATCGCCATCACTGATGAATTGTGCTCCGACATTCCCACGCTCACACTTGTGGGAGCTGAAAATCTCGATTTCCACAGAACATCATCAGTCGCAACGGACCACCCGTCCGCCACCTCTACAATAGCCGCTACGTGTTTTTTGCATCCTGCCTGCAAGTCGCTGACGCTTTTGAATTTACTCTTCCACGGTTCATCATTGACCACTATGCGCCAAGTATCGACACTATCAACTTGCACAGTAGAACTTGATCGGGTAGCGCGCCGATTCAGACCTGAACCTGCTATTGCAATTGTGCCTTCGCAACCCAGATCAAGTAGATGGCCACGACTACTGTTGAATCCGTACTTCCATAGTCCACTGTCGGTCAATACACGACCAGACAGATCACTCCGGTCTATTACGTAGGCCACCGGCCTCAGCGTCGAATCAATTTTTAACTCGCTTACAGAATTGAACTTGACGCTGTCTTGCCATGGAACCCCATTGACAATAACTTTATCAAAAACACCATCGTCGGAAGCGACGGCAGCTACGGTGCCGCGCAACTCCACTCCCTTGGGATAGGACTTTGAGTATTTTTTGTGTCGTGGCCAAGCGACGCCATTTACATAAAATTCGCTACCAGATGTTCCAATTTCGAGTGGCGAGCCCGAATCACATCCGTCATTGGTCTTGTTGCGGAATGCATTGAGATGTTGGACTGCTCGTGGGTAAGAGCCAACCAACAAATCACCGGCAACCCATTCGCCAACTGCGATATGTGCAGCAACCTTTCTTAATCTGTCAGTACGGCTATTTTGATGCAAAAAACCTTCGACACTTTCCTTGAGCATTGCCAGAATGGCGTTGACGTGATGGTTCTCTGCGAAACCTGGAAAAACGGGATTGCAGCTCACGAGCGTTAGCGAGACTGCTAAGCCGCCCAATAACAAAAGTAGCAGTTTTACGAACCTATTGGATCTCATTGTTTAGGCTCCAGCGTACGCACTACGATATGGGCATTTGGACAGCCTCAGCATGTGACACAACAAGCTAATTCGACTTCGCATTCAGGCAAAGTACAATCTGCGTTGCACGTTAGGGTCTGATTGCAGGCCTAAGCCGTCTTTGAGCAGTTTGACGCATGACGCTTTTGGCCGTAGTCGGTAGAAATGGCCTTTCAACTCCTTCCCCATCCCCCAAAAAACCCAACGCCACAAATTCGAATTTATGATAGCATAATTTTGCCGGGTGATGTTGGGTTTCAGCCGCCCGAGGCCGCAGGCCTCAAATCTAAACCAGTGCAGAGCGGCTTCTACCCAACCTACAAGTGGTCCGTTTTCAATTCACCGGACCTAATAACTTTTATCGTTTGAGCATTGGGTCAGACCCGCAGGGTCTGACCCTGCCGGCCCTCACGCATCCACTGCAATGCGGCTCTTTTTTTCGTCGGGCTGACCGTAGTGACCGAAGTACTTGGGATCTATGTTCTCAACCGGAAGCATGATCAGCACATCCGTTGTGCCGAATTGCCGGTCGATCACTGCGCCGTCGCCGACTGTCGCGCCAAGCCGCAAGTAGGCTTTGATAAGTGGCGGCATCGCCTTGATGGCCGATTTCGCATCGACCTGGTCTTTCGGCAGGCGGTCCATGGGCACGTGAAGGGCGGCATGCGCGCGGCAACGCCACTCGGGCGGCGAAAGCGCATGATGATGCAGGAAGCTCAACGCCATCGCATGCTCGTCAGGATCCGTTCCCTCGAAGCTCGCGCACCCGAGCATGACGTCGATTTTGTGCTCGCGCACGTAAGTCCACAGGCCGTGCCAAAGCAGCTCGACGGTTCTCTTGTTGCGGTAAGGTGCCAGCACACACGAACGGCCAAGCTCCATGAACCGGTAGCGGGGCGAGCGCGCATTGAGCAATGGCTTGATGTCGTATTCGCTAGCCGTATAGAACCCGAGCGAACGTTCGGCAATGTCCTGGCGCAGCACGCGATATGTGCCGACGACGAGCGGCATCGGTCGCCGGGTGCCGTGCGTTTGACCATCGGTCTTGCTGAGATCGACGACCAGCAAATGATCGCAGATCGCGTCGTAAGCGTCTTCGTCGCGGCGGCGGAACTGCGCGAGGCGGCTCGGAACAGCCGACATTTCTTCGTAGAAAACCTGATAGCGCAGCCGTTGAGCGAGTTTGATTTCGGCGCGCGTGCGGGCGAGGCGAACTTCGAGATCGCCCACCCGGCCATAAATCTTTGGCTCGAGATGGCGTGTGAAACTGGCGATACCCGGCGTTTTGTCTTTGATCGCTCGGCGCGCTGCAATGCTCCTGTGTATGGCTCGAATGGCCTCAATTGAGCTTCGCGGCAACCTGCCCGGCCTGTGTTCCAGCATATCGCGATCGACCCCGAATAGCACCCGATGGCCTTAACTATAGGGGTGTCGCTAGCACGATTCCATGACAGTTTTTCGATTGTCCATCGGATGCGTGAGGAGTCTAGGCGTCCGGAGGCAACTGTGGTGCGGCGACGTTCTGTCCCTGCGTCCCGACCCAGCGGTCGAGCAGGGTTTTGAGGTCGGCCGCATCGAATGGCTTGGCCAGGTAGTCATCCATGCCGGCCGCCAGACACCGTTGCCGGTCTTCGGCGAAGGCGTTGGCGGTCAATGCGATTATCGGGGGACGTTTGGGAGTTTCCTCTAGGGCGCCAGAAGTTTGCTCATGGCGCTCCCCGAACAGTCGCCGGATCTCGCGGGCGGCTTCCATGCCATCGAGACCCGGCATGAACACGTCCATCAATATGAGGTCGATGGGTTGGCCCGTGGCCCGCAGCATGTCTTTGACGGCCGCTACAGCTTCGGCACCTGTTCCGACAACGGCGGGCTCGCATCCGGCCTTTTCGACCACACGGCGCGCCAGAAGAGCGTTGATCTCGTTATCTTCGGCGATCAGCACGCGCGGCCGTCTCCTGTCATCGGCGGACGCCATCAGACTTCGCGTTGCGGGGCCCTCCTCGTTTGGCGTGAATGGCGAAGAGTTCGGGGCCACAAGCTGGGCGTCACTGGTCACGCGTACGAGATACAGGTGTGCGGTGAAAGTCGCGCCGCGTCCAGGCGCGCCTTCGGCTGTGATGTCTCCGCCCATGGCACGCGCGAGGCGCTTGGAGATGGCGAGACCCAATCCGGTGCCGCCCTGGCGGCGGGAGATGACCGACTCGGCCTGCTCAAACTCGTCAAACAGTTTTTTCATGTCGCTGGCTGCGAGGCCAATGCCTGTATCGGCGACCGTGATTGCAATGTTTGCGCGACCCTTGGTGCCATCGTTCTCGAGCGGGGTTACCGTGACACGAACATGACCCGTGTCGGTGAACTTCACCGCGTTAGACAACAGATTGAGGACGATCTGGCGCACGCGAAACTCATCGCCGGAAAAGGTATCTGCAAGACCGGGCGCGAACGACCATTCGAGATCCAAACCCTTCTCGCGCGCACGCGGCGCAAGCAGCTCGATGGCACTCATCACGCAATTGCGCAAGCCGAACTGCGCACGGATCAGCTCCATCTTGCCGGCTTCAATCTTGGAGAAATCTAAAATCTCGTCGATCAAAGCCAGCAGAGCGCGCGCCGATTTGTCGATCGCGGCGAGATAGGTATGCTGCTCGCCGGTCTGCGGCGTATCGGCCAGAAGTCCGGTCATGCCGAGAATCCCGTTCATCGGGGTGCGGATTTCGTGGCTCATGGCGGCCAGAAAACGTGACTTAGCCCGGTTCGCCGATTGGGCCTGATCGCGTGCTTCGGTCAGAAGCGCTTCGGCTTCCCGTTCAGTTGACACGTCCCGGCCGATCGACTGCACCTCGAAACCCGAGCCCAAGTGAATAAGCTGCTCTTCCCAAGAGATCCAGCGCGGGCCGCGTTGCGTTTGAACCAGCTCTTCAAAGCAGCGGCGCTGATCGCGCTCGGATGACAGCGGCGCATAGACCTGGCCATCCAGAATATTGGGCGTGAATTTTTTGCCCATCACCTCTAATGGCGAAACGCCGAAGGCGCTGCAGTACGCCCTGTTGACGAAGACAAAACGGCCACGCTCGTCGCGGCGCGAAATCAACACGTCTTGAGTATCGAGCAAATCGCGGTAACGCGACTCGTTTTCACTCAGCACCCACTGCGCGTCTTTGAGTTGCTCGAGGCGGCTCTCAATTCTCTCGCCTTGCATTGCCTTATGCCGGCGGGCAGCTTCCTTGGGTTCACTTGTGGCGGACAGCGCGACAAGAACGGCAACAAAACTGACAATTGCGCCAACGCGGATCGCAGCACTCGGCCAATCGATCGCGTCATCGGACATGGCCAACCCGGCCGCAATGATGATCACGCTGGCGATCGCCAGAAAGCGCGCCACGGATTTCCTGGACTGAGCCGTGCCTATCGCCATCAACCGCGCGGGACCGCGCACCGGCAAGAGGTCAGCGCCGCCAGCCGCCGCTTCTTGTATTTTGAGTTTTTCTCTCAACGCCAGCACCACAAGGTTTATGTACGTGTTCACGTACGCCCGCGGTGTTTTACAAACCCTGAACCAGCATGGTTAACTGTGCCAAAAGGGGTTTAATTCCGGCACAAGAGGCCAACATAGTTAAGACAGAAACACTAAAAGTCTGGGCGTGGCGCGCGTGGCCGCACTGGTGCGTCGCTGTCGTCAAGCGGCCGGGCCGCGTCCGCGATCAGCAGCGGCACTCCGTTCTTGATGGGAAACGCAAGACCTGCCGCCCGGCTGATCAGTTCCTGTTTTGCGGCATCGTATTCAAGTCTGGTCTTGGTGAGAGGGCACACAAGCAACTCCAGCAGCCTCGGATCGACGGCGTGCGGCGGCGTTTTTTCCGGCTCATCATTCGACATAACCTCAAACCTCTACTGCAGAGTTGTGCCGCTGCTGCCGTTGGACGCGAGTTCGATCTCGGCCAGTGCCACGAGAACTTCAGCCCGTGTCTTGAGGTCGGCCGCTTCGAGCAAAGCTTGCTTTTCCTCCGGCCCGTACGGACACATGACCGAGAGTGCGTTGATGAGATATTCGTTGGAAGCTCTTTGGATGGCCGCCCAATCGGTCTTAAGAGAGTTGGCTTCAAGATAACTTTTCAGCACGCGCAACAAGTTCGGGCGGTCAACCGATTCTTCGCCGAGCCCCGTCGTTAAGTCCGGCGCGAAGCGATCATAACTCACGCTCATCACGCGATAGGGTTTGCCGGTCTCGGCTTCGTCGATGACGTTAAAGCGCATAAGGCCAGTCAGCGTGATGACATACCGGCCATCGTCCAGCTCCTGATATGAGGTGATCCGTCCGGCACACCCGACGCGGTGCAATCCGAACGATTTTCCCGAGGGACTTTCGCTGCTTTCCTCATCTTCGGTCCGTGAAGGCTGAAGAATTCCGAGCACCCGATCGCCCGACATCACATCGTCGATCATCGTTAGGTAGCGCGGTTCGAAGATATTGAGCGGCAAGGTGGCCCTTGGAAGCAAAATGGCGCCTCTCAGGGGGAACACCGCAATCCTCGGAGGAAGGTCGGCTGGCCTGCGATAACGCTGTGCGAGTCCCACGAGGTCACGTCTCCTTGTACTCAATGCAGCTCGGCCTCAATGCAGCAAGCCTGCCGGACGGCCGTCGCGTCGCGCACTGGCTAGCTGAACAACAGCGACGATAACCGGCGGCGCCCTTCGCCAACTAGTGGTTCCTTAGAACCCCAGGCTTCAAAAAACTGCAGCAATTGCTTGCGCGCTGCCTCTTCATTCCATTTGCGATCACGGCGCACGATTTCCAAGAGGTG
>JAYSVT010000023.1:0-8359 GCA_043718455.1 Hyphomicrobium sp.
CCACGAGAGATGCACGCCGTCGGCACGCAGCTGACGCGCGAGGCCGGCGTCGTCCGCGATCATTGCGGCGATATTCTTGGCCTGCAAAATCTCGACGATGGAGTTCGTCTGAGGCACAGCAAGCGGCCGGCCGGCAGGCGCCGTGATGAGAACGCTCGCGAAGGGCGCGGCGCTGAGTGCAGCCTCAAGCGCGGCGCTGGAATTGGCCCCGGCTTTTTCATCGATTTCGAGCACAAGGTAGAGTTCGGTTGGTATCAAGCTGGGGCCTCCGGTGAATGCAAGGCTATCGAAGCCCAATGAGGCGGAAAGAAGAAGAGCCGGTTTAGAGTATTAACCTCTTGTTAATACGTCGAGTCTTCCGGGCCACACCGCGGCTTTTTCACAAGCTGCGCCCGTTAGGGAGTTTACCGCCGCGCCAAGTAAGGTCATTGTTGGTTGTGGTCTTGGCGGCGAGACCTCCAATCCGCCATTTTGCGGGCAGAGATGGGCGTGCTGGTTTGATGAATTTCACAGTGAGAATACTGAGGGTGGGAGTCGTTTGAAGATGAGCACAGTAAAGGCCGGGGGCCGGCCAATTCTGTTTGCGGCGATTGCCGCGTCGTCGGCGTTTTTCGCCGTGCCAGCCAACGCTGAACCAGATAGCAATTCCAGCGATACGCCATCAGGTACGACAACCTTTTACGGCTATGGATCGCCTTCAAATCCAGCCAGTAGTCCGGTGAGCACTCCGGCAGCTGTTGCGGCTGTGACCAGGGAGCCCGTTCTCGAAGCAACATCCCGCAAACTTGACGACAAAGGGTTTGCCTCAAAAACAATCGCAGAAGACAGAGCCGCCCTTTCGTCGTTTTATCAAAGCCGCAGCGCGCCGCTCTGGGTAGCCGACGGCGCTTTCAATAGTCGCGCCATGGCGGTCATCGCTGAGATCAAGAAGGCGGATAGTTGGGGCTTGCAAGCTTCTGCTTTCGAACTTCCCGAGGTCGCGGCTGGCGCGTCGCCCGATGCGCTCGGCGAGGCTGAAGCCCGATTGTCGATCGCAGTCTTGAAATATGCGCGCCACGCGCGCGGCGGACGCGTTGAACCGCTGTCGATCAGCAACATCTGGGACATGAAGCCCGAACTCAAGGATCCCAAGGCCGTCATCGCGGATATCGCGGACAACGCGACGCCGGACGCTTACTTGACGTCACTTCATCCCAAACACGCCGGATTTCATAATCTGCGCCAGGCCTTGTTGAAAGCGCGCGGACCACAGGATCCTGAGAAAATCGACGAATCTTTGCAGATCAAACTGCCTGTCGAAGGCACCATCAAGCCGGGTATTGAGCACGCCGATATCTCGTTGCTGCGCAAGCGCTTGAAGCTCGAAGCGAACTCTGCATCGAACGAAACGCTCTATGACGCGCGCTTGGAAGCGGCCGTCAAAGCCTTTCAGGAAGAAAACGGTATCAAGGCCAACGGGGTTCTGAATGCCAAGACACGTAGCGCTTTGAATAAGGCAGGCGAACCCAAGAAAGCAGACCCGTCACGCGGCGCCGATCGCATCGTCATCAATATGGAACGCTGGCGCTGGCTGCCGGAAGATCTCGGTTCCATGCATGTGATGAACAACATTCCCGAGTTCATGGGACGCGTCAAAAAAGGCGAGCAGACGCTTTGGGAAGAGAAGATCATTGTTGGCCTGCCGACCTGGCCGACGCCGATTTTGACATCGAGCATGCAGTTCGTGATTTTCAATCCTGAATGGGGCGTGCCGGACGGCATCAAAGTCAAAGAACTCCTTCCGCGTTTGAAGCGCGCTTCTGGGAACGGCGGCGGCGGATTTTTCGATCAATTGTTTGGCGGCGGGTCATCAAGCGGCGGCGCGCGCGTGCTTGCGGCCTATGGGTTGAAGCCGAGCATCAATGGACGGCCGGTCGATGCCAATTCCGTGGACTGGAACCGGGTCGATATTCGCAGCTTCAGTTTCGTTCAGCCGTCTGGCGGGCAAAACCCATTGGGCACGGTTAAGTTCCGATTTCCCAATCGCCATGACGTCTACATGCACGACACGACACAGCGCGGGCTGTTTGCCCAATCGCGCCGCGCGTTGAGCCACGGCTGCATTCGCGTTGAAAATCCGCGGAAGCTTGCGGAGGTGCTGCTTGGCGAAGACAAGGGCTGGTCGTCTCAGAAAGTGGGAACCATGTTCTCTGGCGGCGGAGGATCGAACGAAATCTCTCTAACCAAAGAAGTACCTGTATATCTCACCTACTTCACCGCGAGTGCGGACGATGCAGGCAAAGTCAAAACTTTTGGCGATCTCTACGGTCAAGACAGCCGCGTGATGCAGGCGTTGGCCGGCCGCGCCGTTAGGTACGACGCGCCCGATCATTCCGACGATGAGGTAGCCGACGTGTCTGGCAGTTATGTGCCGGCGGCAGGTCCAAGTTCGAAGAAGTCTGGCAACAAGAAAGCCTCGCAGCAGGCTTCGCGCCGACCGCAGAACCAGACAGCGGGCGATATACTCTCAAACGCGCTGTCGGGGTTGTTGTCGAACTAAAACTTAGGAACTTTGAATAGATAAAAGGCGGGCCCCGAGGCCCGCCTTTGTCATTTTCAGCAGCTGTAATTGTTACACCGTCTTCTCCAGCTTCGCATCCCATTTGCCGAGGCTCGCGAGGCCGTTCATCTTGGCGCGATGGGCGAAGGCTCGCTGGCCAGCTGCCACGTTCTCAGTCTTGCCGCCCCAAGCTGAAAGTGCGGCTGCTTGTAATGCGCGGCCATACGAGAACGTCAGCGCCCAAGGCAAGCCGCCAGCAGCGTTCATGAGGCTCAAGTGTTCGGTGGCAATTTGATCGGATTGTCCGCCCGACAAGAACGCTATGCCCGGCACCGACGACGGCACAGTCGCTTTCAAACACTTCACCGTTTTCTCAGCAACTTCGGCGGCGCTCGCTTGGCTAGCCGACTTCTGCCCGGCGATGATCATGTTCGGTTTCAGGATGATGCCTTCGAGGTTGACGCGCGCATCATAGAGTTCGCGGAAGACAGTGCGCAGCGTCCACTCGGTGACGCGGTAGCACTCGTCGATGTCGTGGGTGGAATGCTCGCCGTCCATCAGCACCTCGGGCTCGACGATGGGGACGATGCCGGCTTCCTGGCAGAGCGCCGCGTAGCGCGCGAGCGCGTGGGAATTCGCCTTGACGCAGTTCCATGTCGGGCAGCCATCGGCGATGGTGATGACTGCCCGCCACTTGGCGAAGCGTGCTCCTAACTTGTGATACTCGGCGAGGCGTTCGCGCAGGCCATCGAGGCCTTCGGTGATGGTTTCGATTCTTGCCGTCGGGCCGGGAAGGGCCTTGGCACCCGTATCGACCTTAATGCCAGGAATAGAACCGGCAGCGCGCATGATATCGACGAGTGGTGTGCCATCCTTCGCCTTCTGGCGGATGGTCTCGTCGTAGAGGATGACGCCGGAGACGTGGTTCTTCATGGCATCGCTTGAGCGGAACAACATCTCGCGATAGTCGCGGCGCGAATCGTCCGTCGAGACCGTGTTGATTTTATCAAAACGCTTTTTGATGGTGCCCGAGCTTTCGTCGGCCGCGAGAATGCCTTTGCCGGGCGCCACAAGAGCGCGGGCGATGTCTTCAAGCGTTTCTGGAAGTTTGGCGGTCATAAGGGCCTCCGGATGGGCGGACATTGAATGCTTCGGCGCTTGAGATAGCGCGGTCTGCCGCCCCCTTCCAGCCCCCCGAAGGCCGCAGGGGAAGAAAGCACTGAATATGCGATATAGAATCGGGCGTTTTCTGAACCTCACCTCGGCCGCGGGCAATTTTCCACAGTTCCGATGCGATGCTAACTTCGTATTTGGGATGCGTCCTGATATTAAAGTGGGATGAGCGACCTGAATCAGCAGAAAATGAATGAGCTAGCTCGCGAACTCATTGCCGTATGGTCGAGGTCGTGCTTTGTCGCCAGTCTCGCGGCGATAGCAGCTTCAACTCAAATTTGGGAATACCCTTTGCCTAGGTCATTGTTCCTGCATATTGGAGTCTGGCTACTTTTGGCGGGGCTTGTACTTGCATATGGGGCGTACAGCTCAATCGACGAACCAGATATACCAACATTCAACCGCAAAATAATCTTCACAATTGTCTTCACCACATTTTTTTTGTTAGCAGCGATGACAAATCTTGTCTCGCTATCGCATTGCTTTGGAGGCGAAGATCGAGGAGAGTGCGTGCAGACGTATGCCCAAATTGACCGATCAGCGGGGTCGCCTTACTGGCGCGCCCGGCATAGCCTACTTGCACATTTTATTTCGGTGTTGCCGGCTTGGCTGTCGCACTGAGTAAGCACCAGTAACTCTTTCGTGCAGCCCGCCGCAATTCAGCTTCCCCATCGCAACCGCCGTGTCGGGCATGCGGTTGGAGAAGCCCTAACTCCTCACCCAATCTCCACCAGCGGCTCTCCGGCCGCGAGCAGCCGGGCCACGTCCGCCCAATTCTTTTCCAGAATTGAAACCATCGCCACCGTCGTGACGTTGCCGCATGTGACCCGCACGATTTGCGGCGGTGCGCCGAGCCGGGTGACTAAATCCACGAAATCAATGTCTTTGCTCAGGATCACGTGCCCAGGCTTTCGCGCAGCCGCAAAAATTTTGTGATCGGGTGTTTCGCGCATCCCCAGATCGCGGACGGAATGGGCTTCGATCGCTGCCGCATCCCTGAACCAGTGGCAAAGCGCTGGCGGCAACTGGGCATCGATCCAAATGATCATGCGGCGACGCGCGGCACATCCACCTTGCGTGCGGCAAGTTTCAGGCACGCCGCGATGTCCGCGGCCTCAAGGTCTGGGAAGTCCGCGAGAATCTGCGTCTGGGTAACGCCTTCTGCCAGCATATCGAGGATATCGCTAACGCGAATGCGCATGCTGCGGATGCAGGGGCGGCCGCCGCAGACCCGCGGGTCGTAAGTGATGCGATCTTCTAGCGAGCCGCTCATCGAGATCTCCCGGCAGAACTTTGGCCGTATCACTAGCACAGGTTTGCAACGCGTGCAGCCGGGAGATGAACCGTTAACTTAAACCAACTTCCCCATCGCCACCGCCGTATCGGCCATACGGTTGGAAAAGCCCCATTCGTTGTCGTACCAGCACAGCACGCGCACGAGGGTGCCGTCCATGACCTTGGTCTGGTCGAGGTGGAAGATCGACGAGCGGGGATCGTGGTTGAAGTCGGACGACACGTTCGGCTGATCGGTGGTGCCGAGGATGCCCTTGAGTTGGTTCGATGCTGCGGCTTTGATCACGGCGGCGTTGATCTCGGCAACCGTTGTTTCGCGCTTCGAGTTGAATTTGAAGTCGACGACCGAAACATTGGGCACCGGCACACGGATGGCGGTACCGTCGAGGCGGCCGTTCAACTCCGGCAGCACGAGCCCAACGGCCTTGGCGGCGCCAGTCGAGGTCGGGATCATCGACAACGCTGCGGCGCGGCCGCGATACAAGTCCTTGTGCATGGTGTCGAGCGTCGGCTGGTCGCCGGTGTAAGCGTGGATCGTGGTCATGAAGCCTTTGTCGATGCCGACGAGGTCATTAAGCACCTTGGCAACCGGCGCGAGACAGTTCGTGGTGCATGAGGCGTTGGAGACGATGAGGTGGTCCTTCGTCAGCTTGTCGTGATTGACGCCATAGACGACGGTGAGATCGGAATTCTCGCCCGGAGCGGAAATCAGCACGCGCTTTGCGCCAGCGGTAAGATGGGCCGCCGCTTTGTCCTTGGCGGTGAAGATGCCGGTGCATTCGAGTGCGATGTCGACTCCAAAAGCTTTGTGCGGAAGTTCTGCAGGGTTCTTGATGGCCGTTACTTTGATGGGCCCGCGGCCGACATCGATGGTGTCGCCCGAGACTGTGACCGTGTGGGGGAAACGCCCGTGCACGCTGTCGAAACGCAAGAGGTGAGCATTTGTCTCGACGGGGCCGAGATCGTTGATGGCAACGACTTCGATATCCGTGCGGCCGCTTTCTAGAATCGCGCGCAGCACGTTGCGGCCAATCCGGCCAAAACCGTTGATCGCGACCTTAACAGCCATATCGTGTCCTCCGGAGGATAATCTCTTGTGCGAGAATGGAATGCTCAGTTGCCCGTTAGCCACTGGCCGAGCGCTCCGGCCAGCAACGCGCGCCATTAACGGGAGCCGTCATAGCCCTGTCAATGCGTCAATCGCGGCACAATCGCAACATGGTTTGCAGCACATTTGTGAGACTTTCCACGGTAGCGTTCAAGTCGTGATCGGTCCTTGGTTGACGTGGTTCGCATCCGGCACGTAACGTGGACTTCCGCGGGCCAGTTGGCCGCCTGTCTTCAAGTAGTGCGGGCGGCGATCGGAAATAGGCTATGGCTGAACGCAACACGGCAAAATTAAAGCGCAGCGACGCCGGGAAAGCCGCGCCCAAAGCCAAGCTAGGAGTTGATCTCGCGAGCGAAAATGCACGCTTGGAAGCGGAATTGGCTGCTGCGCGCGCCAAAATCGCGGAACTTGAGCAAAAACACGAACAAATCATCAATCGCATTGATTGGGTTATCGATTCGCTGCATAACCTCGACACATGATGTGCATTAGCGAGTCGAGGGAGCGGCGGGGAACTGCCGGCAGAGCCGTTGGCCCAGGTTGCCATCACCTTTAATAAACGATCCTACCGCTTCGAATGCGGTGAAGCCGACGTTGAGCGGCTGGAAGCGGTTGCCAATTATCTGAAAGTCAAGCTCGACATCCTGATGCGCGAGCATGGGCAGGCGGGTGATGAGCGCTTAGTGCTCATGGCGGCACTGACGATTGCCGACGAATTGTTCGACGCGCGCGCCGACATTGACGAGCTGCTTGAAGACGGCACCGAAAAGCTCAAGGCAGTCTCGGAAAATGCCAAGTCTTCAAAAGATAACAGCACTTCAAAAGAAAACAGCCGCAGCGAGAATGGCCGCAAAACAGGTTCGTGAGCGGGACGGCCGGTTGATGTCTGAGATCTTGTTCTCAATGCGCTTTGTCCATGTTTGATGATCTGCGTGCCAAGCTCGTTGCTTGGGGCCGCGCCCTTAAATCTGAAATCGTTGTCCTCGCGTCTGCAGTGCGTGACCCGCGTACGCCGTGGCTTGCAAAGATGCTCGGCGTCTTCATTGTCGCTTACGCTCTAAGTCCCATCGATCTGATCCCGGATTTCATCCCCATACTTGGGTATCTCGACGAAGCTATTTTGCTGCCGATTGGCCTGTGGGCGGTACGGCGCATGATCCCGGATGAGGTTCTGGCCGAACATCGGGCGCGGGTGGAGCCGGGCGCACGCCTGCCTCTGAACAAATATGCCGCTGCCGTGATTGTCGCAATTTGGCTGGTTGCACTGGCCGCCGTTATCAATTGGCTGTGGGAGTGGTAGCGCGCGCGGGGTTGGCGGAGCGGCCGCGCGCCAGCAAAATAAGCGAAGCCCTGGATTTCCTGACATCTTTGCACTACATCAAAGGTGCTGCGGGGCTCGTTAGGGGCAAATGACCCGGGGGCCTATAAGATCCGCAAGGGTGCTGTCTCTGGCCGGAGCCGTGGTTCCGGACATATGGTGCCCACCTACACTCGTAGGGACCACGCGGGATCATGATCCCGACGGCCTTCGCGGCACCTATCGTTTATGATGCCGGGCGTGATGCCAGATTCTGATCGAGACGCAAAAAAAAATCTCCGCGCTATCGCGGCCCAGACGCGCAAGTTGGCGTTTGAGAAACATGGGCCGGAGGCCGCGCGTTTGTTAGCGGCCCATGGCTTGGATTTTTTGCGCGTACCGTCTGGGACGATTGTTTCAGGCTTTGCGGCCATCCGCGACGAAATAAATCCGGCTGACCTCATGACCTGGTTGCACGAGGAGGGGTTTCGTATGGCGCTTCCCGTGATGGTTGGCAAAGGCCAGCCTCTCGTCATGCGCACTTGGGCGCCAGGCGATATCCTAGAACCTGCGGCATGGGGTATTGCAGAACCCAGCTTGGACAAGCTCGAAGTTGCACCCCACGTCGTGCTCGTGCCGCTGCTGGCCTTCGACATGAAAGGGTACCGGCTTGGCTATGGCGGCGGATTTTATGACCGGACGCTCGCGAAACTCAGGGCCAAGAAGCCTGTTGTCGCCGTTGGCATTGCGTATGACGAACTACAGGTCGACGCCGTGCCAGCTGAGAGCTATGACCAGCGCTTGGATTGGGTTCTGACACCGTCAGGACCGAAGCGCTGTCACGGAGACTAAATGCGCCTGTTGTTTCTCGGCGATATCGTCGGCCGCATGGGCCGGAACGCCATTATCGAAACCTTGCCGGGGCTCATACAGCGCTACGCTTTGGATT
>JAYSVT010000221.1:0-14822 GCA_043718455.1 Hyphomicrobium sp.
GCCTGTGATTTTGCGCAACCGCTGCAAGACCTCCTGCGCTCGGCAAGCAGTTGGCGTAAGTGGTCGCTTTACGAGCGTGCCGTTCCATCGCACTACGCCAAGGGCGGCATCGCCTTGCTCGGTGACGCGGCGCACCCCGTGCTGCCCTTTCTGGCACAAGGCGCAGTGTTGGCACTAGAAGATGCCAGCGTTGTCGCCGCAGAAATTGGCATGACGCCGGGCGACATCCCGTCGGCGCTGCTGCGATTCGAGTTCAACCGCCGAGGCCGCGTCATGCGCGTTCAAGCCGCCTCGCGCCGCAACGGCCAGATCTATCACTTGAGCGGCCTCATAGCGGCAGCGCGCAACGGCGTGCTGCGCAATCTTCCGGCAGAGCGCCTGATGGCGGGTTATGATTGGCTTTACGGTTGGACACCGCCGCGATAGAGGCGGAGTATAAAGCTTTCAAAGCCAAGCCAGACGCTCGCGCGCCGATGCCACGACAACATGACCTCGCCGGTAGTATCGGGATAGTGTGTCCCGCCAAAAAA
The DNA here is from genome assembly GCA_043718455.1 of Hyphomicrobium sp. Classification (GTDB taxonomy): domain Bacteria; phylum Pseudomonadota; class Alphaproteobacteria; order Rhizobiales; family Hyphomicrobiaceae; genus Hyphomicrobium_B. Next base: position 531 of record JAYSVT010000221.1, read on the forward strand.
TATTCTGCGGCGAGCACTATAACGCGATTGGTCCGTTTACCAGGTGCGGTTTGATCGTCTACTGTCCAGCCAAAATAGAAACTTAAAATGCGCATCCGCTCCCAGCGGTGCGACGGGGGAAGTTCATGTGGTCACAAGTTTATGATCCGTTCGGCAATATGGGCATCTCGGCACTGGTTGCCGCCATTCCCATTTTCGTCCTTCTGGGATCGATCGCCCTGTTCGAGATCAAGGCGCACTACGCGGCGATGCTTGGGCTTGTGGCGGCGCTGGTAATTGCGATCCTGGGCTTCGGCATGCCGGCAGAGATGGCCGGTATGGCTGCGGTTTATGGTGCCGCGTTCGGCTTGCTGCCGATCGGCTGGATCATTTTGAACGTCATGTTTCTCTACAATCTGACGAACGAAAAAGGCGATTTCCTGCGGCTGCAGAACTCCATCCAAGGCCTATCGAACGACCGCCGCATCCAGCTTCTCTTCATCGCTTTTTCTTTGGGCGCTTTTTTCGAGGGCGCGGCGGGCTTTGGCACGCCTGTCGCGGTCACGGCCGCGATGCTCATCGGGCTCGGCTTCTCGCCGCTCGCGGCGTCAGGTTTGTCGCTCATCGCAAATACGGCGCCCGTCGCGTTTGGCGCGCTTGGAACGCCTGTGATCACGCTCGCGGCCGTCACCGGATTGGATCTCCTCGATCTCAGCGCAACTGTTGGTAGGCAATTGACGCCGTTTTGCATCCTTGTGCCGTTCTGGCTGATCTGGGCGTTTGTCGGCTTCAGGAAGATGCTCGAAATTTGGCCGGCGATCCTGGTCGCGGGCGCATCATTCGCGATACCGCAGTTTTTGATTTCAAATTATCACGGGCCGTGGCTCGTCAACGTGGTGGCGGCGATCTCGTCGATGGCCTGCCTCGCGCTGTTCCTCAAGGTCTGGCAGCCGAAAAATCCGATGACCGCGATGCCGAGCGGATTTGCAGCCGAAGGCCACGTCGAGGCGGCGGCACCCGCTCCTCAGGCTGGCGGCGGCGGGGCGCGCGTTTGGGCGCCGTGGGCCATTCTGAGCGTCTTCGTCTTCTTCTGGGGCATTCCGGCGGTGAAGGAAGCCTTGAACGGCTGTCCGACGGCAATGAAAGCGGGCGAGACGCGTTCGGCCATTGTCGAGAGCATCTGCGGCGTAACGAAGAGCGCCTACACCGAATGGAAGATCCCGAACTTGCACGAGCAAGTGGAAAAGGTTCCGCCTGTCGTTGCCAAGGCGGAAGCCGAGAAAGCCGTTTATAAGCCGAACTTCCTCTCCGCGACGGGAACGAGCATTTTCCTCGCAGCAATACTCTCCGCTTTCGTCTTGGGCTACGGGCTGCTCGACATCATCAAAATGTATTGGCGAACTCTTGTGATGGTGCGTTACTCGCTGCTCACAATTGCCGCTATGCTCGCCGTTGGCTTCGTGACGCGCTACTCGGGGACGGACGCGACGATGGGGCTACTCTTGGCGAATACCGGGTGGTGGTATCCGTTCTTCGGCACGCTGATCGGCTGGCTTGGAGTGGCTTTGACTGGATCGGATACCTCGTCCAACGTGCTCTTTGGTGGCTTGCAGAAGGTGACCGCAGAACAGCTGGGCTTAGATCCGGTTCTCATGGCATCCGCCAACTCGTCTGGTGGCGTCATGGGTAAGATGATCGACGCGCAATCGATCGTCGTCGCCTCCACCGCCACCAAGTGGTACGGGCACGAGGGCTCGATCCTGCGCTATGTGTTCTTCCACTCCGTGGCGCTCGCTTGCCTCGTTGGCCTTGTCGTGATGGGGCAAGCCCGCGGGTTTTTCCCTTGACACGTATCAGCCCCGGAACACGCAGACGTGACCTAAGTCTTTCGGTGGAGTGTCATTGACGCCTCGGTTCCGGCTTCGTACCAACACGTGAACTCTGCAACGCCGCAAGGAGAACCATGGCCCGCCTCCTCTATGTCGAAGGCTCACCCCGCAAAGAGCGCTCTATATCCATTCAAGCCGCAAAGGCCTTTCTTGACGCCTATCAGGCGGCCAACCCCAATGACACGATCGACGTTTTGGACATCTGGCGCGAAGACATTCCGGTTATCGATGACGCCGCGTTCGGCGCCAAATACGCTGGTCTCGCCGGGATTGAACGGACACCTGCCGAAGCGGCGGCTTGGGCAAAGCTCGATTCATACGCTCAGCGTTTCCGCGCCGCGGAAAAAATCCTCATCGGCGTGCCCATGTGGAACTTCGGCGTCCCCTATCGCTTGAAGCAACTTATCGACGCTGTGAGCCATAAAGATCTTTTATTCACATTCGACGAGCGCGGGTTGAACGGACTGCTCACTAAGAGCAAAGCACTTGTCATCTACGCGCGAGGCATCGGTTATGACGGCGATAGCGGCATGCCGTCGTCGGTTTGGGATCATCAAAAGCCCTACATGGAAATTTGGCTGAAGTTCATCGGCGTCCCAAGTGTCCAATCGTTCATCGTCGAAAAGACACTCTTCGGCGAGGACAAGGACGCCTACACCGCGCAAGCGGCGGCGCTCGGCCGGAATTTCTGAGAAACAGAGAAAATACAAACATTTTGGAAGGATTTCGTCATGCGCAAGGATATCGAATTCAAAACAGACGACGGCACAATCCTGCGCGGCTGGCACTTTGTGCCGGGGTCCGGCGCCGCGAAATATCCGACCATTGTCATGGCGCACGGATACTCAGCCGTAAAGGAAATGTATCTCGACAAGTTCGCTGAAAAATTCGCCGAAGCTGGCCTCGCCTCGCTCGTGTTCGATCATCGCAACTTCGGCGCGAGCGATGGCAAGATCCGCCAGGAAATTGATCCCTGGCAACAGATCCGCGATTACCGCGACGCCATCACATTTGCCGAAACGTTACCGCAAACGGATGTGGACCGCATCGGCGTCTGGGGCTCAAGCTATTCGGGCGCGCATGTCATCGTCGTTGGCGCAACCGACCGGCGCGTGAAATGCGTTTCGGCGCAAGTGCCGCTGATCAGCGGCCATAACAACGCCCAGCGTTTGGTCCGCGCAGACTTCATCGCGGGTTTCCAAGCCGCCATGGCCGAGGACCGGCGCGCCCGTTATCGCGGAGAAGCGCCCGCCATGGTACCCGTGGTTTCCGAAAACCCGGCCGGTCCCGCGGCACTCCCGACAGCCGACTCATGGACCTGGTTTACCGAGACTCAAAAACTCCGCGCGCCCTCCTGGCGCAATGAGGTGACGCTGCGTTCGGTTGAAATGTTCATGGACTACGAGCCCGGTGCCTACCTGCCGTTCGTCAGCCCAACGCCCTTGCTGATTGTCGTTGCACTTGGAGACCACCTGACCGTCGCGGATCAGGCGCTGGCTGGATACGAGAAGGCCCTGCATCCCAAACGGCTGATCACGCTCAAGGGCGGTCACTTCGATGCGTACATTAAAGACTTCGACGCCGCCTCAAATGCGTCGGTCGAGTGGTTCAAACAGCACCTGGTGGATTGACCAGCCTACAATGCTCCCTATTCTGGCAGTCAATCCTGCGGCGCAATGCATTTGGAAGTCTATCTCAACGGAATTGACCAACTGGATCGAACCTTTGAACAATTCGGTTCTGCGCCTTATAGTCGCCCTTACTCACGCCGGCAGGCTAAAAGCGTGCTGGCGCCACTTCGCAAAACACAGGACAGTTGCAATGTCATTCCGGCAGAAGTTCACGTCATTGACGCAAGTTGGGGCGGCCATCGCTGCTGCTGGAGCGATAAGTACCTTCGTTATCACGGCGTCTGCTCAAGAAGATCCGCCCCAAGTGGATACTGCGCTCATTCTTTCGGTCGACGTATCGAGCTCGGTCGACGAAAAGCGCTATCACCTGCAGATGGAGGGGATTGCCGCGGCGCTTGAAGACGAAAGCGTCATAAACGCAGTGCTTGGAGGCCCCAATGCCCGGATACTCATTTCCATGGTGACATGGGCCGATAAGGCAAAACTTTCGGTGCCGTGGACTGTGATTTCGAACGCAGGCGACGCCAAGGCTCTGGCCAACACCATCCGCAATCTGCCGCAGCAAGAAGGTGAATTCACGTGCCTCGCACGCATGTTGCGCTACGTCGCCGACAAGGTGGTCGCGCGCATCCCGACCCGGGCCACGAAGATTGTTGTCGATGTTTCGGGCGATGGTCCCGACAATTGCAACACAGGCTCTCTCCTCGAGACCGCGCGTGCCGACTTATTCGGAGGCGGCGTTACGATCAATGGCTTGCCCATACTTGAAGGCAAAGACGCCGCCACGATTGAAAGCTGGTTCAAGGACAATGTCATTGGCGGACCAGGCGCCTTCCTTGTCCCGTCCGTTGGCTATGACGATTTCGCGCGCGCTTTTCGTCAGAAATTTGTTGTCGAAGTCAGCGCCAACTTTACGCGGCCACCGAACCGCTAGAATTGGCCTTCCGTCCCATGCCTTCGCAGCGCACAACTTTCTGATGCGCTGCGAAATCGCAGCGCATCAATCTTAGGCAGTGCGAAACGACTTTCGCAGATCTTTGCGGTCGCGCGATGCAGTTCATCCCGTACCCTTTGACGAAAAATATAATCTCTCACGTTTCACCCGTTGCACCACCGTACACAGGCCCTAAGCTTGATGCGACGGCTGTCGCACTAACGCGACACCAATGCACTTCAAACGATGAATTTCGGAGCCAGAACTCCAGCTTACTGCGCCATTAACTTTGGCACGCCGATTGCTGATCTAATACCAAGAATAGAGTTCGGGGTCTCAACCCGCACCGTCGCTTACTGCGAGCTAATGGGAGAGTCTGATCCAACATCGCGTGACGAGCTTAGAAGCGGACAGAGCAGAGCATTGGGCCGCTCTGTTAGTTTGCGCGCATGCAAACCCATTATGCATTGGTCGAGTCTCCATTGCCATCGAGGCCAATAAGGTGCACGAATTCATTCCCGATCCCAGGGTGTAGCCGGATGAGATCACCTGCTACCGCTGGAATTTAAGAGTGTTGCAACACTGAAGAACGATCTCGCTAAGGAGGAAAAGAATGAAAATAACCAAGACACTTGCCGGCATGATTGCTTTGGCCAGCGCGGCCTCGGCATTTGCAGTGCCGGCTTCGGCATTTGACTGGAAACCCGTCACAGATGAGCGCCTGCTCAATGCTGCCAAAGACGGTAACGACTGGCTGATTTACGGACGCGATTATCACGGCTCTCGCCACAGCCCGCTCGACATGATCAATAAGTCGAACGTTGCCAAACTAAAGCCGGTTTACACGATCTCGCTTGGCTCGCTCGAGGGTCAGGCCGTGACGCCGCAAGTCAACAACGGCATCATGATTCTTGCCATATCGAGCGAATATGTCGATGCTATCGATGTGAAAACCGGTAACCGCCTCTGGCGCCACGAAATTAAAGTTCCGGCCGACACCACGCAATTTGCATGCTGCAGTAAGCTCGCTAAGGGCGTCGCACTTCACGAAGATAAGGTTTATGGCTTGACGCTCGACGCGCGCGCTTTTGCGCTCGAAGCAGCAACCGGCAAACTCGTCTGGGAAAAGACGCTTGAAGACTACAAGGCCGGTTACACGTTCACGATGGCGCCTACCGTCGTGAAAGGTAAGATTCTCGCAGGCTTCGCCGGTGGCGAATTCGGCGTCATCGGCCAGATCGTCGCTCTCGACGCCAAGACGGGTAACGAAGTTTGGAAGACTTCGACAATCCCGCAACCGGGCGAAGAAGGCTACGACACGTGGGGCAAGGACTCGGCCAAGTACGGCGGCGGAGCGGCCTGGCTCACTGCTACATTTGATGCTGAGCAGAACCTGACGTTCTGGGGCACGGGCAACCCGGCACCCTGGAACTCGGATATGCGTCCAGGCGACAACCTGTTCTCGAACTCGGTTATCGCACTCGACGCCGACACGGGTAAGCGCAAATGGTACTTCCAGCACATCCCGGCCGATGCTTGGGACTGGGACTCTATGAACGAGAACATCCCGGTTGATTTGGAAGTCGATGGCAAGAAGGTCAAGGCTATCGCCAACGCCCACAAGAACGGCTTCATGTACCTGAACGACCGCACTACGGGTAAGTTCATCCGCGCGAACTCGTTCGTTGAAGTCGATTGGGGTACCGTCAACAAAGAAGGCAAGCTCGAAGTCAAGGACGGCAAGCGTCCTGGCGTCGGCAAGCCGGCCACGTTCTGCCCGTCTTACTTCGGCGGCAAGGACTGGGCGCACATGTCGGTAAATCCGAAGTCGAACGTTGCGTTCATCCCGGCAGAACACATCTGCGTCAAGCTGCACCATGAAGCAACCGAGTATAAAAAGGGCACGATGTTCCTCGGCGCTGGCGGCGAAATCGACAAGCCGGGCGAGGGCCGCTTCGTGGCCTTTGATCTCAATACCAACAAGGTGAAGTGGGTCGTCAACACGCCTTCGCCACTTCAGTCGGGCAGCTCGCTCAGCACAGCTAGCGGCTTGGCATTCGTTGGCGACTTGGAAGGTTACCTCAAGGCTTATGATCAAGACACGGGCAAGGTTCTTTGGAGCCACCGCACTCCGTCTGGCATCATCGGCGGCGTGATCACCTTCGCGGTCGACGGCAAGCAGTACGTTGCGGTTCCTTCGGGATACGGCGGCGCCTTCCCGATGTGGGCTGGCAAGGGCGTTCCTGATCACCTGAAGAATAGCATGAACAAGGGCGCTTCGCTGACGGTATACGAGCTTGGTTCGTAAGGCTTAGTCCGCTACAATAAATCCGGAAGGGGGCAGCCCGCCTCCTTCCGGTTTTCCGTTTCTAGAGACATATGGAGACACGAATGGTTCCCGGCACGCGCATCGTTCTTGGACTTGCTGCGGCACTGTCAACGCTATCGTTTACTCACGCCGCGCTCGCCCAACAGGCGACGATGGAGCGCATCAAGCGCCTAGAAACGATCCTGGTCTGCGCCGATCCCGAACGTCTTCCCTATTCAAGCGAAAAGCTGAGCCCAGCGGGCTTCGATCTGGACGTGGCCCAGGAAATCGCCAAGGAGCTTGGCGTCAAGCTCGGCTATACGTGGCACTCTACTCACCGAGGAAAGAAGATAGTACGGCAGATGGTCGACGGGACTTGCGACTTCTTCCCCGGCTTCCCGCTGGAGTCCTCTTTCGAAGAGGACAACTTCCGCGTTGTGCTTTCAAAGCCCTATTATTCGAGCGGTTTCGCGACACTCGCGCGCGCCGATGCACCCGATACGATCCTGCAGGATTCGAAGACCAAAGGCGTCGGCGTGCAGATGGGCACATTGCCGGACTTCCGTCTTTTCAACCGCGGCTACGAGCGCAAACTCTTCCGTAACACAAAGGATATGATCGATGCCATCAAGCACAAGGAGATCGATGCTGCCGTCGTGACTGCGTCAGAAGGCGGCTGGGAGGTAAAATCGTCTGGCGACGCGAGCCTCAAGGTTCTCGCGAACACCGAGAAAGACTTCGTGTTCCCAATGGCCATTGCTACGCGCAAAGACGACAAGGAACTGCGCGAACTCATCAACGCCGCCATCGATAAAATGAAAGCGGATGGACGGCTTGAAGCCATTTTCGCCAAATACGGCATGGTGCAGCTTGCCGGAACGGGCGGTGGCGAACCGCCGAAGTCAAAGGCTCAAAAGGAAGAAGAGGAAGGCAAGAAAGACGGCGACGGTCCCCCCAACCCCGACAAAAAGTCCGATCTAAATAAAGCACATCCAGTTTTCGCCCAGACCCCGGCGGGCTTTGCGGGCAGGCTCGCGTCGATTTTCATTGCGAGTGCGGCCGCAGCCGATGGGGAAAAGCCTGCAGCCACACCAGGTGAAATTGCCAAGGACGAACACGGCATTCCGTTCTCCCGGGACGATATGGTCGATCCCACGATCGTCGAGGATTTCCCAGCGGACGCGAAGGCGATTGACGATGGGCGCAAACTTTACAAACAAGCTTGCTACAAGTGTCACGGAAACTATGGCGTCTCGGGAGGCACCGTTCCGGACTTGCGGAAATACGCGGCTAAGTACGACCATTACGAAATGTTCGGCGTCATTCAGGCCGGCCGCCTCGAACTTGGCATGCCGGCATGGAACGATTACCTGACTGCCGACGAAATCAAGAGAATCGTCGTCTACGTCAAGGCGCTGCCCAAGATTGAGCAATAGTGCTGCGCGGCACCGGCCACGAAATTGGCCACTGCCGCCACCTTCGAACCAGTAAAATTTGCCAGCGACGAAGTACTATGAACCCGCAAGATGCGGAACAATGCTGTCCAAGGGGAAGCCGATGCCCGCATCAGTAATGGCCAGTCGTTTCTATAAGGCCCGCGCCGTCGTTTTGTGTATGGCCGCGCTTGCCGCGCCGCTCCCTGCTAAAGCGCTCGACGACCAGCGCATGATAGCGGCGGCGTCCGACAGTTCCAACTGGCTGCTTCACGGTCGCGACTACACGAACCAGCGCTTTTCGCCGCTCGATAACGTGAACACCGGCAACGTCAAAAAGCTGGTGCCGAAGTGGATCTACCAAACCGGTATCGCGGGTACGTTCCAAACCACTCCCATCGTCGTTGATGGGATCATGTATCTTTCGACGCCTTTCTCGAACGTCGTCGCCCTCGACGTTGCGACGGGCCGCGAAAAATGGCGCTACGAACACAAGCGCAAGTCTGACAAGTTGTGTTGCGGACCAGCCAACCGCGGTGTCTCACTCGGGTATGGCAAGGTCTATGTGGCAACCGTGGATGCGCATCTCGTCGCTCTAGAGCAGAACACCGGCAAGAAAGTCTGGGACATTACACTTGTTGAGCCTGCTGCCGCCACGGAAGATAAAAGTGCCATCAACGCCGCCGACCCGCTGATCAAGGACGCAGTAACCGGCTCAACCGGCGTCGGCTCGGTCGCGGCCCCGCTTGTTTACAACGGCATGGTGATCGTTGGCATAACCGGTGTCGGTTACGGCCTGCATCTCGAAGATGCATTGAAAAAGAACGGCCAGCTCTCCGCCGTCATAGGCTTTGCCGGAAAATACGGCCAGCCCGGATTCATGGCGGCCTTCGACGCGTCGAACGGCGCGGAGAAGTGGCGCTTTGAGACGACGAAGAAGGACTGGGAAGGCGAATTCGTTGAGAAGACGTCGTATGGCGTTGCCTTGCGCCGTGACGTCGCCAAAGAGAAAGTTGATGCACCACAGTTTGCAGACGCTTGGCGCTTCGGCGGAGGCTCAATCTGGCATTCGCCTGCTGTCGACAGCGCACGCGGGCTGATATACTTCGGCACTGGCAATCCATCGCCGCAATCGATGGGCGCGGGCCGGCCGGGCGACAATCTTTATACCGTTTCTCTGGTCGCGCTCGAAGCAGCAACGGGAAAACTCGTCTGGCACTTCCAGCAGGTGCCGCACGACATGTGGGGATACGACGTTGCCAGTCCGCCAACGTTGTTCGATGTTACTATCGACGGAAAGACAATTCCAGCCGTTGGCCAAGCCAGCAAAGTCGGCTGGTACTTCGTCAATGACCGCACCAACGGCAAGCTCTTGTTCAAGTCAGAGGCCTTCGTGCCCCAGGAAAACATGTTCGCGGCACCGGCTAAAGGCGGGGTGCGCGTCACACCCGGCGCGGGCGGCGGAAGCAACTGGTCGCCAACATCCTATGACGCCAGCAAGGGCGTAGTTTACGTCGCAGGCATGCACATGCCGTTCACGTACCGTATCGAGACGACGCCTGCTTCCGGCAGTAACCCGGAAGTAACCTACAGCGCCTTCGAGCCGGCAAAAGAACCACAATACGGTTTGCTCTCCGCCATCGACTTGAAGAACCAGGGCAAGATCTTGTGGCAAACGAAAACTGACGAAATTCTGGTCGGCGGAGTCCTCGCGACCAAAGGCGGGCTCGTCTTCATGGGCGAAGGCAACGGCGATTTTTCCGCCTTTGACGCGGCAACCGGCGCGCGGCTGTGGAAATTCAACTGCGGCTCCGGTGTAAATGCCCCACCAATGAGCTATGCCGTTGATGGCAAACAGTATATCGCGGTAGCGGCCGGCGGCAGTTCTATCTGGGGATTCCGCACAGGCGACGCAGTTGTGGTGTTTGGGCTTGCGGACTAAGTATTGTATGTTTCGCCCGCTTCGACGGGCCTACACCCCGGACGGGCAGATCAACGATTGGAAAACTGTGAGCCGCGACTGATGAGAGATTACACACTTGTGACCCTGACATTGCGGTATTCCGCCTGGATCATCACGCATACCGCAGGCCTAATGCTATGCGGCGGGGTAGCAATTGCTGAACCCGAACGAACCTACGGCGAACCAGAGCCCGCCACAAAGTCCGGCCGGGATGCCAGCCAAGCGCAAACTCTTGTTGATTGCGAACAGACCGATTCCGCGCCGCTTGTCGTGCGCGCGTGCACGCTCATTCTAAACGGGCAGAACCTCGAGCCCGCTGAGCGCATGCGCATACTGATTTTACGCGGTGTCGGCTGGAGCAAGGAAGAGGAATTCCAGGCCGCTGCTGAAGATTTCACTGCCGCGCTCGAAATCGAGGCCACTAACATTGCCGCGCTGGAGGGTCGCGCCAAAGCGCGCACTAAACTCGGCAAACACAGGAATGCGGCCGGCGATTGGTCTGAGCTGATTAGTCTTCAACCACGCAACGACAAATATTATCGCCTTCGAGGAAACGAACGCTTGGCCGCCGGACAGCACCAAGAGGCATTTGCGGACTTCGATAAGTCTCTTGAGATCAATCCGGCAGCCATCGACGCCTATATCGGCCGCGCCCACGTCTACCATGCCCTCAAGGACCGCCATTTGGCCGACACGGAGTTCAAGAAGGGCATCGCGATCAACGCTAACTATCTTCCCCTTCATTGGGCACGTGCGGAATTCGCTGAAGCTTGGGGCGAAGATAAACTGGCGATTGAAAGTTACGTCTCTGTCTTAAGAATCAATGGCGTGTATGAAGACGCCCGTCGCCGTTTGCGGAGGCTGGGGGTTTTTACGCCACCGTGATGACAGTATTTGCCCAAATCCCCGCTCGGCTGTTAGCATGAGAACCGCACTATGAGACGCGCTGCAAACCATGCCCCTTCTGAGAGGATCTTTTCTGCAATAGCCTGCACGCTTTCGGCTGCAAGTTTGATCGTAACTGCGCCAGCCTTTGGCAAAGCGTCGGAGGTCGAGCCGGAGATGCAAGCCTGCGCGCAGGACAACGTTGCTTCGTTTGCCATCCGCGCTTGCACAACCTTAATCACATCGGCCAAATTTGGCACTACAGACTTGGGCAGAATTTACACATGGCGCGGCAAAGCCTGGTTGACGGAGGACGATCCGGAGGCGGCTGCCGCCGACTACACAAAAGCTCTGGAGATCGATCCGAATAACTTCATTGCTCTTCAAGATCGGGCAAAAGCGTTTACGAAGCTTGGCGAGCATAGCAAGGCCGTCGAGGATTGGTCCCGGCTCATCGCCAACAATCTTCTAAACGATCAATACTTTCGCAATCGTGGGACGAGCAGCTTGGCCGCCGGGCAACACGCGGAAGCTATTGCGGACTTCGACAAGTCGCTTGAGATCAATCCCGGCGAAGTCGATGCCTTCATAGGCCGCGCAACTGTCTATGACGCCCAGAAGAAGCGTGATCTGGCCAGAAAAGAATTCGATAAAGGCATCGCGATCAAGCCGCAATACCTGCCGCTTTATTGGGCCCGTGCAGAGATGTCTGAGCGATGGGGCGAACAACATCTCGCCATCAACGACTACACGATGGTGCTTAAAATAAACGGTGTCTACGCGAACGCACGCAAAGCCCTGGTTCGATTAGGAATCCAAACGCCGCCATAGCGGGAATAAAATAGTAAGCGTTTGCGGCATTTCCCGCGGGCACATTGCTGCCGGTCAGCACCTGGGACATTACCATGAACTTGGCGGCAAGAACTGAACGGTGGATGCGCGGGAGCGGCATAGGGCCCGTCGTTTGCGTTGCTGTTTTTATCGCCGGTTGCCTCGTGCCGCCAGCCGACTCCCAAACGGCTAGCGGTTCATCCTGCGAAAAAAGCGACATGCGGGCCGAGGTTATCCGCGCATGCTCCGCCCTAGCCAATGTCGCCGATCCCCAAAGCCGCGCCGGGGTTTATACTATGCGCGGCCTGGCATGGCTGCGAGAAGAAGAACCAGTGGCCGCCGCCGCCGATTTCACGCGCGCCTTGCAACTCGATACAGTGCAGCTTGCGGCCTTGAAGGGCCGGGCTAGAGCCTACGCCTTGCTCGGCAAGCATGAGCTTGCGGCGCGCGACTGGGAATCCGTTATTTCGGTCAATCCCTATCTTGACGAAAACTATCGGCAGCGTGGCACTAGCTTACTCGCCGCCGGAAAGCACGAGGAAGCTCTCGCTGATTTTACAAAGTCCATCGCCATCAATCCCAAAAGCCCCGACGGGTACGTCGGTCGCGCCACCGTCTATGATCATTTAAACCGTCGCGACAAGGCACTTAATGAATTTGAATTGGCAGTCGGCATCAATTCCGGATTGTGGACGACATATCTTGCGCGCGCCGAATTCGCCGATCGCCGGGGTGACGTTCAAATGGCAATCGAAAACTATAAGCTCGTCGTCAAATATAACAGCCGGTATTGGAACGCTTACAAGGCACTTCATAGACTCGGTGCCTCGCATTCCTTTGGCAGCGAATGACGACAATTGATGCGCAGATCAGAGTGGCTTAGAATGGCGTAAGGACGATAACATTAGGCGTAGGCAATCCGGTTAACAGGCCAGCAAAAGGACAGAATTGCGTGACCAAGTTTTCAGTAGCGATCACCGTTTTTGGCGTACTGCTCTTGCAAATTGCGTCCTTACCGCTTTCCGCCGCCGACGCGACATACGGTCAATCTGACAGCATCGCAACAACCCTGGAGGCCGATCAAGGGGACTGCGATCAGCGCGATCGCGCTTACGTCGCACTGCTGGCGTGTTCACGGCTGCTCAAGGCGACAGATCTTGATGCCGCCCGGCGCACACGCATTTTCGCTTTGCGCGGGCGCGCTTCGCTCATTCTCTTTGATTTCGGAGAGGCCGTTCAAGACTTCACTGAGGTTTTGAAGGCCGAGCCCAATAACCTTCCCATCTTAGCGGCGCGTGCCGAAGCCTTGAACGAACATGGCTCCCACGCGGGCGCAGCAGAAGATTGGTCGCGGATTATTACTCTGAAACCGGGCGACATGGCGGCCCGCCTAAAACTTGGCTTCAGCCATTACACGGCCGGCGCATATGACCAAGCCGCTGAAGCCTACGAAGGCGCTGTCAAGCTCGACGGGAACAATCCTGAAGCTCATATTGGTGTTGCCAAGGCTTACGAGAAACTCAATCAGCCCGGAAAGACGGACGCCAGTTTAGCGTCGGCCCTCAAAATCAATCCCGCGAATTCGTCCGCATTGTTCGTTCAAGGTGAAATAGCGGAAGCGCGGGGCAACAACAAGCAGGCGATCGAAAGTTATTCCTTATCCCTGAAGGCCAACGGCATGCAGATCAAACCGCGCCAGGCACTCCAAAGATTGGGAGTCGAAACGCCTCCGTGATATCAGCCAACTTTAGTGCGGACGGGGAGACTCGAATCCTCACTCTCTTTCGAACTCGGATTTTCCAATTGTGACCATTGCCGAAGCCTGCACCAAAGCAAGTGACGCCCTCAAGCTTATCGACAGTGGTACAGATCCCGCGGCCAACGCCGATAAAGAACCGTAAGCTTCTGTAACGGTAGATACTTACACGTTCGCGAAGGCTGTAGACGCCCCTGCACTGCCGACGCTTCAGCCGCCCGTCTCAGCACGCGACACCAAACTCACTCTCAAAAATTGATTTGTCACGCCGTGGGCCAACCGCAAATCAGCACGCGCAACTCGCTGCCAATCGCGAGGTAGAACAGCGCAAGATCCCTTTTGCGCTCCTGCATTTGCAGTTTTGTTCTTATCGACCACACGTGGCTTGGCCAGTACGGCATCAAGATCGAGGTCAAGCAGTTCAACGACTACGTTGAATCGATCAATCAATACACTGCTGGCGCCTTCGATTCCGTTACCGTGACGAACATGGATGCCCATTTGATTCCGGCGGCAGGCGGAGTCGACACGACCGCTGTCATCGTGGGTGACTTTTCGAACGGCAACGATGCCGTAATCCTGAAGGGCAGCTCGCGGACATCAAAGGGCAGAACGTCAACCTCGTCGAATTCTCGGTGTTTCCTGACCACAGAAGGCGCAACAGACACAATGGACTGCTTGTG